>JBBRCO010000193.1:0-6325 GCA_038204755.1 Verrucomicrobiales bacterium
GAAGAAGAACGGGAAGAAGACGAAGGAAGAAGAGTTTAGTTAGAAGTTCTCGAAGAAGATCCAGCGCAAGCGCCATCCGACGTTCACACCGCCCAAATCATCCGGCTTTCAAATCGCCGCCCGCAGGCTGGCGCTGACTGGGCATTCGATTCGCGCAATTCCAGAGGCTGGCGCTGGCCAGGGGTTCGATTTGTGCAATTCCAGAGGCTGGCGCTGGCCAGGGGTTCGAGGCCAAACTGGGCAGCCATTTGCAAATCCTGCGAGGGATGTTCTCGTCAAGGGTGACAGGGCAGGTGCCGCTCAACCACCAGCGCCCGCAGAAACGCTGCTGTAAAGGAGGCTATTCCAGCTTGTTCATGAGATTGACGAGATAATCGCGAGCCCATTTGGCGCGCTGGAGCATGTCTGCGGTCGATTCGTTCGGGCGGGAGGAAAGCTCAAGGACGAGGGTGCCGGAGAAGTGATAGCGGCGGAGCTCGTAAACGAACCACGCCCAGTCGATGTGGCCCTCGCCGGGGGCGAGGTGTTCGTCCCGGTCGCCGCGGTTATCGTTTACGTGGACGAGGTGGAGGTGGCCGGAGAGCTTGTGGACGACGGTGCCGAGCTCGCGGGCGAGGAAGGCGTGCCCGGTATCGAGACAGGCGCCGACCTCGCAGTTCTTGATACTACCCAACAGATAGAGCATGTCGTTGATGTGGCCGAAAAGCAGGTGCGGCAGCATGTTTTCCAGGACGAGGTGGACGCCCTGCTTGCAACAGCGCTCGGCGACGATATTGAGGGACTGGGCGGCGTTTTTCATCCGGTCCAGGAACTCATGCTCGGGCGGGCGGCCCTCGCGCTCCGGGCCGGGGTGGAGCACCATGTTTCTCACGCCCATGACAGCGGCGGCATCACAGGCGGTGAGGAGCTCATGCACCGCAGCGGCACGGACTGCGGGATCAAGGTCGGTGATGTCGATCTTATCAGCGAAGGGGGCGTGAAAGGAGACGGGCCGGATGCCGAGTGTGCGCAGTTTCTCGCCAGCGCGCGCCACGTCTTCCTTGTCATGATAGTCCAGATGGGCGGGAAAGGAGCAGACTTCGATGGACTCGAAACCGCTGTCGCGGATCTCGTCGAGCACGTCGAAAATGGGGCGGCTGTAGAAGCAACCGGTGGACAGGCTGATGTTCCAGGGTGTCATGGGTCGGGTGAATTCGTTAGGAGAATATCATGATAGCGGGTGAGCGCGCACTCGGCGGACGCGGGGCAGGAGCAGAAGCCTTTTTCCCGGGTGGAAATGCAGTTGAAATCCACCAACTGGTCCACGCCGGTGGCCCACAGCCCGGCAAAGAGGCGGGTGTAGAAATCGGCGCGGGTGCCGGCCTCGTATTCGTTCCAGTTCACACCCCAGCCATGGGCCGGATTTTCGAACTTCGAGCGGATGAGCCCGGCGATGTGGCGCGGGTGCCAGCCCTCGGCCAGCAGGGCGCGCGTGACAAGCTGGATGCCGGCGGGCTTCAGCAGGCGGTCATTCGGATAGAGAAGAAGATCCCGCACGCACGGGGCGAGCGGCTCCAGCGGGATGCGGTCGTAGGTGTCCTGCCAGTGCTCCTTGGGATCGTGGGAAACGGAGTAGAAGTGCTCGTGAAATTTCCGCAGGGGAGATCGCAGATACTCGTCTAGCAGGCGGCCGGTTCCCCTTTCCTGCTGTGGGATGCGGCCGCTGGCGCGGTGCGCGAGTTCCTTCACCGAGCCTTCGTCCTCGCGGCAACGGATGGCCTGGCGCACGTCCATTTCGTGCAGCGGAATGGTCCGGAAACGTGGTAGCGCGTTTTCGATGCCCATGTCTCGGGCGAGTCCGTTGAGCCAGGGTTTCAGATAGTTCGTGTAGGGCAGGCGGACCATGCGGGTGTGGAGCGGATCGCCGTATTCGGAGATATCGATGGAGATCATTTCCCGCTGGGTGGTGGCGCACGGGCCGACATGCACGGCGGTGATCTCCACCGGCAGCAAGGTGCGCGGCGCGGCCTCCCATTTGATCCGATGGGCGAGGTATTCCATCAGCAGGGCGATGGCGGTGAAGGTACCTAACTGATCACTGCTGATTTCCGAGCCCACGCCATCACCGAGCCGATCCATGCAGGCGGCGACGAGCTCGGGCGAGGGCTTGAGCGCGGCGATCCGGCTCGCGACTTCGGACTGGAACGGCACCTGCCAGACAAAGTGATGGCCTTGGCCGGTGATGAGGTGGAGTGGCTGGATGCCCCACTCCAGCAGCAGCGCCTCGATCACGCGCACCACCGGCTCCTGCAGCTGGAAGGTGCGCTGCGGATCGATGTAGGCCTCGCCGGGTGCGTCGAAATTCACATACTCGATGTCCAGGTGAAGCAGCAGGGATTCGCGGTCGGCGAGGGAGCGGGCGATGTCGAGTTCGCGATCAAGAAACCACTGCAGGTCGCGCGGCGGGTGGAGTTCGGAGCGTTGGAAAAGGCAGCCGTCCGAGTGAGTGAGATAAACCGCGGTGGCGGCCTCCAGCGTGTCTCCGCCCAGATACTCCACCAGGCGCTGGCGGACGGCCGGATCTTCATAAAACGAATTCATGGGGCTACAGGGAATGGGAACACAACAGGGCGGGAATATGGGAAAAAATTCGAGATCAATCCCACCCGGTAAGCTCCCTCCCACACGGATACAAGTTGAAATTCGCAAACGTGACTTTGCCGCAAAGTTAGCACGGATGGTTGCTGCCTGTTTTTCAGGCCGGTGCCTGTGAAAGAATAGACAGGAATGTCTGTATCACCTTTCCAGGATACGCCCCTGACAAACCCATGATCCGTCCTCTCTCGCTCTGTGGTCCCGCGCTTTTTCTCGCCATAGTCTGCGGCTCGCTCCAAGCGGCGGAACCCCGGCCGCTGATGCGGGATTTCATCGGGATCAACGGCCATACGGTGCAGTTCAAGCCGGAGCTCTACCGGCCGGTTTGCGAAAAGGTGCGGGACTACCACCCGGTGGCGTGGGATCTGGGAAAGGAGACATCCGCGCCGGCACCGTTTCCCTTCGCCAGAAACAAGGTGGACTGGAGCAAGGTCTATGGCTCATGGAAGGAGAAGGGCTGGGAGACCGACGCCTGTCTGATGTTCGAGTCGATACCTCAGGCGGATTGGAAAAACCTGGAGCAGGATGCGAAGGCCTACGGGCGGTCGTTTGCGAAGGAATTCGGCCCGTCGGGAGCCCGCAAGCTCGTGACTTCCGTGGAGATCGGCAACGAGCCGGGCAAATGGTCGGACGCGGACTACACGCGGATTTTCAAAGCAATGGCCGCCGGGGTGCGCGAGGGCGATCCGAAGCTGAAAATCGCCACCTGCAACATCACCACCGGCCCGAGCGGCAACTATGAGAAAAACGTCGGATGCGTGAGCGGATGGCCGGAGCTTTACGATATTCTGAATATCCACACCTACGCCCAACTGGAAAACTGGCCCACCTGGCGGCGGAGTTTCCCCGAAGATCCGGCGCTGCCGCACTATCTGAAAGACATCGACGCGCTGTGCCGGTGGCGCGATAAAAACGCACCCGCCAAGCCAGTGTGGATCACCGAGTTTGGCTACGACAGCACGACCCAACCGCAGGAGAAGTCCGGCGATTTTGCGAAATGGGTGGGCGTGACCGACGAGCAACAGGCGCAGTGGATCGTGCGCTCTCTGCTGGTGTTTTCCGCGATGCCGGTGGACCGCGCGTTCATTTATTTTTTCAATGACGAGGACAAGGCGACCCTTCATGCGAGCGCCGGGTTGACCCGCCATTTCCAGCCGAAGCCGTCGTTCCATGCGGTGGCGCACTTGTATCGAACGCTCGGGGATTTCCGCTTCAGCCGGATCGTCACCGACGAAGCGGGAAAACTGCGCGTGCAGGAATACCACCACGCCACGGATTCGAAAAAGAAGATCTGGGCCGTCTGGTCCCCCACCGCCGGAGTGAAACCCGCCGAGTTCACGCTCGCAGAAGTCCCCGGTAAACTCATTTCCTCCACACGCATGCCGCTCGCAGAAATGAAGGACTCCCCCGCCACAGCAAAACAGGCAGCGGATGGAACCATCCGGATGGAAGCGGGAAACTCGCCGGTCTATCTTCTGCTGGAGACTCGTTAGTTCGTATGACACAGGCATTCCTGCCTGTTCTTTCACAAGCACCCGCCCGAGGAACCGGCGAGAATGCCATGGTCACTTTCAGCCACCCGCATATCTTGCGAAGTTGTCTGCAATGCTTCTGATCAGCCGCTTGGAGCTTGTTTGCGCATTGCGGGAGGGCAACGGTGCCATCAATCAAAAGGGCAAAGCGATGCCCTGTCCTCACCGCATCCCATCTCCCACCACCATGATCATCATACCAGACTCCGTGGAAGGCGCCGTCATCATCAGCATCGTCGATTTCATCCTCAGCTTCTTCATCATTTCCGGAATCGGCGTCGTGCTCGCACTGCTGCCATTGGTCAACCGGTTCTGGCACATCGATGACAAGGACCTGAAAAGCGGCCACTGATCACCACCCCCCGAGACACCATGATCGACCAAATGATTTCCCTGTTTGACGCGATGTTCAAACAAACCGGCCTCGCCCATTTGTATTGGGGAAACCTCGTGATGATCGCCGTGGGCTTCATCATGATCTACCTCGCCGTCGTGAAAAAGTGCGAGCCTTTCCTGCTGATAGGCATCGGTTTCGCCTGCATCGTGGTGAACATCCCCGGCTCCGATCTCGCGCTGGAAGGCGGGCTTTTCAACTACGCCTACAAGGGCGTCTCGCTGCTGATCGTCCCGCCGCTGATCTTCCTCGGCGTGGGTGCGATCACCGACTTCGGCCCGATGATCGCCAACCCGAAACTCGTGCTGCTCGGCGCGGGCGCGCACCTCGGGATCTTCGTGGCGCTCATCCTCGCCAAGATGATGGGCTTTACCCTATCAGAAGCAGGTGCCATCGGCATCATCGGCGGCGCTGACGGACCGATGGCCATCTTCGTGACGATGAAACTCGCGCCTCACCTGCTCTCGCCCATTTCCGTGGCCGCCTATTCCTACATGGCCCTGATGCCCATCATCCAGCCACCGGTGATGCGCCTGCTCACCACCAAGGCAGAGCGGAACATCCAGATGGCGCAAGTCCGCAAGGTCAGCCGGTTGGAGAAAATCATCTTCCCGCTGATCATCGCCGCGATCGTCAACCTGTTCTTCCCGCCTGTCGCCCCGCTGGTAACGATGCTCATGTTAGGCAACCTGCTGCGTGAGACACTCGTCGTCGGCCGCCTCGCGGAAACCGCCGGCGGCGCGATCCTCAACGTCGTCACCATCGTGCTGACAGTGGCCATCGGCTCCACCATGCAGGCGCAGACATTCCTCACGTTCCAAACGCTGGAGATCGTGGGACTCGGCCTGATCGCCTTCGTCTGCGGCACGGCCTCCGGGGTGATCACGGCGAAGATCATGAACCTTTTCCTCAAAACCAAGATCAACCCGCTCATCGGCTCCGCAGGCATCGCCTCGGTGCCCATCGCCGCGCGCGTCTCGCACATCGTGGCGAACAAGGAGAACCCCAAGCTGTTCCTCATCTATCATGCCATGGGCCCGAACCTCGCGGGCGTCTTCGGCACCGCCATTTCCGGCGGCATCCTGCTCGCGCTGCTAGGTGTGAAATGACCCCGCGTCCACCAGAACCCACCACCCTATCAACTCATGCACCCATCCCAATTATCAGACGACACCTGCGGCTCCATCATGGCCACCGAATATCCGGTGCTCACCTCGCGCATGACGCTCACCGAATGTGTGCAAATCCTGATTCAGAACCGCGTGCTCGCCATGCCGGTGGTCGATGACATGGGCCGCTACATCGGGCAATTCCGCAAAAACCTGCTCATCGCCGCGATCCTGCCACAGGTGGCCGTGCACGACCCGCGTTTTGATAGAATCGCCCACATGCTCGACGGCGGAATGTTCGCCGAAACGATGGACGACGTGCGCGAGCGTTTCTCCACCATCATGGACAAGCCCGTCAGCCGCTATCTTGATACGGACACACCGGTTCTGCGGCCGGATCAGCCCCAGGTGGCCGTGATGTTCTATCTGTTTCACGGACGGAATTTCCTGCCCGTCGTCGAGCCCGACAGCGGCCTGCTCGTCGGCGTGATCTCGCCATGGGATATCATGGCGAGCATGATCAGATAAAACACATGGCTAACAATAAAGTGACCTGGGCATTCCTGCCTGTTCTTTCACAAGCACCCGCCCGAAGAACAGGCAGGAATGCCTGTGTCACGCAACACTTCGTCTGCCATTGCCTTGACAGGCCTGAC
>JBBRCO010000194.1:0-6237 GCA_038204755.1 Verrucomicrobiales bacterium
CGACCGGCTGCTGCGTACCTTGCTGCTGCGCATGCTCGAAAAACAAGGCTGGCACGCTCAAGCCACGGAAAGCGCGGAGGGGGCGCAGGATTCCGCTGCCCCTTACGGAATCGTGGTGTTCGACCTCGCGCTGGCTCGCGAACCCGCTGTCGAATTCGCAGCGAAACTCATCCGGTCAATTCCCGCAGCGCGTTATGCCGCAATTGATTCCGGCCTGACGGGCGATGATCAGGCCGCCCTGCTTCGTTCCGGCGTCAGCCTCCTGATGCCGCGCAACCCGACCATCGCCGACGTCTTATTGTTTAACCCCGGGTAACTTATATAAAGTTCAGGCTGGTCATCGAAACATGGATATTCTAGGTTTCCTAAGTTTTCTGCCCACGCGGTGGGCAAAACTCTTCGTCAAATCGTATGTACGGACTCGTCAATAAAGCCATCGAAGAACTTGTGGTCTCCAATTTCGGAGAGGACAAATGGGAACACATCAAATCCAAGGCTGGCGTCGATGTGGACGTCTTCATCAGCAACGAAGGCTATCCTGACGAATTGACCTACAAGCTGGTGGGCGCCGCCTCAGAAGTGCTGGGTGTCCCTGCCGAAGACATCCTCATTGCTTTCGGCGAGCACTGGGTGTTGGAAACCGCGGCGAAGAGCTATGGGCCGATGATGAAATCCGGCGGTAGTTCAGTGAAGGAGTTTTTAGTCAATCTGCCGAACTTCCACACCCGCGTGGCCATGATCTATCCGAATCTGGAGCCGCCTCGTTTCCAATGCACCGATGTCACGGACGATGGCCTGCACCTGCATTACCACAGCCACCGGCCGGGGTTGACTTCCTTTGTGACCGGACTGATCCAAGGGCTCGGCAAGCTGTATGAAACCCCCTGCACCTCCGCCGTTCTGGCGCATAAGGATCAGGGTGCGGATCATGACATTTTCGTCGTTACCTGGGAACGCCCTGCCTCTCCATGACCACTCCCGCTCATGCGGATTTGATCGCGCCGGCGTTGAATCCCACAATGCTCCGCAGGGCGTTTCCTTTCTTTATCGAATGGGATGCGGAACTGCGAATCCAATCCACGGGTCCGAGCCTTCGCAAGATCTGCGAGAAAGCCGTGCCCGGCACCTTGATTACCGATCTCTTCGAACTCCGCCGCCCGATCGGAGCGATGGAGGCGGAATTTTTCCGCAAAAGCGGCGATCTTTTGTTCCTCTTCGAGATCATCGGCAGCGGCCTGACGTTGCGAGGCGAGGTGGCCACGTTGGAGGATTCCGACAGCTTTTTGATGTTGGCCGCGCCATGGATTTCCGATCCCGACGAGGTCGAGCGGTTAGGTCTTACTCTGAGCGACTTTGCCATTCACGACCAGACCATGGACCTGCTGCAGGTCGTCCAGACGCAGCGCATGGTCAATGACGATTTCCAGCGCCTGACCGCCACGCTCACCAAACAGCGCGCGCGCCTCCGCGAAAAGGAAGCCGAGGCCAGCAAGCTGGCGTTGGTGGCCTCGCGCACGGACAACGCGGTCATCTTTTCAGATGCGCAAGGCCGCATCGAATGGGTTAACGACGGATTTGTGAGGCTCACCGGCTGGACCTTGCCGGAAGCAATTGGGAAAACTCCAGGGTCACTACTGCAAGGCCCCGAAACCAGTGCCCTGACCACACAAATGATGCGTGAAAAACTCCGCAACGGAGAGGGATACCGCACCGAGGTTCTGAACTACGCCAAAGATGGACGCAAATACTGGGTTTTCTTGGAGGTCCAGCCGATCCTCGACGAGGCAGGGGTTCTGACGAACTTCATGGCGGTGGAATCCGATGTGACCGAGCGGATTCTCGAAGAACGCCGCCGCAACGTGCAACACGCGGTTTCCCGGATTCTGGCAGGTGGCAGCACGCTGAACTCGGCCAGCGCGAAAATCTTGCGTATCATCTGCGACGGTCTTGGTTGGTCCGTCGGTTGTTTCTGGAGACCTTCCCTCGAGGGTGATGAACTGGCTTTCGCCGAGGCATGGCATGATCCAAAAATCGATTGCAGGTCGTTTCTTGAAGACAGCCGCGACCGCAAGTTCAGAATCGGCGAAGGCCTGCCGGGACGGGTCTGGTTAAGCGGCCAAAGTGCCTGGGTGCCGGATGTCACGGTGGATGAAAACTTCCCGCGTGCATCGGTTTCCATCGCGTGCGGATTGCACGCCGCCCTGGCGCTGCCTTTTTTCAACAACGGTGTCTTCCAAGGCATGATGGAGTTTTTCAGCCCCAGAATCGAGAAGCCGGACGGAATCCTGCTTCAGACCTTGGAGGGTATCTGCAATCAGATCGGGCAGTTCATCGTCCGCAAGAATGCGGAAGTCGAGTTGCTCCGCGCCAAAGAAGCGGCGGAAGCGGCCAACCAGGCGAAAAGTGATTTCCTTGCCACGATGAGCCATGAAATCCGCACGCCCATGAACGGCGTGCTGGGCTTCACCCAGCTCCTCCAGCACAGCGAACTGTCCGATCAGCAGCAGGATTTCATCGCCGCCATTCGCAGCAGCGCGGAATCGCTCCTCCACGTCATCAACGACGTTTTGGATTTTTCCAAAATCGAATCCGGCCACATGGAAATCGAGGCCAGACCGTTCAGCCTGGAAAAATGCATTGAGGATGCTCTCGAAAGCGTCTCCCCCGCCGCAGCTGAAAAGCAACTCGATCTCGCCGCCCGCCTGGCGCAGGAGGTGCCGACCGCGGTTATCGGCGATTCCCTTCGCCTGCGCCAGGTGCTGGTGAATCTGCTGGGAAACGCGGTGAAATTCACCCCGGCAGGCACCGTGAAGCTCGAAGTGACCGCCACGCCGGTGGAGGACGGCGAGGTCACCCTGCGTTTCAGCGTGAGCGATTCCGGGATCGGAATCGCGCCCGCGAAGCTCGGCCGGCTTTTCCAGCCTTTCCACCAGGAAGACAGCTCGACCTCACGGCAATTTGGTGGTAGCGGCCTCGGACTCGCCATTTGCCGGCGGTTGCTGGAATTCATGGGCGGCTCCATTTCCGTCGAAAGCCAGCCGGGTCATGGGTCGGTGTTCTCGTTTCAAATCCGCGTCCCGGTCGCCATCGACCCGCCACCGCTGGTGACTCCGGTCCCGTTCCCGGACCTCATCGGCAGACGAGCACTGTTGGTGGACAGCCATGATTTCTCCCGCCTGGTCATCACCGAACTGCTGGAGCGCTGGGGTTTGGACGTGCGCGCCGCGCGTTCGCAGGAAGCTGCTGTTCCCTTGCTCGACGGCTGGCAGCCGCAGGTGCTTTTACTCGACTCAGGATGCATCGATGAGGAGGGCACCGGCTTTGCAACGTCGCTGGCGCAGCGGGGCGTGGGGCTGTTCCTGATGTGCCAGCCTGGCGACGGCATCGGATTGCGCGAGCGATTTGGCGGCGCCGTCACAGGCACTCTGTTCAAGCCACTGAAGGTTTCCCCGCTTTTCAACTCACTGCTTGCCGAAGCGGGCCACATTTCGGCCCGTGCCACGAAAACCGGTTTTCCATCCGCTCCCGGTCTCCTGCGGGATCGTCCTTTGCGATTGCTGCTCGCGGAAGACAACGTCATCAACCGCAAGCTTGCTCTGGCGGCACTGGCACAAATGGGCTGCACGGCCGATGTCGCGGTGGACGGTCATGAAGCCCTCAAGGCGGCGAAGGCCACGCGTTATGACGCCATCCTCATGGATGTGCAGATGCCGGGCATGGACGGACTCGAGGCGACCCGCAGGATCCGCGAATGGGAGCGCGAAACGGGCACCCCCGCCGTCCGGATCATCGCTCTAACCGCCAATGCGCTTGCCGGTGACCGTGAAATCTGCCTCAAGGCGGGAATGGGTGATTACCTGTCGAAACCCATCCGTCTGAAGGCCCTTCGCAATCTAATTCTGCAACAAACCGGTGACGCAGCGCCCGCGAAAAGCACGGAAACCGACGCCATGAAAGCGCTGCGCCAGCTTGCTGACGAACTCTCGCCCGAAGATGCCATCTCGCTCGCATCTGATTTTCTGGAGGACCTCGATGCGTTGCTGCAAGCGGTCCACAATGCCATCTCGATGGGCAATTCCGAGGATGCCAGGCGGCATGCGCATTCCCTCAAGGGCACCGCCTCCATCTTCGCCCTAACCGCCCTTCAGGGTGCTGCGGAAACCATCGAGAATGCCACCAGCGATGGCCGCCTCACCGATGCCCTCGCGGCATGGCCGGCTCTTCAAGAAGCGGCGCGTGAAGCCGCCGGCGATCTGCGCTCCGCCATCACCACCATCGCATCAATCTCCGTCTTGGAACCGATGTCATGAAATATCTAATCACTGAAAATTTAAAATTCCGGGCTATCGGAAAACCGGAGGCGTAACATGATGACATCTGATCAAATGACAGCGCTCCTCGTCCAGCGGATGCTTGTGGCATCCACGCCCTTCGGCAGGACACGCCTGCGGTTTTACATGCAGTGGAAGCGCCTTGCCTGGCGCTGGACCATCGGCTGCACCGCCTTTTTCAAACGCTGTGTGGACGTCGCCGCATCCGGAATGCTGGTGATCGTGCTCTCTCCCGTCATGATCGGGACCGCGCTGCTCGTGCGCCGCGACGGCGGGCCGGTGTTCTTCAAACAAAAACGCGTGGGCCTGCGCGGCACCGAGTTCGGCATGCTCAAGTTCCGCAGCATGTGTGTGGACGCCGAGGCGAAACTCAAGGAGCTGCTCGATCAAAATGAGAAGAGCGACGGCATCACCTTCAAGATGAAAAACGATCCACGCATCACCCCCATCGGGCGCTTCATCCGGAAATCCTCCATCGACGAGCTGCCGCAGATGATCAACGTGCTGCGCGGTGAGATGTCGCTCGTCGGCCCCCGCCCGCCGCTGCCCCGCGAGGTCGCGCTCTACTCGCCGGAGGACCGTCGCCGTCTGCTCGCCGTGCCCGGCATCACCTGTCTCTGGCAGATCGGCGAGCGCGAAGGTGGGCTGTTGGAAGTCAGCGATCGAAACAGCATCGAGTTTCCCGAACAGGTCAGTCTCGATGTCCGCTACATCGAAAGCCAATCGTTCTGGAAGGATCTGCTCATCCTTGTGAAGACCGTGCCGGCAGTCCTGCTGGGGAAAGGAGGCGTATGAAAAAGGTGATTCTCATTTGTCCCGACCAGCGCCCCGCGCTCGAAGATCTAACCGGCGGAGTCCCGCTCGCCCTTGCGGTTTATCTCGGCAAGCCGCTCATCGAACACGCGCTCGATGGACTCGCCCGCAACGGCGTCACCGAGGTGCTGCTGCTTGCCAGCGACCGCCCGTCCGAAGTGCGTGCTTACGTGGGAGAGGGTGCCGCCTGGGGCATGCAGGTCCGGATTTCCCCGGAATCCTCCGAGCTTTCACCCGCCGAAGCGGCGGTCCGCCACGCCTCCTTCGGACACGACGCGGTTCTAACTCTGGACAGCTTGCCGCAGGCACCGGATGTTCCGCTCATCACGGATCCGGACACTTGGCATAACTCCCGCGCACGGCTGCTTCCTATATTGGCGGCGAGTCAGATTGGTGCGGGTGAGATTTCACCTGGCATCTGGTTCGGCTTGAAGGCCCGGGTGAACCGCTCGGCCATCCTTCATGCGCCCTGTTGGATCGGTCCTAACTCCATGGTGGGTGCCGATGCGATTGTCGGCCCCTGCGGCTTTGTGGAAAGCGACTCGGTCATCGATGCGCACGCCACCGTGGAAAACAGCACCGTTGGCCCCCGCACCTATCTCGGTAGCATGACCCATCTGGGCGATTCGGTGGCGGCCGGTCCGGTTCTTGTCAACTGGCGGAATGGTTCCCTCTCACGTCTCACGGACAATTTCCTCCTCTCGCGGTTGGATCCGCCACAAGAGGCGCTTTCCTCGCTGTTCGGCAGGTTGTCGGCTCTGCTGGTCATGATTCTAACATTGCCGTTGCCCATTCTCGCTCTGCTCCGCCGTCCATGGCGCGTGGAGCGTGTCGCCGTGCTGCCGAGCGGTCCCGGCGAACCGCTCCGCACCGCCGTCTATCATGAAATGCCGGCCCTTCCCGGCCTGCTGCGGCGCTGGCCGTTGCTATGGCGCGTGGTCACCGGTCACTTCGTCTGGACCGGGAACCCGCCGCTCACCCCGGAGGAAGCAAGCTCCCTGGACGGCGAGTTCGAACGTCTGTGGCTGCATGCCGGGCCGGGGATTTTCACCGCTCCGGAAGCCGAGGGCTGCACCGCACCGTGGGACGATGC
>JBBRCO010000195.1:0-6102 GCA_038204755.1 Verrucomicrobiales bacterium
CAGAACTGTTCGGCATGCTCGTTGCTGACATCGGTGGCCTTTGAAAATTCTTCAAACAAACGCTTGTACTGTTAGATTTAGCATGATTTCCTCGGTTCGTGGCCGATGCCAATCCCATCATCGAGGAGAAAATGCTCTCCAGTTGGAAACTCCTCGACGAGTTCCGGCGGCGGCTCGCCATCGTTCAGGCCAGGACCGTCAAACCGGCACCCCGACCAGGCGGTCCCGAGCGTTTGTTGCTTGAGGAGGACTATTTCAGCCTCATCCTCTTCGGACTTTTTAATCCGGTCATCAAGACCATGCGCGGCCTTTGCTTCGCGAGCAACCTTCGGCGGGTCCAGGACGAGGTCTGTGGTCGCCCGGTGAGCCTGGGAAGCTTTTCGGAGGCGCAGGGCGTGTTCGATCCGGAACTGCTTCGGCAGGTGTTTCTCGAACTCTCAGGCGAGGTTTCCACTTCGTGGGGCGACGAGCGGCTCGCCCACCTCGCCGACAAGCTCAAGCTTGTGGACGGCTCGCTGCTGCCCGCCCTGCCGCGCATGCACTGGGCTCTCTGGCAGAACGACAACAACCGCGCCGCCAAGCTGCATTTGAAATTCACCGTGCTGCGCCAGGCTCCCGACGACGCCAAAGTGACCCATGGAAATTCCTGCGAACGCAAGGCCCTGCTCGATCTGGTCAAGGAGGGCGAGGTCGTCGTCGCCGACCGCTACTACGGCCTCGAATACGCCTATTTCGGTGAGTTGCGCAAGCTGGGTGCCTCGTGGGTCATCCGCATCCGCAACAACCCGCGCATGGAAATTGTCGAGGAAATGCCGCTCACCGACACCGACCGCACGGCGGGCGTCACTTGGCAAGGCCGGGTAAGATTGGGCGACAAATGGCAGGGGGAACCGATCCGCGTGGTCAAGGTCGAGGTGGACGGCAAGACCCTGCTGTTGGTCACTGACCTGGAAATGGAGGCCGAACTTATAGCCCTGATCTATCGCTATCGTTGGCAAGTGGAGCTGTTTTTCAAGTGGTTCAAAAGCATCCTGGGCTGCCGTCACCTGATGGCCGAATCGCCCGACGGAGTGGCCATCCAGATCTACAGCGCGCTCATCGCCGCGCTGATGTTACAACTTCTCACCGGCAAACGCCCCGGCAAGCGGGCGATGGAACTGCTCCGCCTCTACATGATGGGCTATGCGGAGCTCGACGAGGTCATCGCGCTGTTAGGCATCGAAAAAACAAAAGCCTGATCCGAACCGGGGGAACCGCCGCGAAGGCGCTTGCCGGGGCTTGGCGTGCCCGGATTTCACGCCTTGGGCGACGCCACTCCCGAGAAACGTCGTTGGATTAACGCTCTGATGGTAAAACCGGGACTCATTTCACGCATGATCACTTCTGGAGCATCGAGCATGCCGAACAGTTCTGACCCTGACCCCATTTTCTGACCCCATTTTCCCAAAATTTCAACGTCATCTCCGAAGAGTTCGTTATGCAGCACCCAGCGCTCGAAATACTCGCAAGGTGAACACCGGTGATCCTCATCGCCCCGATAGACGACCTTGAGGCCGAAAAAATCGGGGTAGGTCAGCTTGATGACCTTGTCTCCGACGTGCCAGACTTCGTGCTCGGAGCCGATTGCGAACGGTTCCTCAGATAGGTCCACAGGAGGATCGATCCAGAATCCGACCTCATCACAATAGTGATGGAAGTCTTCGAGGGTCTCTCGAAAGGTGGGGACACCCGCTGGAAAGCGGCAAATTGCGTCCGTGCGATCGCGGAGTCTCGCAGCGTGTGACGCAAGCGTGCGTCTCGAATTGACTGGGCTGTCCACATGAAGATCGGGAGCGATTCCTTCGGGCAGAGTCGCCGTCCGCGGCGGGTCATTGAATGAATATTTACGAGTCGGGCGCGGCGGGACGCCACCCTGACGGTCTGGAGCAGGATGCTCCAGCCACTATTTCGCTGGCACCCATCGCGCGGCGTCCGCGATGACGTGTCCGTCGGTGTCTTTGTTGGAAAGGGTGAGGGTGGATTCTTTGCCGGCTTTGAAGGCTCCGGTGAAAATTTTGATCCAGCCGGTTTGCTCGCGCTGGTTGAGTTTGAGGATTTCCACCCCTGTTGCGTGTTTGATCTCAACCGGGACGTTGGTGGCGCGGTTCGAATTTTTGGACGAGCGGAGATAAACCTCGTAGCTGCCGGCTGCGGGGAGATCGGGAGTGAAGGCGATGGATTTTTCGCCCTTCGCCTTGTTGCTGTCGTGGAGATAACCGCCGGAGGAAGCGGTGGTCCATTCGCCTGTTTTTTGAGCGTCGGTGTGGGATAACTGGATTCCCTGCGGCGCTTCTTTGGCAGGTGACTCGGTGATCGGCGGTGCGTCCCATGTGAGGATTTGTCGATCGGCGAGGAGGCGTTCCTTGAGTTTGGCGTAGTCGATTTTCTGGACGGCGACGTTTCCATCGATGGCCATCGCGGCGGCGGTGGCGGCGGATTGGCCGAGGATCATGAAGACTGGCTCCATGCGGATGGAGCCGTAGGCCATGTGCGAGGAGGAAAGGCAGACGCTGACGAGGAGGTTCGAGCACTCGGCTTCTTTCGGGACGATGCTGCGGTAGCTGATGGAGTAGGGGCGCGGGGTGCGGTCCTGGACATCGCCTTCGTTTCTAACAGAACCGCCGATGACGACGCGCTGGCAGTTGTGGGAATCCATCGTGTAGGCGGCGAGGCCGACGGGATCGGGGACGATCTTGCGGCTGAGGCACTCCGCCTGGGTCATGACATACTCGGAGATCATGCGGCGGCCTTCGCGGACGTAGAGTTCGTGCGGCCAGTTGGCGGTTTCAGGAAATTCGCCGGGCATGAGGCCGCTGGCTTTGACGCGGGTCTGCACGGATTCTGGGACGGCGGGATCGTTGGCGGAGAACCAAGCGAGGCCTTGCTGGTAATTGACGTGGTCTTGGAAAATTTTCTCGCGCGTTTCGTAGTCGGCCTCGGGCCAGGCGTAGTTCGCGCCGATGTGATCGGTGGAGAAACCGCCTTGGTTGTTGCAATCGCCATTGTGGAGCTGGAAAGGGATGGCGGGTTTGGGATTTACATTGAGATAGCGCTCGAGGAGGAGGTAGCGGTCGCGGTCGTAGCCCTCGGGTTTTGGAAACGGGACGCGGTCGGCTCCGTTCCAGAGTTGGAAGCGGAAATTGTAGGCCTGGATTTTCTTGTCGCCCTCGCCCTGTTTGCCAGGATCGGCGGCGGAAATGGTCGGGAGGAGGCCGCTGGAAGGATCGCCGGGGATTTTATACGGATCGACTTTGACGGCGAAGTTGTGGCTGTTGCGGAACTGGACTCCGTTGATGGTTTCGCCGTAGGTGGCGTTGCTCTCGCGGCCGACGTGGTAGGAGACACCGGCCTTGGCGAGTAGGTCGCCCTCGTAGGTGGCATCAATGAACATTTTAGCTTTCACGGTGTTGCCGTTTTCGAGAGCGATGGAGGTGATTTTTCCGCCTTCCTTCGTCACGTCTTTCAAACGATGTTCATAGTAGATGGTGACGCCGGCTTCCTTGAGGAAATGAAGAAACGCGTCCTCGGCCTGGGAAGGTCGAAAGCCGGAGGTCTTGCCGATCTTGGCATATACCTCGTTGGCGAAACCGCCGATGGCCTTGCGATTGCCGATGTCCGTGGCGGTGAGTCCGCCGGAGGTCATGCCACCGACGTGGCGGCGCATCACGACGAGGACGGCCTTTTTTCCCATGCGGGCGGATTGGACGGCGGCCGAGACTCCGCCGGGAGTCCCGCCGTAGACGCAGACATCGGCCTCGATCACTTGCGGTGGGTTCGCGGCGGGGACGGGGTAGTAGTATTTAAGGCCGGGATTCGGGGTTTCCGGGGCGGCGAGGGCGAAGAGCGAGGAGAGGAGAAGAATGGCGACGGGTTTCATATGGAGAGGAAGTCTACGGCGGTTCCAAATGGATTTTATCGTCTGGCAATCACAGACCGCCCCCACGTTTTCCGGTTTGATTGTGGAGCGCGTGGCTTCCATAAGTTTCGCCATGGCGAAAACGGTCGGGAATCGGGTGGTGGTGAAGGTGTTTCTTTACGGGATCAAGCCGGAGATTTGGCGGCGGTTTTCGATACCGATCGGGGTGACTTTTATCGAGCTGAGCAACGCGATCCAAGCGGCGATGGGTTGGGCGAACAAGGAGCCGCACGAGTTCCGTCACGGCAAAGGCAAACGATTGACGGATGTGATCGGACCGATCGGGTTGGAGGATCAGACGGCGGGCGAGTTCCAAGACGAGGGCTGCTAGGAATTTGCTTTTGGCGGGAGGGCCTTGAAACAGCCGTTGGGCCGGACCGGAGTGCGGGGAAAAGGGGAGGATGGGTAAAGCTGAAATGCTGAAAACTGAAACGCTGAAAGGGAGAAGACGCCGCAGAACGCCGGGTTTTGGTGGAATCGGGAGTTTTCACGGCTATTTCCAGTTGTCGCGAGCGGAGCTTTCCAAACCGCTTTGCCAAGATTTCTTTTGGCAGCGGTTGTGATAAAAACAGGCGGGACGCCTGTTCCCCTTTCTCAGGAGTATTCGAGAACCAAGATGCGGCCATCATCGAGGGGGATTTCCTCGGGGCACCATGTCGGGCGTTGATCGATGCCGTCTGGGTCGGGATTGGAGGGATTCCGTGGACGGTTGAACCAATCGAGGTCGGGTTCGTCGTCGGGGATCCATTCCTTGATCGCCTGCCAGGGCGGCTCGATGGGCTCCATTCTTCGCTAAAGCTACGAATGGCAGGCCCATTTTTCGCTGACGCTACGAACAGCAGGGGAGACGGGGAAGATCAGGTGCGCAAAAGCCTCTTACGGGCGAAGGCTTTTCTGGATGCGGTCTTGAGATAGCGCTCAAAATCGACGGCCGCGCTTTCGAATTTAAACCCAGCATACCACGCCAGAGTCCACGGAACGCCGGTTTTGGTCGAAACATTTCCACCCTGATTGTGAACTTTTAGGCGTTTTTTCAGGTCCGATGAAAAACCGTAATAGAGTCGCTCAGGGTTCTGCTCGGAACGGAGAATGTAGGCGTAAAACATGCGATCAAAATTGCGATAATTCTCCTGCATGAGCAACCCTTCTTCGCCGAGGCTACGAAGGGCATCCATCGCGTCCGTTGGCTTTCCGATGGCTTGCCATTCGAAGCTTCCCTTGCGGAAGCGAAGAATGGCGGCAATGAAGTCGGGGGCGGTGAAGATCTCGAAGTTGCGCTTGGTGTTGTGGTGGCGCTTGGAGCGGTAGATGACGGTCTTGGTGGTGGCGTTCCAGGTAATTTTCTGGAGGGAGGAGGGATGGCGCAGGAGATATTCGGCGAGGCGTCTCCGGCCAGCGGTGTCGTGGGCGGGAACGGGTTTTTCGCCGCCGTTGTCGATGTGGAAGCCGCTGTGTTTCCATGAGAGGAGGTCGGCGAGCTTTTTGGGGCTGATGAGTTTGGCGTCGCGGAGGGCGTGGAGGTGGGGATGGAAGATGAGGTAATCGCCGAAGGTGTGGACTCCGGCGATGGCGGCGAGTTTTCCTTGAGGGAGATTGAGGCGGGTGCGGAAGATGCCGCGCAGGACTTTGGGGATGGTGAAGACGAATTGGCGGTGCGGGACTTCGTGGCAGACGCCGGTGGCGATCCAGTCGCCAATGGTGCGGGTGCGGCGCTGGTGGCAGGCCGGGCAGAAGTGGCGGCCCTTGCAGGTGAAGGCGAGCAGGCGTTCTTGCCCGCAGTCGGGGCATTGGAGGCGGGTGAAGCCGGATGCGAGGTCGCCGCAGCGGAGGAAGGATTGGACGGTGGCGACGGCGGCGGGATCGAGCGGGCCGAGGGTTTTCCGGTGAAATTTTTCGTAGAGGGCGAGGAAGGCGTCCCAGCCGTGGTGGATGATTTGCCAGAGGGGCGAGGCGCGAGGGCGGCGGGGCTGGTAGATAGAGGGCACGAAG
This sequence comes from Verrucomicrobiales bacterium, assembly GCA_038204755.1. Taxonomy (GTDB): domain Bacteria; phylum Verrucomicrobiota; class Verrucomicrobiia; order Verrucomicrobiales; family Akkermansiaceae; genus Luteolibacter. The sequence goes on from JBBRCO010000195.1 coordinate 5,945, forward strand.
AGTGTTCAAAAGAACAATCTTTGTGCGAGGCAAGATCGGGAGTGATGGTTCGGATGCGAGGAAGGTCAGGAGCGACGAGGGATGGGTAGTTCAGTCTCTGGGTTTGTCGTTGAGGACTGAGCTGGAGAGTGGAGTTTTGTCCCGATAGCTGACTTTTG
>JBBRCO010000196.1:0-5936 GCA_038204755.1 Verrucomicrobiales bacterium
TCGACGGCGGCGCACCTCTCGTCAGTTTGTTTTGGAGCATCAAAGTCGAGGACGACACCGCCTGGCGGGCGCGGCCGCTGGCAGAATGGAAACAAGAGATTCTGACGCTTTGCCCAAAGTCTTCCAACCTGCTCAGTCAAATCACCTCATGGGACCAGGTGCTTACCGCCCGCTACGGCGATGTCCGGATGCGGCGTTGGTTTGGCGACGGCATCGTCGTGCTCGGCGACGCCGCCCATGCGATGAGTCCCCAGCTCGGTCAAGGCGTGAATCTCGCCCTTGCCGACGCCTCCTGCCTGGCGGGATGCCTCGCACGCTACCCGCTTCAGAAAGCATTGGCAGCGTATCAACGCCGGCGCTGTCTCACCCTCCGCTATTACCAGCTCGCAACCCGTTGGCTCACTCCGTGGTTCCAGTCCGACCATGAGTGGCTCACCCCCATTCGGCACGTCTTTTTCGAATGCACACGGCGGATTCCTTGGGCGCGGCGGCTCATGACACTTTCGATGGCCGGATTGGTCGGTGTGAAACGCCAGGAGTCGGACAGGTGAATGGTTCCGCCCTCCGGAGTTTTTCCGCGGGCGGGGAATGTTTTCCTTGTCACTTCTGGCGGGCTTCCCCATACATCCGCCCCAGCGACGAGCGGGAAATGGGTAGATGCCCGAGTGGCTAAAGGGGGCAGACTGTAAATCTGCTAGCGTAAGCTTACGTTGGTTCGAATCCACCTCTACCCACCATCTTTAAAATGAACGACTTAGGGAGCCGAAAGGCTCCCTTTTTGTTAGGATCGAAAATGTCAGCGGGCCATTTTCGGGCCACTTTTTGACTTCGATGGTCGGGTAAGCTCGGGGATCTTCCTCGGCCTTCGTGTTCGTCCATCATCAAAATCTCCGTTGGCGCTTGGAGGAGTTCCACGGGTTTGTCAGTCCTGAAGGTGAGTCGGTGAAGCGATGGTGGTTAAGAAGGGGAAAGGCGGAATGAGATCGTCTCTTCAGCGAAAAACCTCGGTTGTCTCCGCCCCCGCGCTCGGGCGCGTGCGCGTGGACAGATCGACGTATTTTGGGTAGTGTTACGCCCATGGAACTTGATTGGCGTAGCAGGGCGATCCTAAGCAAATTATCGGAAGGATGCACAATCCGGGAGTCGGCGGCGGTCGCAGGCATTTCCCGTCAGGCCGTGCTCAAGCGGCAGAACGCATCCCCCGAGTTCGCTAAAGCCCTTACAGCAGCGCGTGAAGTGGGCAAGGAAGAGCGCACGTTTAGACTTTGGCTTCGTCACCCGTTTCGGGGATTACGTCCTCCGATGGGGAAAGGGAATGGCGGAATGCCGCGCTTTTCCTATGGACGGCGATAAAACGACTGTTTGAATTCTGTGCCGACTTTGTTAACGCCTTTAATTTCAACGAGGCGCGGTTCGTTCTTCCCCTCCCAAACTCGGTTGTTAGCATCGCGCCGAATCATGAGAGTGCCTCGCCCGAACTGGTTTTCCGCCGCCTGTACCCGCAGCCGCAGGAAATTCAATCCGTGGGAATCGCCTGATGGCATCCGCCCAAAGCATCGGACTCCATGAAGTCGCCTCCTAGCCTGACGAGTAACTTTGCTCATCTACAAACGCACGACGACCAGCTTGTCCGTCTTGGACTATTGTCGGAACGCTATTTCTCCGAGGACCCGAATACCTGCCTCCTCAAGCTCAGGCAATTGGCCGAGCTGCTCGCCCAGCTCGCGGCGTCCGGCGTGGGCCTCCTGGATAGGCCGGGCGAAGGACAGCACGACCTCCTGCTTCGCCTCCGCGATCATGGCATCCTGCCCCCTCAGATTTACCAACTCTTCCACGAAGTCCGGCGGACCGGCAATGCCGCAAATCACGAGTTCACCGGGGATCACCATGCCGCGTTGGGCCTGCTTAAAATAGTCTGGCAGCTCGGGGTCTGGTTTCACCGCACGTTCGGCGACCCCCAGTTCAAGTCAGGTGCGTTTATTCCGCCACAGCCACCGGTTAATGAGTCGAAGGAGCTTCAGATCGAACTGGAGGCACTTGCGAACACCCTGGCGGAATATCAAGCGGCACACGACGAGAAGACCCAAAGGCTCGATTCACTGGAGGCCGAACTCAGCGCCGCCAAGGACGAACAGTCGTTCTGGGAGGCGATGGCCACCGAGGCCGAGGCCGAGAAAACTGAACTTCAGAGCCGTCTTGCGGAGAAGCAGGTCGCGGCGGCCAGCCAAGGACCACAAGCAGCCGCTTCATTGGTAAAGGCGTCCGCCAACGCTGCCTCCCACCTGCACCTCGACGAATCCGAAACCCGTCTTCTCATCGACGACCAACTTCGTCAGGCCGGCTGGACCGTGGATTCCCAAAAACTCCGCTATGCCAAAGGCACCCGCCCCGAGAAGGGCAAGAACATGGCCATCGCCGAATGGCCTACCGAATCCGGTCCCGCCGACTACGCGTTTTTTGTAGGATTGATTCCCTTGGCCACCACCGAGGCAAAGCGAAGCAACGTCAATGTCTCCTCGGCGCTGGTGCAGGCGAAGCGATATAGCCGGGGATTCAAGGCGTCGAAGGAAACCGAGATGCACGAGCAGAACTGGGGTGCGAATAGCGAATACCGCATCCCCTTCGTGTTCTCGTCAAACGGCCGCCCCTACTTGCGCCAGCTCGCCACCCACAGCGGCATCTGGTTCTGCGATCTCCGCCGCCCGGAAAACCTCAGCACGGCGCTTCAGGGATGGTTCACGCCCGAAGGTTTGGCGGACCTCATGAAGCGCGATGTGGACGCCGCCCATGAGCAGCTTGCCACCGAGTCGTTCAACTACGGCTTCATCATCCGCTTTTACCAAAAGGATGCCATCCTCGCCACCGAGGACGGCATCGCCAGAGGCTTGCGCGAACTCCTCATCGCCATGGCCACCGGCACGGGGAAAACCAAAACCTGCATCGCCCTGATCTATCGCCTTCTGAAAACGAAGCGGTTCCGGCGCATCCTTTTTCTGGTGGATCGCTCCGCCCTCGGTGAACAGGCTGCGGGTTCCTTCAAGGATACGCGGATGGAGAACCTCAACACCTTCACCGAGGTCTTCGGGATCAAGGAGATCGACGAGCAAAGCCCCGATTCGGACACCGCCGTCCACATCGCCACCATCCAGGGCATGGTCCAGCGCGTGCTCTATTCGTCCGAGAAAAATCCATCCCCTGCGATTGATCAATACGACTGCATCATCGTGGACGAGTGCCACCGTGGCTATCTGCTCGACAAGGATATGTCGGAAACGGAACAGACCTTCCGCAGCTTCGAGGATTACGTTTCAAAGTATCGCCGCGTCCTCGACTACTTCTCCGCCGTCAAAATCGGCCTCACCGCCACCCCGGCACTCCACACGTCCGAGATCTTCGGACTCCCCATTTACAGCTACAGCTACCGTGAAGCGGTCATCGATGGGTTTCTCATCGATCACGACCCGCCTCTCAAGATCGAGACGGAACTCTCCCGAAGCGGCATCGTCTGGCAGAAGGGCCAGGAAGTGAAGGTTTACAACCGCGACACCTCCATGATCGAGCTGGCGAAAGCGCCGGACGAGATCAAGATCGAGGTCGAGCAGTTCAACAAGAAGGTCATCACCGAGCCATTCAACCGCGTCGTCTGCGAATACCTCGCCAGCGAAATCGATCCCTCCTCCCCGAAGAAGACCCTGATTTTCTGCGCGACGGACGCCCATGCCGACCTCGTCGTGAAGCTCCTCAAGGATGCATTCAAGAAGCAATACGGTTCCGTGGAGGATGATGCGGTCATCAAGATCACCGGTGGGGCGGACAAACCGCTTCATCTGCTCCGCCTTTTCAAGAACGAGCGGAATCCGAACGTCGCCGTCACCGTCGATCTCCTGACGACCGGCATCGATGTTCCACAAATCTGCAACATTGTCTTTCTCCGCCGTGTCGGCAGCCGCATCTTGTTCGATCAGATGATGGGCCGCGCGACTCGCCGTTGCGACGAGATAGGGAAGGAAACTTTCCGCATCTTCGACGCCGTGAAAATTTACGAGGCACTCCAGGGCGTGACCGCCATGAGTCCGGTCGTCGTCGATCCCAACATCGGCTTTTCCCAGCTTGAGCAGGAACTCGGTGCTGCCCCCACCAACGAAGTCCTTACCCTGGTTCGTGACCAGTTCGTCGCCAAGCTCCAGCGCAAGAAACGCCATCTCTCGGAAACCGCCGCCCGCGACTTTGAAACCCGTGCTGGCGTCACCACTGACGCCTTCATCGCCCAACTCCGGGACATGCCCGCCGCCGAGGTCGCGATATGGTTCGCCCTGAATCCCGGCCTCGGCGAAATCCTCGACCGCAAAAGCGACAAACCTTCCACTCCGGTCTGGATTTCGGACCACGAAGACAGTCTCCGCGAGGTGAGACAAGGATTCGGCGCGACCGACAAGCCGGAAGACTACATCGAGTCATTCAAGGAATTCATCAATACCAAGGGCAACCAGATTCCCGCGTTGGTCACCGTCGTCACCCGGCCCCAGGAACTCACCCGCAAGCAGCTCCGCGAACTCCTCTACGAACTCGACAAGGCAGGCTTTTCCGAGACCAACCTTTCCGCCGCGTGGAACCGCATGACCAACCAGGAGATCGCCGCCAGCATCATCGGCTACATCCGGCAAGCTGCCATCGGCGACCCTCTCGTGCCCTTCGAGAAACGGGTGGATCATGCGCTTGAGGTCATGCTTGGGTCGAAAAGCTGGACCCAACCCCAGCGCGACTGGCTCAAGAAGCTCGCCTCCCAGACCAAGGCCAACCGCCTCGTGGATCGGGCCGCATTCGATGATCCCGACCTCCTCTTCAAACGCGACGGCGGAGGCTTCAAGCGCCTCGACAAGATCTTCGACGGCAAGCTCGACCAGGTGCTCAATCACTTCAACGATTCCGTCTGGCAGCAGGCCCAGTAGTCCGTCCCACCAATCACAGCCCATTCGACATTCGTCATTCTCTTCCACCATGCCCACCCACGACATCGTCCAGAAACTCTGGAACCTCTGCAACGTCCTCAAGGACGACGGAGTCACTTACCACCAATACGTCACCGAACTCACCTACATCCTGTTCCTGAAAATGGCGCAGGAAACCGGCACCGACGACCAGATCCCGGAGGGTTACCGCTGGGAAGACCTCGAAGCCAAGGCCGCGCCGAACCGCTTGGAGTTCTACAAGATCGCCCTCATCCACCTCGGCTCGCATGGCTCCACCCTCGTGAAGGAAATCTTCGCCAACGCCTCCTCCTTCATCAAGAAGCCCGCCACGCTCTCCACCCTCATCACCGAAATCGACAAGCTCGACTGGTATTCCGCCCGTCACGAGGGCCTCGGCGACCTTTATGAAGGCTTGTTGGAAAAGAACGCCAGCGAGGTGAAATCCGGCGCAGGTCAATACTTCACCACGCGCCCGCTCATCGACTCCATGGTCGCGGTGATGCAGCCCACCTTGGACGACATCATCCAGGACCCAGCCGCTGGCACCTGCGGATTCCCGATCGCCGCGAACCATTACCTCCGCGAGCACTACGACTTCGATTCCCTCACCGAGAGACAGCAGAAGAAATACAGCACCGGCACCTTCTTCGGCATGGAGCATGTGCAGGACACCCACCGCCTCGCCATGATGAACCTCATGCTCCACGGCATCGAGGGTGGCATCCGTTATGGCGATACCCTTTCCGAGGACGGCGCGGCCCTGCCCAAGGCCACGCTCATCCTCACCAATCCACCCTTCGGCACCAAAAAGGGCGGCGGGCTCCCCACCCGCACCGACTTCACCTATCCCACCAGCAACAAGCAGTTCTGCTTCCTCCAGCACATCTACCGCTACCTGCTCCCCGGCGGACGCGCCGCCGTCGTGCTGCCGGACAACGTCCTGTTCGAGTCCGGCGTCGGCAAGGA
>JBBRCO010000197.1:0-5712 GCA_038204755.1 Verrucomicrobiales bacterium
ACGAAAGACGTGGGCGCCTGTCCTATGTTTCCTGGCTTGAGGCGAGGGCTTTGAATGAAGGTGGCAAGATCGGCGATGAAGCAATGGTCGCGCTGCGGCGGGGTTGGTATCTGGGTGAGGATGGGTTCAAGGACAAGTTGCTGGGGCTGTTGGGAAAGGCGGGAGGAAAGATCCGGCAGAATGGAAGTCTGGCTGGGGGCGCGGTTCGGGCACACAGCGAGAGTGAAGCGGAGCGCATCATCGGCATCCTCGGAGCCGCACTGGGCCTGCCGGACGATCCCGATGAGCTGCGGCTCCTGAAAAAGAGCGATTCGCGCAAGATTGCCTGCGCGGCAGTGGTGAAGGCACGGACGAGTGTTAGCAACGATTGGATTGTGCAGCGCCTCGCCATGGGGCATCCTGCATCAATGAGCCAGATGGTAAACCGCATGCAAAGAGATCCGATGGAGAAAAAGCGATTAAAAGGATATGAAAAAACACTTAAAACCAAGGACTGACCCTGTTTTTGACGGGTTCATGGTTGTGTTTTTATTGAAAAAGCGGGTGATTTTGCGGAATCGGTGGACAAGTGGATTGCAATTGTCCGCACCTCGGCTATAATTGACCGCATGAGTGCCGATGCAGTGAAATTACAAGTGCGGATGGAGCGAAGCCTGAAAGAAGAGGCGGAGGAGGTCTTTGCGGAGATGGGCTTGGACACCACCACGGCCGTGCGGATCTTTTTTACCAAGGTGGCTAGAACGCGCAGCATCCCGTTCCGGCTCAACGCCGGGCCTGAGTTCACGCCCGAGCAAGAGGCACGCATCCTGGAAGCCTGGGAAGAATCGAAAGACCCGGCGAATCTTTCCGGACCGTTTTCTTCGACAGCGGAACTTTTCAAACATCTGGATGCAGAGGTCGCCAAGAATGAGAAGGCGGAAAAACGGGCCGCCAAGAGCGCATGAAGATCACCACTCACAAGAAATTCGACAAGGCGTTTGTCAAACTCACATCGGAACAGCGCACCTCCGTCAAACAAGCGATCGCCGCGTTTGAATCGAACCGCCATGACCCGAATCTGCGGGATCATTCTCTGAAGGGGAAAATGAAAGGACTGCGTGCCTTCTCCGCTGGCCGGGACTTGCGCGTGATCTACCGCGAGGAAGGCGGCTTTATCACCGTTATTCTCCTCGACGCGGGAACTCATGCTCAAGTGTATTGAAAGCCAACTCCCTGCCCAGCACGGTTGACTGGGGTGAAGATTGCTCTGGATGATGGGGGCGGCGGGGGAAATTGCCGCCAGGGGAAGCAGAACGGCACCAACGACAGTCGCGCTGCGGACCGACGCGAGGAAAGCGGATTCATCACGATCCTTCTGCTCGATGTGGGCACCCACAATCAAGTTTACTGAGTTCTGATGAACGATCCTACCCTCGCCATGGGCGGCCCGATTCCGCTTCTTGACAACATCTCCACACACCTGGAGATGTTGCCCGTGAAAACCACCATCGACCGACCCGAGGAAACTCTGCATCGCGCCAAAATCGCGGCGGCCCAGCGCAAGACCACGCTCAAGGATCTGGTGATTGTTGGCCTCACCCATGCCATGGAGTCCTCGCCTGAAGCATTGGAGATCAAGCGCCGCGAGCGTGCCGAAATGCTCAGCGCCGCACTCAGCGCCGGGCGCAATTCCTCACCCGTCGGCCGCTTGCGTCGCGCTGAACTTTATGAGCGCCCGGCATGATCGCTCCAAATTTCGACAGGGACACCCGTTTGCCGGAAAATCACGGGGGTGGCACCTTTGGGCCTTGCGGCATGGGGCAGGGTCACTTACCATCGTTTCGCAATGGTTGCTGATTGACATCATGATGAAAACGCAAATTCAGATGCCCGATTACTTGTATCGGGAAGCGAAGCGGATCGCCGAGCAATACGAGATGAGCTTGGCCGAGGTGGTGCGGCGGGGCTTGGAGCGAGTGATTCCGAGCTATCCCGACCGTGGCGGCAAGTCAGACATCTGGACTCTTCCGACCCTTGATTTGGGGCTGCGGGTGGATCCGTTTGCGGATCCAGACTGGCGCGAGCAGGCTTCGGCCTCGTGGGAGGGGGAACGGAGATGATCGCGTTTGACACGAACCTGCTTTTCCCCTCGCTGGAACCGTCCCATCCGTCGCATGAGGCCGCGCGGGAGTTTCTCCTGCGGTTAAAAGGAGAAACGGTGGGAGTGTGTGAGTTGGTGCTGATAGAGACCTACGTGCTGGTGCGCAATCCGGCCGTCTGCGCAAGGCCACTGGATGGCCCGGCGGCAGTGGCATTGATGCGCCAGCTACGCAGCAATCCGCAGTGGCGCTTGCTCGACTATCCCGGCGGGCTGATGGATGAGATTTGGGATGCGGCAGGACAGCCCGGCTTTGCCCGGCGCAGGATCTTTGATGCCCGCCTGGCCGTCACGCTGCGAAACCACGGTGTCACGGAGTTTGCCACGGCCGATGTGAAGGATTTTGCAGGCTTCGGGTTTGTCAGGGTTTGGAATCCCTCGGAGGACTGACCGCCGGATTGCCTCCGCTTCGCCCTCATGCTCCTCCGCCTCCATCGCTCCCGCCATTCGCCGCCAAGTGCTCCATTATCCGGGTGACGCCTTTGATTTCTGTCATGGCGTCCTATCCTGTTGCCAGCGAACAGCGCTTGAAACAGGGCGATTACGGTGCCCTCTTGAAGTTTCGTGATCTCGGCGAGGCTGCTGAAGATCGTGACGTTTTCAGATCCCGCCCGGCGGCAAATCTTGATAGAATGCAGGGAGCGGATTTCGAAGAAGCAAGTATTGCTTCCGCTGGCAGAGAAACGGGGACTGGATATCTGGGAGAAGCCCGTGAATTTCACCGAGGACGAGTGGTTTCCCTCGCGGCTGTCGTTTGGCAAGTTCTAGGGCAGGATCTATCAGGCATTACGGGAGGACGCGGAACTGCGGCCGTGGTTGGAGTGGCTCGCGGAGTCCACGGATGAGCGGAGTTCGGCGATGGGCCGCAGGTATCTCGGGCAACTGGAGAACGGGAGCGTGCTAGAAGACACGGCGCTTCTTGACTTGGAGATTCAGAAGCACGCGGGCGATGCCGTTTTGAAAGGGGAGGAGGAGATGGAATTTGCAGGCTTTCAGGGAAGCAGCTCCAAATTCCCATTTGCGCCGTGCCATATGCGCAGTCTCGCCAACGAGGTGGTCCAATCGAGGTTACACAGATGAAACACCAAAACCGACCAATCCTGACAAAATATTGTTTGTTATTGTTTGATCCGCCGCAGTGCGCGGCCACGATTGACCTTTCTTCCAATCAACAATCCTCAATCCTCAATCCTCAAAATAGGCCGTTAATTTTCCGTCACATGCCCTACTCCAATTCCGCAAGAACCCTGTTCCACCCTCGAAGTCGATACTTGCGGCAGACCTTGCCGATTTCCTGAAGATCGGCTTCAGGATTTCTTCGGAGCAACTCGACGATATCAGCCAATGATTTGACCCCGCCCGCATAAAGTTTCAAAACAACTAACTGGGGAAGCGGAATAACCCGTAGTGTCAGATCCGGTCGCACTTGAATCACCTCACCCTCAAGCGCGTCCTGAATTACAGCGGGAAAGCGGTCTCCGAAGTTCACGATTTGAATCAACCCGTTTGGGCCGCATACATCAATGACTCCTCCCAAAGGATCATCCCCATCCGGCTCATGGAGGATCGTCACATATCCCTCAGTTCGCAAGCGCTCTGCAAGCCCCTTCATTTCTCCGACCGCGACGTTCACACCAAGATCAATGTCGAATGTCGCACGAACATACCGATGGGCGGCCAGTGCAACCGCTCCGATCACCAGCACCGGCACCTGGCATGAGCCCAGAATCGCCGAAATCCGGTCGGCCTCCAACAGATTGGCATCCGTGTCCGGCATCATCTCGTTTGCTTGGTCTCCACGCGCAACGCCGCCAAAGATTTGCCCATGGCGAGGGCTGTTTCCATGCGTTCTGCGATGGGCATCCGTTCGACCCTCTTGATTTCATCTTTCAACGCTGCATCCGCACTGGCACTGCGGCGGCGTTTCGGAAAAGGTGACTTTGCGGTAGCCATGAATGACTATGAAACAGTCCAGCCCCCCTTGCAAGCCCTGTCAGCAACCCCACTCCACACGAGCATTTTTATCACGATGGGAGCGATGCGGCATGGACGCTCGTTGTTACGTCTTGAACTGGATGGGACAGTCCTCCTTTTTAGGCAAACCTCATTTGACGCCACCTTCTACTGGGATGCGGTTGGCAGCTCCACCTTCCCAGGCGCCAATACCACCGCTGGCGCAAACATCGGCGGGGCCGCCACGGTGACCTCCACTGGCGCAAATTGGTGGAATGCCGTGGCTAGCAGCACGATGCTCGCCACCAGCGCAGGTTCCGCTAACGCGACCGATGCCCCGCACACCGTTGTCTTCACTGGCACCGGCGGAGCCGTCACCGTCACCTCAAGCACCAACAGCGCCAACATCTCCGACGTTCGGCGGGAATTATCGCCGCTGCCACCTGAGACGATTTCCGTTTTCGATGATCTACGCGATTCAAGCAGAAGACGAGATCGTGGTGATTTGCGTCTTTCATCAACGCCGTGAGCCGCGACCGTGGCAGGATAATTTGTGAGTGATTCGGAAATCAGGAGCCCGACGAAAGCATGAGTGATTTGGAAGCCCGTGGGCATGATGAGTGGGAGCGAGGCGCGTCCAAGCGGCTCAAAGCTTTGCGGCAAGCCAGTCGGCACAGCCAGAGCTACTCTCAGGCACGCCGGGCACAGCTCGACGGATTTCAGCTCCAACTCGACCGGATCGAGGCGGAAAAAACAGCGCTCTACAAGGAGGTATCGCGCACGGACCAACTCATCGACCAACAGATGGTAAGAATGGACACTACTAACAAAACTCTTGTGGATGCCATCAGGAACTGAGCCAGGAACCTGTTCTATCAAGCGGTCGCCCCGTTCAAAAAACTCTATGACAACCACCGCGATGACCATGTGCGGTTCCGCGAGCTGACCCGCTATAATAGGGTCCTGCGACCCGGCGCGGCGGGCATGGAAGTGCATCTGGTGTCATACATGCACCTTGCACCCAAAATGCGCCGAATCATCACTGCGGTGCTCGGCACCATCAATGCAAGTGCCCCCCGCTACCTGGCGGCAGCGGTCGCAAAGTGGAGTTGCACCTAACCAAAAAGAGCCGGATCACGGTCCGGATCACCGACGATTCCGATGTCTAACGTTTTTCTAACTGACACGCGGCCAGCGTTGTGCCCAATGACTTTTCAGGGGATTCAACTTGCTCCATTCATTGGCTCTTTTGAGGCCGAACACTGAGTTCTGATGACATGCCGGACGTGCTCGGGCTGAAGTAGCAGGGAACGGCGAAGTTCGTGGATTCACCATCCTTGATTTACAATTCTTCCCTGGGGCACAATATGGCAATCTAGCGGGTAAAACCCCATGCGGTCCGTAGCTGCAATGGATAGTCATTCGTCCATCGGGGGGTTCCGATCCGTGGCGCGTAACCATAACCTCCGAGCACGGTTTCTCCGGTCTCCTCCTGCCAGGTAGTGATGCGTCGCCAGCCATCAAAATCATTGACGAGAAACGCGAAATCCACCGCCGCCATCTGACCGGCTTGGAGATCCTTGAGTTTGCTGTAAACCTCGGGAATGTTTGCCCACGGAATC
>JBBRCO010000198.1:0-5674 GCA_038204755.1 Verrucomicrobiales bacterium
CCGTCCATGTGGACGTTGATGGTGTATGTCTTTCAACTGTGGATGACCGTTGACTCTCCGGTCGTTTACGCATCGCTAATCCTCACAGCGATCCCGACCTTGATCGTGTTTATCATGTGCCAGAACATGATCCTTCGCGGCATCGTGGTCCCATCCGACAAGTGATGCGGGCAGGCCTAATTACGTAGTTCCACGCACCATGAAACCCATCGCGCTCCAGATTCACTACCTCCATTCCCTTGTCCGCGACTTTCACAACGATTGGAGTACTTCCTGCGGTCTAGCTGACGGAAAGCTGGCGATTCCAGGTGCGTCCGCTCATTTCGCTGCAGGATCCCAAAAAAGATAAAAACCTTTACACCGCCTACGTCTCGATCAAGACGCAAGGACCGGACCTCCCGTTTGGCAACAAGACCAAGCCCAATGGCGTCTGGTTCGACCGTGTCATTCTGGTGAAAGAAGAACCGCCTGTGCCACCGAAACCATGAATATGAAAAACCAACCCATGCTCGCTAAGATTATCGTGAGTCTCTGCACCACTTTTCTTGCCACAGCGGCGTTTGCGGGAGACGGCGTCAAGCTCGCCGCCGATGGCAAGCCGCTGGCGACAATCGTGGTCAACTCCGGGGGCGCGATCCCCGCCGAGAAGACCGCCGCAAAAGAGCTGGCGGACTACCTGAAAAAGATCACTGGCGCGGAGTTCGCGACCGTGGAGGAAAAGGATTTCCAAGGCGGCCCGGCGATTTATCTCGGCTGGACGGCATTCGCCAAAAAGAACGGCGCGGATTTTTCAACCTTCGGCGACGAGGAATCCCTGGTGAAGACACACGAAAACAGCCTCATTGTCGGAGGCGGACGCCAGCGCGGCACACTTTACGGGGTCTATGACCTGCTGGAGAAAGACCTGAGTGTGCGCTGGTTTACTCCCTGGATCGAGAATGTGCCCGGGAAGGTGTCGCTGGCCCTGCCGACGCTGGATCGCCGCTTCAAACCAGCTTACGAATACCGCTACAACAATGCGTTCAGCGGGGCCTATCCGGAGTTGCCGGAAGTGACCTTGCCTCCAGGCCTGCCCGCTCCCGGCCCCATGGACGCCGTCCGCTGGCTGGCCCGAAACCGATTCAACGTGGGACTGAAATACATCACGTCCTGGGGTAAGGGTGGCACATGGGTGGAATCACCGGAAGAATACGGCGGCCAGGTCGTCACGAAACACCCTGTCAGCCACTCGTTCCACGATTTCATCCCGGATGAAAAGTATTTCAAGACCAACCCGGAATTCTTCTCGCTGTATGAGGGGAAGCGAGTGCCGTCGGAGAACACCGGCACCGGGCATTTTCATCTCTGCCTGAGCAATCCGGAACTGCCGAAGGAGTTCTCAAAAAACGTCATCGAATGGATCAAGACGAATCCGGACGCCTACTATGCCGCGGTTGTTCCCAACGATGCCTCGCGCCCGATGTGCGAGTGCAAGGAGTGCGAAAAAATCGCGCTTCAGTATATGCCGCCGGAAACTGTCCGCGACAACCAACACGAGGCCGGGCTGATTTTGCAATTCGTCAACAAGGTGGCGGAGATCGTCTGCAAGGAATTCCCGAACCAGCGCATCCTCACGCTCTCCTACAACTTCTCCTCCGCCCCGGTGATCGGGATCACGGCGCATCCGAACGTGATCGTCCGGATATGCGGCGGCAACATGGCCTCGGGTGGCCAAATCAATCCAAACGTCCCGATTGGAAAGAAGGACTTGGAACGCTACGACGGCTGGGAAAAGGTCTCTAAGCGCCTTTGGGTCTGGGACTACCAGTGCGGCATGGTGCCAGCCATAGACAACTTCAAGCCGATGCTTTGGGCGATGGACCGAATGTTCAAGGACTTTGCCAAAAAAGGCGGCTACACCGGCATGTTCATCGAAGCGGAATGGAACTGCCCGCCCGTGGTGCCGGACCAGTATGAGCTCAACACCTGGCTCTCGGCCAAACTCATGTGCGATCCCGGCGTCAACATCGAGCCGCTCATCCGCGAGTTTCTGAACGGCGTTTATGGCAAGGCCGCCCCGATGATGACCGCCCTGCTTGAACTCAAAAAAAACCGTCTGCCCTATTATCCGTTTCAAGCGGTGACCTTCGACTTCATGAAACAGGCGCAGGATCTTATGGCCTCAGCCGAAAAGACCGCCGCCGGTGACCCCGTTCTGCTGGGCCGGCTGAGGGACGTGCGCATCAATCTCGACCTGGCGGTCCTGCAATACCGCCATCAGTTGCGCAGCGACTACCTGGCGGCAGGCGGCAAGCCCGAAGACTATCCCTGGCCGAAGGATGCCATCCGCCAGCGCATCCTCGACACACTCGATAACGCGACGAACTACTGGTGGCAGGTGCGGTTCGTGGAGTATTGGAAGTCGTCGCCAACCTTCAATATCTACACCAGCGGCAAAGTGCAAATCCACGAAATGCTCAAAGAATATCTGGACATCATTTGCCACGGGAGCGAGATGATGCCCCCGCTGCCGCCGGAACTGGCCGGCATCCCGCGCGATCGCATCGTGGATCTGGCCTGGCCGCAGTTGCTCGGCAACACCATCGGCGGCACACTGGACGCGGACCCCGCCGCCGCCATGGGCATGGCCTTCTGCGTGCAGACCGACAGTTTCCTGAAAAACGGGCGCACTCCGATCCCCTTGTTCCTCTACGGCTATTCCAACACCCTGAGCTATGCCGGGAAGCCGACTCCCGACGGTCATGGCACCAGCAACGCGGAAGTGCTTCCCGCTTCCCTCAAGGAAGGTGGCTACCATTGGTTTAGCGCAGCCCCGGGCAAGATCGGCCCCGCCACAAGAGCCACCGCCACCAAATCCTGGGGCCACCAATTAGCGCTCAACAACCTCTACGACCCGGCGAATCCCGATCAAGAGTGGAAGGTCAATTGGTCGATCCGTCTCGCCGGACCGAACTTCCCATTCGGCCACGTCTATGCACGCGACGCCATCCTCATAGATCGAATGATCCTCGTGAAATGCGTCCCCGGCGAGAAGCTCCCGGAGATGCTCACCGCCCGGAAGAACATGTAAGAACACCACAATGAAATACCTCCTCGCACTGTTAACATTTGCCGCAATCTCCCACCTAGCTCCCGCGCAGGGGCTTACGGATCAACTCGAAGGTTGGCGACACTCGATCCACGGGGACAAGGCCGAAAGCGCGTTCTCGGAATTGCGTTTCGACACCACCGATAAAGTCGCCGGAACTGGCTGCCTGCCTTACGATGTCAAGGGCCGGCCCGGTCCCGATCTCTGGTCCGCCGTGATCTGCGACAAGCTGCTTGAACCCGTGGATCTCACATCGCAGCAAGCGGTGGCTTTCTCCGACAAAATCACTGTACGTGAACTCACCGACCTAAACGGTCAACCGAGAAATAAACTCGGCCTGTGGATCTATCTCCAGAATCCCAAGCGCGAAAGCACCATCGTATTCGTGGGGACTTACTCTGCAGATGACGAGTGGCATGAGGTCATTGTACCTGTCGAGAGTTTCATAATTGATGACAACGATTCTGGAATTTCCCGGGACTGGGACCGGACCGATGTGACTTCCGTCTCCATCTCGCAAATCCTTCAGGGATTGGAAATCCTGGATATCAAGGTCAAGATCGCCGATCTGCGGTTCATCCCAGCCCAGCCTAAAAAGCCTTGACAGCGCATTGTCAAAAAATGCCCGGCTCTGACATTAATTTGCGTTTTCTTTCCCTGTGGGCAATTGATGCGCCCCTTGACGAAGCGCGGCTTTGTCGCCAGCTCGAGGCGATGCAGGCCGACGGGCTGGACGGCGTGGTGTTCCATCCGCGGTTTTTTCCCGGCCAGCCGGCTTATCTGAGCGCTGAATATCTGCGCATCCTCTCGCAAGTAATCCTGCGCGCCCGGAATCTGGGGATGGCGTTCTGGATTTATGATGAGAACGGCTGGCCGAGCGGCGTGGCCGGCGGAGAACTCCTCAAACAATTTCCCGACGATGCCGGGGGGATTCTTACCCTGCACGAAGGCGATGCCGCCGACGCGTGGCATTCGTTTACCCACGACGACAGGCGTTGGCATCTGCGGCTCGTCCGGACCCACGAGATCGACTACCTCAGCCCCGATGCCTGCCGACATTTTCTCGCGCTGGTGCATGACCGCTACCGCGACGGCCTCGATCCAGGCGCATGGGCGCATGTGGAGGCATTTTTCACGGACGAGCCGGAGTTCGGCCTCGGAACTAACATTGAACGCGTCCCTCCCCATGGTGCGTTGCCATGGAGCCCCGGCCTGCCCGGCCTCTACGGCCAGAAGTTCGGGCGCGACATCCTCGACGACCTCCCGCAGGTATTTTTTAACGGCACGGACGGCGCGCACGAAGAGGTGCGGATCCGGTTCTGGGAATTTCTGACCGACCGCTTGTGCGAGGGGTTTTTTGTCCCTTATCAGGCCTGGTGCCGCCGCGAGGGCAAACTCTTCACCGGGCACCTCAAAGGCGACGAGCATCCACTTTTCCAGGTGATGCTCAATGGTTCGTGCCACCAGCTTTTCCGCCACTTCGACATGCCGGGAATTGATCCGCTCGAGCGGTTTCCCGGCTGCAACTTTTACGCCCGGCAGGTGGCCTCCGCCGCAAACCAGTTCGGCAGCGGGCGCGTGATGGCGGAGGCGATGGGCGGCGCGGGATGGGGAGCCACTCCAGCGGATTTAGAACGCTTCCTGCTCTGGCTCTCGAAAAACGGCGCGACGGATATTGCGATTCACCTCTGTCAATATCGGCTCAACTCGCACGCGATTCGAGACTGGCCGCCTTCCACTCCCAGCGGACTGACTTGGCGGGCCGCTTACCCAGAAGTCCTCCGCCGGGTCCGCGAGGCGACCGATGCGTCCGCCGTGGCCGATGCCGACACCCTCGTCGTCGCGCCCTACCGGGGGATCATGGCCGGTTACGAGCCATGGTCTCTTCCGCCCAGCAACATTCACGATTGCTCCTCCCATCCCGACACCGCCGCTTCCCGACTGAATAACTCGCTGCTGGAGCTTCTGGAACGCCTGCCGGCCCGGCACCATTTTGCCGATGAGCGCAGCCTCGAAGATGCGGGCCGCGTGGAAGGCGGTCGCCTGTTCGTCGGCAACCATGCCTACACGACCGTGGTGCTTGCTGAAGGTTGCCGACTCGGAGCAGACGGACAACGAATGCTGCGCGAGTTTGCGGACAACGGCGGCCAGGTGCTGAGGCCCGGCGAACTCGCGCCGGTTGTCCAACCTGCCGCCCCGTCCGGGACGACGGAAATCGTGCCGATCCGCTGGGAGAGTGTCGCGGCGACGGAGAACGACCTGCTGCTCGAACCGGCCCGCGAGGCAGGCGGCGCATGGGTGTGCGCTTTCGAGGCAGCCGCGCTCGGCGCGTGGACGATCGAGTTCGCGGATGACATCCATCGTGCGGAATTGGACGGCACTCCGCTGGCATTGGAACCGTCCGAAGAAGGCAGCAGTGCCTCCCTTCCGCCCCTCAGCGAGGGACGGCATGAGGTGCGTTTTTATCCTGTCGGCGATGATCCCGGACCTTTGTTTGTCTGGCTGCACGGATCATTTTGTGTTCGCAGCCGCTCGCCCTGGACGGCGGAATCGGACGGAATGCTCCGCACTGGCGGGCCATGGATC
>JBBRCO010000199.1:0-5670 GCA_038204755.1 Verrucomicrobiales bacterium
GGGGGCAACGGCCTTGTCGCAGGTTCCTACGTTACGGGCATTACCAACGGAACACAATTCACGATCAACGTTAACACCACCGGAGCTGGGACCAACAAAGCACTGACCTCGGCCGCTGTGGTGACCAACCTGAACATTGGCGCTCTTCATACTGATACAACCTATGCCGGCGTCATCCGTGGGTTATCATCAACAAGCGGCGTCAGCAAGTCCGGCACCGGCACACTGACCCTTGGCGGCGTGAACACCTACAACGGCGATACCACCGTCAGCGCGGGCGCTCTCACTATTTCCTCCTCCGGAGAACTTCGGTTCTACCCGGCCGCCAACGGCGTGAGCAACAAACTCACCGGCGCAGGCGCCGCCAACCTCAGTGGTTCACTCAGTCTCAACCTCGCCGCTGCCGCGGTGGCACACGGCAACGCATGGACTCTGGTGGATGTCACCACTCGCAGTTACAGTCTTGCGGGAATATCGAGCGTGAATCCGGCGCTCGTTTTCACGCGTTCGTCAGGGGTCTGGACCGCCGTGGACGGCAACAGGATCTGGACGTTTACCGAGTCGAACGGCGTGCTGTCGCTCGCTCTGACGGCGGCCGGAGGTTACACCACATGGTCCGCCATGCACGCTGGCGGCGGGGACCCCGGTGCTGATTCCGACTCAGACGGTGTTGAAAATGGCATCGAATACTTCATGAATTCGATCGTTCCCGCCTCCACCGTCCTCCCTGGGCTGGATCCTACGAATACGATCACCTGGCCGAACGGCGGTAAAATTCCCGGCTCCAGCTATGGCACGCAGTTCGTCGTGCAAACCTCGGTTGATCTGGTGGAATGGGCGGTTGTTCCCGTCGGCAGCCTCGTGAGCAACACCGACGGCCCCGGGGGAGCCGTCGCCTACAAGGTGACCGCTCCGGGCAACCAATTCGTCCGCCTCAAGGTGACCCCGATTCCCTGAACATGAAAAAACCAATCACTCCATGACAACTTTATGAATCCTTTCCATCCTATCATTGGCGACCATTGCCCTATTCCTTCCGTTCGATGTTCTATCGGCCCGGAATAACAACCCGCCCGAGCTTACCGGGTTTTCTGTTCGCCTGAAACCGGACGATAACTTTCCCCGCGTCGCACCGGGGGCGACGGGCGCGGTGTTTTTCGAACTCTCCAACCGCTCTAATAAAGACCTGACGATCAAGTGGCAGATCACAAGCAACCCGGGATCCCAGAACGCAGAGACGCGCAGGGAAACCCTGAAAATCGGTGCGGGGAAAACCGTCGTATTCCCGGTTGATGACGCGGTCGCCTCCAGACGCGGTGTTGTGACCTTCGACTGGGTGGCGGAGGATCAGGACGGGCGGCGACTCGCATTGACCGACCGCCTCGCTGTCATGACCCTCCCGGTGAAGGAAACACCCCAGTTCCTCCGGTGGGTGAAACCCGGCGCTTGACCAGCGCCTTTCGGCATGGAGAAGCGCCTTCAATTGACCCGCCCGGGTCACTTCGGCGATCTTGACATGCTACAGATCGGGCCGCTTGGCAAACCCAACCGTGCGAAGGTCGTGTTCAATCCCTCGCTCCACCGCTGCGAAGGCGCTCCTCGATATCGACTTGGTGCGTATCATCCCGAGTGCCCTTGCTCCGGCGGATTTTTGCGGCAGGAAGACGCAGGTCGATGACGACCTCGAATCCAGAGGTTTCAAATCCTCGATAGAGAAATTCGGCACCGGAGAGGAACGAGAAGACGGCGGCCTGGGAAGAGTGGGGAACGGGCATGGGGAAATTATATTCTAAATCCTAAATTCTAACGTATAATCTGAAAATGACGAGGAAGACGATGGCTGGCGATCACGGTGGGGAATCGTTCTCTGGTGATTTCGCTTCCAGCAGGTCGGGCGCGTTTGCGGTGGGTGTCCGCATTTCGCGGATGGCGATGGCGATGGCGTTGAGTTTGGTGAGGCGGTCGCTTTGGGGTGAGACGCGTCTGGATGAACCCGGAATTGAGGTCATCCAGATAGGACTCGGAGTATTCCATATCGTGGCCAGACAGATCGACGAAGATCAGCGAATTATGTTCTTCGTCGTGATACGGACATTCCTGTCTGTTCTTCCTACCCGGCCTTGTGAAAGAACAGACAGGAATGTCTGTATCACGCCCTCCGGCGCGATCCCTCGTCAGCTCCACTGACCCCTTCGCTGTGTTCCAGGGCATGCGCCCAAGTTAATGTGTAACCGATGTTCCCGGTCAGTTTGTAACCGATGTCGTCGGTTCATACCGGGAGCCGCCTATCAGTGTGCAACCATTGAAACCAAATGCAACGGCTTGACCAATTGGTCCACTACGGGATCTCTGAAAGGGACGCCTCATCCAAGACCGCACACGCCGGACGTCACATTGAATCCGGAAAAAGGAATCGACGTTTTCTCGAACGATTTTAGACTCCCGGCATGCCCGGTCGCGAAGATCTCAAGAATTTGTCCCTGCTCGGAAAAGCCGGGTCCCGCCTGCCCGCCAGCCCGGATGAGGCGAAATTGGAAATTTTTCCGAACCAGCGCCCTGGCCGCAAATACTGGATCACGCTCACGACCTCCGAGTTTTCCTCGCTGTGTCCGGTGACCGGCCAGCCGGACAGCGCGAAAATCGAGATCCGCTACGTGCCGGGCGGGACGATCGTGGAAACGAAAAGTCTGAAATTCTACCTCGCCTCGTTCCGCAACCAACCGGCGTTCAACGAGGAAATCGTCAACCGCATCCTCGACGACCTCATCGCCGCGCTGAAGCCGCAGCAGCTCATCGTCCGCGGTGAATTCGCCCCGCGCGGCGGCATCCAGCTCACCACGGAGGCGATCTACCCGGAGTGCGACGCATGAAAGTCTGCGTGCTGCTCAGCGGGGGAATGGATTCGGTCGCCGCGTTTTATGAGGCGCTGGAAACCCACGAGGTGGCCGCCTGCATTTCCTTCGACTACGGCTCGAAACACAACGCCCGCGAGATTCCTTTTGCAAAACTCCATGCGGATAGAAACGGCGTGGTCCATCACACGATCCCACTGGATTTCATGAACCAGCTTTTTAAATCCGACCTGCTGAAATCCGGCGGTGACATCCCGGACGGCCACTACGCCGAGCTGACCATGAAACAAACCGTCGTCCCGTTCCGCAACGGCATCATGCTCGCCATCGCCGCCGGCTACGCGGAAAGCATCGAGGCGGAAGGCCTCGTCATCGCCGCCCACTCGGGCGACCACGCGATCTATCCGGATTGCCGCGAAACGTTCATGCAGGCCATGGCGACCGCAATGGAGGAGGGGACCTACGCGGAAATCCAGCTCCTGCGTCCGTTCATCAACACCGACAAAACCGGCATCGCCAAACGCGGCATTGAGCTCGGCATCGACTTCTCGGAAACCTGGTCCTGTTACAAAGGCGGCGAAATCCACTGCGGCGTCTGCGGCACCTGCGTCGAGCGCCGCGAAGCATTCCTGCTCGCCGGATTGCCGGACCCCACGAAATATGAGCAAACTCCGGAACTTCCCAAGTTGATGGTGGATGGTTGATAGTTGATAGCAAGAGTGGAGAAATTCACTCAAACTCTCCTTCATTCCATCAACCATCAACTCTCAACCATCCAATTTCCCCATGTATAGAATCTGCAAATCCCTCGAAGTGGAAAACGGCCACATGCTCACCAAGCATCCCGACAAGTGCCGGTTTCCGCATGGGCACACGCGCAAGGTCGAGTTCGTGATCGAGGCGGACGAGCTGGATGAAAACCAGATGGTCTGCGATTTCAAGATCATCAAGGAAGCGATCGGCGACTGGCTGGATACCTTCGATCACGCGCTCTGCATGAACACCGCAGACCCTGCCTATCAGGATTTTAAAAAACGCTACGGTGACCGTGTGATCGGCTTCGAAAACCAGGACCCGACGACGGAACTGATGGCCCGCACGATTTTCGATCACGCCACCGCCGCTCTAGCCGATTACGCGAAACTCACCGACACCCGCTATCCTCTCCATCCGAACACCCGCCTCGTCAGAGTGCGTGTCTGGGAAACGTCCTCATCATGGGCGGAATACGAAAAATCCCTCTGAATCATGTCCATGAAATCCACATTGCCTGACATCCAGGCCACGCCCGACACCCGCGGCATCGCCATCGATCAAGTCGGCGTCTCCGATCTGCGCTATCCCATCCAGGTCCTCGACCAAGACGGCAAGCCGTTCCCGACGGTCGCGAAAATTTCCATGTCCGTGCATCTCCCGCATCATTTCAAGGGCACGCACATGAGCCGTTTCCTCGAAGTTCTCAGCAAACACGAGGGCGAGGTGACCATGCGCACGCTGCCGGAAATCCTGCGCGATTTGAAAAAACGCCTTGATGCCGTGGAAGCGCACATCGAGGTGGCGTTCACGTATTTTGTCACCAAAAAAGCCCCGGTTTCCGGTGCCGCCGCGAAGGTCGGCTGCGACGTGGTTTTCCAAGGAACTTCGAACGGCACCGTCGATGATTTTGTGCTCTGCGTCACCGTTCCTGTCACCACGCTCTGCCCGTGCAGCAAGGAAATCAGCGACTACGGTGCCCACAACCAGCGCGGCTACGTCACGCTGGAAGTCCGCCCGAAGGCGAAAAAAACCGGCTGGGAACTCATCCTCATCGAGGATCTAATCGCCATCGCCGAGAAATCCGGATCCGCGCCGCTCTACGCGCTGCTCAAGCGCACGGACGAACGATTCGTCACGATGCAGGCCTACGAAAATCCCGTCTTCGTCGAGGATGTGGTTAGAAATGCCGCCGCCCTCCTGCGGGCCGACAATCGCGTTTCCTCATTCACCGTGAAAGCCGTGAACCACGAGAGCATCCACGATCACAATGCCTTCGCCACCATCGTCGGCAAGGCGACCGACTGAACCCGCCCAGCCGCCGATGTCGAAAATCATTCCATCGGATATTTTGCTAGATGCTTACGCCCGCGGCGTTTTTCCGATGGCGCATGAAGGGGAGATCCAGTGGTTCTCCCCCGAACTGCGAGGCTTGATTCCACTGGACGACCGTTTCCATATTCCTCACGGACTCAAGCGCAGCCTGCGGAATGAGCCGTTCGAGGTGAGATGGAACACCGCTTTTCGTGCGGTGATGTTAGCCTGCGCGGAACGTGAGGAAACCTGGATCGACGAGGTAATTCTCGAAAGCTACTGCGCCCTCCACGATCTTGGCCACGCGCATTCCATCGAGTGCTGGGATGCGGATGGGCTCCAGGGCGGTCTGTATGGCGTCGCACTGCCCGGCGTGTTTTTCGGTGAGAGCATGTTCTCCCGCAAGACCGACGCCTCGAAAATCGCCCTCGTCGCCCTCGTCGAACGCCTGCGCGAAATGAAATTTTCCCTGCTCGATACCCAGTGGATGACCGCCCACCTCAGCCGGTTCGGCGGCTATGAGCTGACCCGCAGGGAATACCACGCGGTGCTCAAAAAGGCTCTGCGGTTGGGCTAGCAATTCACCATGCAACGGAGCGAGCACCCGGATCTGCTGGAATCTCTGTTCTGTTGGAAACAGGCCCTGTTGTGATCCTTCCGGTCCGGCCGCAAACTGCAAATCAGCGATTTGCGGAAAATAAGAATGGAGCCGGCTATCAGAGTCGAACTGATGACCTACTGATTACAAATC
>JBBRCO010000200.1:0-5648 GCA_038204755.1 Verrucomicrobiales bacterium
GGCTCCGACACGGTCGAAAACCTGGACGATTTTGCCGACCCAGTCCTCGGCGAATGCATTCGGAAACGCTTCGTAAACGGCGCGCTGGCGGCCGGATGGGAGTGCTCCGGCTTCCTCCGCGAGGCGGATGGGATCAGCGGAGAGCAGCAGATCAGAAAGGCGGACGGCGCTGGGATCGAGTTCGAGTGCCTTGGAAGAGCCGATGACCTCGTCACGGGCGGCGACGAGTTGAAGCGCTTGTCCGAGTTGCACGCGGGCTGCCTTTTTCGCGCCCTCATCGATGTCGTTGAGGAGGCGCTTGAGCGAATCCGCGTCATTTTCGAAAGCACCGATATCGGCGGCGATCGCTTCGAGAGCGCGGATCATGCCCTTGATATCGCGGGCGGCTTCGAAATCAGCGACGAGCGCCTGAGCCGGGCTGCGGTCGCCGACACGGAGCACGATTGGCTCGGTGCGTTTTTGCGGAACGACGGCGAGGCGGCTCTCACGCAGGGATTTTTTCGTGGCGTCCCACCATTTTTTGAATCCCGGTTCGGGAATGACCGCGCCTGAGAGCTCCTTTTCGAGGGCGTCGCCGGTCATGCTGCCGCCGTGACTTTGCAGAAGGTGGATAACGAGATTGATCGGATCGCTCTTGGAAAGCGTGCGGAGTTCTTCAAGCTGCTCGATTTTCCTGGCGCGGAAATCGTCGGCGGGAATCCATTCGGTTTTTTGGAACGCAAATTGCAGTTCCATGGCCTGGCCAGCGGATTTTTCGAAGTCGATGGTGACTTTTTTTGCAGGAAGATCCCAGTCGATCACCTTGCCGGCACCGAAGGATTTATGAATACAAAAGTTTCCGGGAGCCAATTGAGAAAGGCGCTCGCCGAGCGGTTTGGGAATGCGGCCGGCTTCAACCAGCTTCGCCACGTCAGGATGCATGCGGCGGAAGATGGGAAGCCCGGCAAAAAAACGCAAGGCAATCCAATGATAAATCTACCAAACGCGTGAAATCAGGGCGTTCCGGCGGACGGAGGCACCACCCGGGGCCGCGGCTGGCGGGCTGGCATCATGCGCCCGTCGAGCGATTGGTCGAGACCACGGCGGAGGGCGGAAATCTTCCGACGCCAGTCCTCGGGGACCTTGTCGAGCGGGTCATCAAGGGGGAAACTGCCTTCGAAAATTGTGTTCCCGTCTGTGCCGGTGATATTGACTTTGTCCAAATCCCCATCGCGCTGAACTACGGCTCTCCCCTCGTCGTTCGAGTAGGTTGCGCTCTTTTCGGCCACGTTCACCACGCGCATCGGCACGCTGCTATCGCCGGGAAGAATCGCAGCTTCGACCATTTCGCGAGGGAACGGCTTTTTGAGCAAAGGGGCCTCACCGAGCTTCAGTTTCATTTCCAGCGGCTTGCCTCCTCGGAATATGCAAACGGTGATCTCCTCACCCGGCTTGGAAAGGCGCAGCAGGGCGGCGAGTTGGCTTTCGTTGACGAGCATCTGGTCGCCGAATTTCCAGATCAGATCGAGCTCATGGAGTCCGGCGGATTCGGCGGGACCACCTTGGTCGAGGGATTTTACGAGAAAGCCGATGCCCGGTGGCAGGGCTGGGACTTGGGCCGTGATCGTCGGATCCGGCTTCGCCACACGGAGGCCGAGCCAAGCGTGCGGCGCACGCGCGGCTTGGGCGGAGGAGTCAGGAGGCGGCGGTTCCTGAGCGGATAAAACGGAAGGCACCATCAAAAGAGCTGCGATGAGGCTGCGTTTCATGGTCAGAAGGCGCTGATGGGTGTAAGTATGAGTTCCTCGCGGGGTTCTGAAATCCGCATGGTGATGCCGGTTTCTACATCGCGCAGGCTGTTTTCGGCCACCACATTGAGCCGGACGGCATGCATGGCAAATCCATCGGAATCCCGCCAACCTTCGTCCGTCATGGCTTCGACCCGATCGGATTCACCGACAAGCACCAGCCCGGACGTTTCCTCGGAAACCGCAGCCGACACCTGGCCGGGCGTGGTTTTCAAAAATGGTGAAATGGCAAGCAATCCCGCGATCGCAGCGGCGATCCCGCTGCCGATCACCCAGCGTTGGCTCCGGGGCTTCGGCATTTCCGCGATTTTTTCCACTTCGGGGCCGGCCAGTTCATCGATCATGGCCTCGATCTCAAACTGGCAGTCCTCGCTCAATGCCGGCGGCATCAGGCGGGTAAGCGCGGCTTCGACGGCTTCGATGGCGTCAGTTTGCATGGCGGCGGTCCTCCTTCACGCGGCGCAGTTCGTGCGCCAGTTGTTCCAATGCGTAGCGGTATCTCGATGCCGCCGTGTTCGCCGAAATCGCGAGTGTCTCGGAAATTTGCAAAAACGTCAGCCCACCCCAGAATTTCATCACCACCACTTCGCGGAGTTTTTGGCTGAGATTTTGCACCGCTTCCCGCAAGACGATGGCCTCCTCGTCCTCTTCCAGCACCGGATCGAGCCAGACATCCTGAAAATCGTTGAGATAAATGACCGACTCCTCCCGCTTGCGGCGGCGCGATTCGCTGCGGTGGTGGTTCAGCCCGCAGAAGCGGATGGTCGAGAAAACCAGCGGCAGATCGGGCGGTTCACCACCCTTTTCCGCTTGGTAATGCCACATCCGGAGAATCGCCTCTTGGACGAGATCCTCCGCGTCTTGGCGGCAGTTCGACCAGCCACGAGCGAAAAGAAGCAGCCGGGGACCGTTTTCGGCCAGCCACTTTTTCCATTGTTGTGCGGGAGAACTCATTCTTCAGTGAGGGAAATGCCCCCGGCGGAGGCTTTTGTCTGCAAAATCATCTCCTCCCGGGCAAAGTCGCAAAATCAGTCGAGGAAACGGATTTTCCCAGGGATTGGCGCGCGTCCCATGGCCATTTCCGCGTGCTGCTCGTCGGTGCAGGAGGAATTGATCGGCGCGTCCGGCGCAGCGGCACTCGGGGTGAGGTAATTGTTCTCGATCAGCCACTTTTCGACTTCCTCGCCGCTGATATCCGGGAGCATGGTGCCGTCGATCTCGACGCAGGGTGAAAGTGATTGGCCGCTGCGCTGCTCCATTTCCCAGCGGAATGCGGGATTCTTGATGATGTCCTTCTCTTCAAAAGGCAGGCCATATTTCCGCATGATCGCGCGGACGCCTTCGCTCCAGCCGCAGAAGGTTTTGAGATAGGCGGTGATTTTCGGAGTGTTTGTCATCCTTGGGATCATAATTTGCAAAACCGGGATCGCAAGCGCGGATCTGCGGCCGATTGGCATGGATTGGACGCTGTTGTCCGGCCGGTGCGTGCCGTCGGTGTGCGCATAAAAGATTGCCTCCGATTTGCGAGATTTCGGCCCGGATCAACTGCCGGAGCCGTGCGTTCGGGGAATTTCCCGTTACAGTCGGCGTTCCGGTGCTTTCCGCGACCTTTGCGGCGGTGGTCCCGTTCGGATACGCACCATGCTCTAACTCAAACCCGGAAAGTGCCATCCCCATCGAACGCGCGTTGCCGACCGCCTCCGTCTGATCCGTCTATTTCCTCTGGCAGATCACCAGCGGCGCGGTGGGTCCTGCCAGAAACGCGATGCCGATGATGGAAATCCCCAGGTATCCCGTGGCCAGACCCGCGATCGCCAAACCGCTGCCGGTTTCCGTCCCGCCGGATCTCTTGATCCTTCCCAACGCCAGATGGCCGCAGATCACTCCGGGAATACCAGTCAGGCCGGCGCAGAGGAACGAGAGAATGCCCAAAACAAGACTCCGGATCGCGAGGCTGGACGTCCGGGGCGCTTGATAGAATGCTAACGGCACGGCGGCATTTTCTGAGTCGATTCCCGGAACGCCGGCCTGCGGCACGCACCCAGGCGCGCCCGGACACCATGTCGGATCGGTAGGCTGATAGGTCCGTTTTCCAGACCGGCGAGCACCTGCCCGATGGGAAACGGCCCGATTGGCTGACCTTTGTCCTGAAGGGTGGTTTGCATGATATCTGGCATTTCAAAGGCGGGCGGTGGGACACTTTGCCACCCGCTGCCACAGTCGCATGTTAGAATGACGGACTCGCGCGGCGGATCAAGCCGGAAATTTCCGCAAACCGCATGTCGCGGGTTGCGCGGTGTCCATTCGTGACTAGGATTCGCCCGCACGGGCGGACCGTGGTTCCCAATTTTCCCCGCATGATCGGCCTCGCTCTCAAAATGCTCTTCGGCGACACCGCCAAGTATCTGATGCTGGTGGCCGGTTTGTTTTTCGCCACCTTTCTCATCGTCCAACAGGCATCAGTCTTCTGCGGGCTGATGCGCTGGACCACGGCGACGCTCAAAAACGTGGGTGCTCCCATCTTCGTGGTGGAGGAGCGGGTCGAGCAAGTGAATGAAACCAACCCGATGCGCGACACCGACGTCGCCCGCGTCCGTTCGGTTTCCGCCGTGCGCTGGGCGATGCCGCTCTACTCGGGCATCCAACGGGTAAGGATCGGCAACGGTGCTTTCAAGACCGTGCAGCTCATCGGAATCGACGCCGCATCGCTCGCTGGTGCGCCTGGCAGGATGGTTTCCGGAAATCTCCAGGACCTGCACCTTCCTAACACAGTGGTCATTGATGAACTCGCCGTCGAGCGGCTCTCCATCGATCCGCAACACCCGGTAGGTCTCGGATCGGTTTTTGAAATCAACGACGTCGAGGCGCGCGTCGTCGGCATCTGTCAGGCCATGCGCTCGTTCACCGGCGGCCCGTTCATCTGGACCACCTACGAGCGCGCCCTGCAATACACGCCGCAGTCACGGAAAATGTTATCTGCCGTGATCGCCGCGCCCATCAAGGGCATGACCAGCGACGAAGCCGCTGCGGAGATCGAAAAACGCACCGGGCTGCGGGCCTATGTGAACCGCGATTTCGGCGAAAACAAAAAGGACTTCAATACTTCCACCGTCTGGTGGTATGTGAAAAACACAGGTATTCCGATTTCCTTCGGCACCACGGTGGTGATCGGATTCATCGTCGGCGTCGCCATCGCCTGCCAGACGTTTTACGCGTTTGTTTTGGACAATCTGAAACACCTTGGCGCGCTCAAGGCGATGGGCATGTCGAATTTCCGGCTGAGCATGATGCTGCTTTTCCAAGCGCTCACGGTCGGTCTCATCGGCTTCGGGCTTGGTTTGTTAGCCACCTCGTTTTTCGCGTTGGGCGCGATTGAAAAAGGCCAGCCGCCTTTCTACATGCCGTGGCAGATTCCCGTCGCCGCATTCTGCGTCATCCAGGTCATCTGCATGCTCGCCGCCCTGATGGGAATCATCCGCCTGAGCCTCTACGAACCCGCCATGGTCTTCCGTGCCTGATCCCCTTCCATCACCCCACCGCATCGTCGTCGATGTCCACGCTGTTGAGAAAAGTTTCGGCGACGGGCCGGACAAGATCCATGTGCTCAAACAGGTGAATCTCCAGGCGCGCACCGGTGAGATCATGATGCTCGTCGGGCCGTCCGGTTGTGGGAAGACCACGCTCCTGAGCGCCATCGCCGGCACCATGCGGGTGGAGAGCGGAGAGATTGAAGTTTTCGGAAACTCGCTGGAGAAAATGTCCGGCAGCGCGCTCACCCGCTTCCGGGCGAAAAACATCGGCTTCATCTTCCAACAGTTCAATCTCATCCCCACCCTCACCATCGCGGAAAATGTCGGCGTT
>JBBRCO010000201.1:0-5601 GCA_038204755.1 Verrucomicrobiales bacterium
CGATCTCGAACGCCTCTACGGCGAATATCGCTTTGGTGAAATCGCGCACCGCCTCTATGAATTTCTCTGGAACGATTTCTGTGACAAATTTCTCGAAGCCGTGAAACTCGATCTGCGCGACACCGCCGAGCCATGGGCGAAGGCGCTCTCGCTCGGCGTGTTTGACGCGATCATGGGGCGCTATCTCCAACTCCTGAGCCCGTACATGCCGCACGTCACGGAAGAGCTTTCTGCTAGAATGGGCTACGTGGCTGAAGGCGAGTTCCTGATGCGGAAGGTCCTGCCAGAAGAGTCGCTGTTGGCGGAACTTTCGATCAAGGAAATCGCCGCCGCGCAGAACGTGGCCAGCGAGGTTTACGAATCCGCCGGCCGGATGCGGAACCTGAAAGCGGAATACAAGATGGGCTCCCGCAAGGACATCAAGTTCGTCATCAAGGCCGCCCCCGAGTGGCTGGCGGGCGAGGTGAAGGTGCTCGCGCTACTCGTCGGAGCGGAGGAAATCACTCTCGATTCCACCTACGATGCGCCGAAAGGCACACCCGCCGCCGTCACCGGAGTGGGCGAAGTTTACATGCCACTCGAAGGCCTGATCGACGTCGAGGCCGAGCGCGCTCGTCTGGGGAAGGAAATTTCCACCACCCGGATCGAGGTGAAAAAGTGCGAGGGTAAACTCGGTAACGCCAGTTTCGTGGACCGTGCGCCACCGGAAGTCGTGGAGCAGGAAAAGGCGCGTTTGAACGAATGGAACGCGAAGTTGGTCCAATTGGGCGAGATGCTCGCAGCGTTGGTATGACCGCTTGCCAAGCAGTCTTGGCTAATTAGAGTGCCACTGCGGAGCGAAAACCCATGACCAATCTCAGCAGCATCCCAGGCATCGGAAAAACCTCGCTCGAACTCCTCGAAGCGGCCGGTTTTCGCGACATCGAATCAATCGCAAAAGCCGGCGTGGAGGAACTGGCCAGCGAACTTGAGCGTGCGAACACGATCCTTCAGATCGCAAAAAAGCCACCATCCCGCACGAACGTGGAAAAATGGGTTTCGTCCGCACGCGATCTGACCGGTATCGCCGGCGACACTTCAGGAAAAATGGCGATGCCCGTGAATTACGAGCTATCGCCGGATGTGGCTTCGTTGCTGGCGAGCGCGCCGTTTGCGATCCCGCTGCCGGCCCGCCTGTTGAAGGAGCGTGAACTCGCAGTGGGCGACATTCCAGCGGCGATTTTCCTCAACCGCTACTCGGGGGATCTGGAGGTGAAAGTGGAGGCGAAGATCCCCAAAGCGCCGCAAACCCGCGTTGCATCCTCTAGCAATTTCATCAAAATCGCGGACAATGCTCCGGCGCGTGTGGAACTCGACGGCACCCGTTTCAAGACCACCGACGAGATGTTAAGTGGCACCGTCAAACCGATCACCCGGAAAGGCAATGAGGACAATGATCGCGTCGCCCTCATCCGCGGCCCGCGCCTGGAGACGAACAAAGGCCGTGACCCGCAGTCGCCATTTTACATCCGTGGAGTGCTCCACAGCCACCCGGTATCCATGGCTGTCGGTGCGTTCGTCACGCTGCTGCTGGCGGTGCTGCTGCCGGTTGCCATCATTTCCGCGGCGTTGCTTTTGCTATCCGATGTGAGGCCGGAGCATTTTTCGTGGGTTTCCAAATGGCTGTTGGTGTTCCCGTTCAGTCTGCCGGTGGTCGGGCTGGCCTACCTGTTTTTCGGAGTCAGCGGAAACTGCCGGATCTGCGGTCAGCGGCAGTTCGTGCCGCGCATGTGTTTGAAAAATTCGAAAGCCCACCACGTCCGTGGGCTCGGATACATCGTGCCGGTCTGTATGCACATGCTGCTCTTCAAGTGGTTCCGCTGCACCTACTGCGGGACTCCCGTGCGATTGAAAAGGTAATACCCTCGATGATCCGGCCCCTGCGATTCACCCTGATTCTGGCACTGGCCCTGAGCTCGTGCGCCAAGCTCGGACTACCCGTCAAAACGGTGAAAAAGGAAGAGCCCGGCCCGTTCGGCCCGACCGGAATTCCGGCGCAGCTCCGGGGCAACGGACCGGGCGATTCTGGACAGCGAGTGGTGCCTGGCGGAAACGCACAGGCCAATTCACTGCCGCTCAACATGGTTCCAGACGATGACATGGTTTTCACTGATCCGGACAACCCGAACGTGAATATCCCCGAACTCGCCGCCGTGCTGGAAGGCACCAAGCGCGGCCCGTGGGAAGCCAGCGAAACGATCGCCAAACGACGCGCCGCCCGCGAAGGCAAGCCGCTGCTCATCTGGTTCACCGACTCCGCCAGGAGCCCGATGTGCAAGGCGATCAGCCAGGAGTTGTTTTCCACCAATGACTTCGGAAAATGGGCTGACGAAAAACTGGTGCGTCTCCGCGTCGATGCGAACGTGGAGGAGACCGATCTGGACATCGACCTCTCGACGAAGGAAACCCGCCTGATCGACAAGGCGAACTACGTGGCCGCTCTGAAAAAGCGCTACAAGGTGCTCGGATATCCGTCGCTCATCCTGCTCAATCCGAGCGGCGAAGTCATCGGCCGCTACCGTGGCTATAAGCGCGGCGAGGCCGACTACACCTGGGGCCTGATCAAACATGGCGAGGCGGTCTCCTCCGAAGCCTACAAAAGCTGGCGTGCGGGCCTTGAAAAAAAGGGCTACCGCGAGTGGTCGGATCGCAAGGGGCGGAAGATTTTCGCCAGACTCCTGTCCTATTCGAAGGGCACGCTGGTCATGATCGAGCCCGACGGAAGCCGTGCGCAGACCAAGGAGACCAGCCTCTCCGACAAAGACCGCGAGTGGATCACCGAACAGAAAAAACTCCGCAACATCCGGTGACAAAAAACCGGACGGCGGAACCGACCGGGCTTTCATGATGGGTGTGGGAGAATGGGAGTATGACTGCCAGAGGGGTGCTAACAGGATGAATTTTCATTCCTCCTCATCCGCCGGGTGGGGCAAAGCCTCCAGTGCCGCGCGGTAGGCCTTTTCATCGAATCCCTTGCGGGTCTTGAGGATGTTGTCCATTTCCTCGCCGAGGCACAGGGCGATCTCGGATTTCGCTTCGGATTCCTCCATGCCGAGTTTGACCAAGCGGGCGTAGGCTTTCGCGACGTAGGGCGTCTGGGGCGAGACCAGTTGCTGTTCGACGGCGGAGAGCAGATCAGCGAGGAGGTCATTATTCATGGCGCAAGCAAACGTGGAAAACCTGGATGCGGGAAGTCTGGAATCCGTCGGCGGGATCGGCGGGATTTGCCAAACAAAAAAAAGGCCTCCCCGTTAGGAAAGCCCGTTTCGTGAAGGCTGGAAACGCGGATCAGCCGAGCACATCGTCCATCGCGTCGATGAGTTCCTGCATCGTTGCTTCGGTTTCGTTACCCATGTTGGAGATGCGGAAGGTGGTTCCCTTGATCTTGCCGTAGCCGCCGTTGATGAGGAAGTTGTGCTTTGATTTCAGGTTCTTGATGAACGCGGATAGATCGAAGCCTTCCGGTGTGGCGAAGCAGGTGAGGGCGAACGAGCGGCGGCCTTCGGGAGCAAAGAGCTGGAAGCCGTGTTTCGCACCCCACGCGGCGATCATCGCATTGGTCTTGGCGTGGCGCGCCTGACGGGCGGCGAAGCCTTCCTTGGCGATTTCTCCCAGCATGAACCGGAGTCCGTAAATGATGGAGATGGCCGGAGTGGAAGGCGTGTTGTTGACTGCTGCGTTCTTGGCGAACTCGACGAAGTCAAAGTAGTAACCGCGGTTAGGATTGCCCTTGGCGCGCTCCATGGCGGCTTCGGAAACGGCGAAAACGGCGAGGCCCGGAGGCAGTGCGAGCGCCTTCTGGACACCGGCGAGCATGACATCGATGCCATTCGCGTCCATGTCCACCGGCACGGTGGATAGAGAGGAAACGGTATCGACGATCAGCATCGTGTCCGGGAAGGATTTCACGACCTTCGAGATGGCGGCGATGTCATTGAGCACGCCGGTGGAGGTTTCGGAATGGATGAAGGTGACCGTGTCGAATCCACCTCCCGCGAGCTTGGTGCGGACGGCTTCGGGATCGATCTGCTGGCCCCACTCGACTTGGACACAGTCCGCTTCGAAGCCGCATTTTTTCGCAACGTCCAGCCATTTGTCGGAGAACGCGCCGCAGCAGAGGCAGAGGACTTTTTTCTTCGCGAGATTGCGCAGCGAGCCTTCCATCACGCCCCAGGCGGACGAGGTGGAGATGAAAACGGGACGCGCGGTGCCGAAGATTTCCTGAAGGCCGGGCTGGGTGGAGGCATAGAGTTCCTCGAAGTCCTTGCCACGGTGGCCGATCATCGTTTGTGACATGGCGGCGAAGGTTTCTTTTGAAACATCGACGGGACCTGGGCTGAAAAGTTTGGGGTATGACATGAGCAGATAGGTGTTGGTATTAGAGAAGATTATACAACTTCAGCAGCGCCGTGAGCTGGGCGGTGGCGGACCCGCTCATCGGCGCGAGCGGCAGGCGGAGTTCGGGAGAGCAGTGGCCTTGCAGGGCGACGGCGGTTTTGACCGGCACCGGATTTACGTCCAGCGACATCAGGCCGCGCATGAGCGGATAGTATCTTTTCTGAATCGTGAGCGCTTCGGCGAAATTTCCGCTGAGGCAGGCTTTCACCAGGCTGACGATCATTTCCGGAACGAGGTTAGAAGCGACGGATACGAGTCCGGTCGCGCCGCAGGAAACGAAGGGCAGCATCAGCGGATCGTCACCGCAGAGGATGCCGAAATCGGCGGGCAGCGCCTGGACGAGCTGATTGATGCGGTCCACCGAGCCGCCGGCTTCCTTGATGGCGGTGATGTTCGGGCAGTCCGCAGCGAGGCGGGCGGCGGTTTCCGGAGCGATCTCGATGCTGGAGCGGCCGGGCACGCTGTAGAGCATGATCGGCAGTTCGGTCGATTCGGCGATGGCCCGGAAATGGAGATAAAGGCCTTCCTGCGAGGGCTTGTTATAATACGGGCAGACCTGGAGCGAACCGGTGGCACCCAGTTTTTCCGCGGCTTCCGTCAGCTCGATGGCCTCGGCGGTGGCGTTCGCACCGGTCCCGGCGACAACCTGGCAACGGCCCGCAGCGAATTCCACGGCGAGGCGGATGACTTCGATGTGTTCGTCCGTATCGAGAGTGGGAGACTCACCGGTGGTGCCCACGGGAACGATCCCATCGATTCCCGCTGCGATCTGCCGCTCGATGAGGGATTGGAAGGCGGGAACGTCGATGGCCCCGTCGCGGAACGGAGTGATGAGAGCGGTAAAGGTACCGGAAAAACGCATGGCTGGGCGGAACATGAACAAACTTCGCGCTACGTCCAAGCTGTATCCTGCCGGAAAACGGATTTTTCGATAGCGGCTCCATGCGGCGCATTCGCTTTCCAACTGAAAAACTCCCAAACAAGCCCCCAAAATTCCCTGACAAGGTCGGAAAATTCCCTGTCAAAGCCACAAAATTCACCGACAAGCTCTGAAAATTCCCCGCCAAACACCGCAATTTCCCCGACAAACCCTCATTTTTAAATCACATGCTCGGAAAATTCACCGGCAAATAGGCGAAATCCCTCAACAACACGCCAAAATTC
>JBBRCO010000202.1:0-5522 GCA_038204755.1 Verrucomicrobiales bacterium
TCATTGTTCACGATGATCCCGTGAACCTGATGGGCTACGTGACCATGGTGCTGATGAAAATTTTCGGCTACGACGAGAAAAAGGCATCCATCCTCATGATGCAGGTCCACAAGTTAGGAAAATCCATGGTCTGGTCCGGCGAGCGGGAAAAAGCCGAGTTTTACGTCCAGCAGCTCCAGGCCCACCAATTGAAAACCTCCTTGGAAAAAGCCGAATGAAAGCGATGCCTACGCTCGAGGGAGGCCTCCGGATCGATACCGAGGACGCCAGTGACTGGGAACTCCTGCGCGCCATCGTCGCCGATGCGAACGGTTGTGAAAATGACCTCGCAGACCGCCTCGGCGGCCTGATCAGCGAGGACGCTGGCGCGGAGGATTGGCAGGAATACATCGTGCCGGACCTGCGCGAGGCATTCCAGGATGAGCTATTCCAGGTCGGTGCCGCCATCGATTCCGCCGCCCACCATGCCAGCGAAGGCCCCGGACCGCTGTGGATCACGCCCGAAGACGCATTCCCCTGGTACAGCGCGCTCAACCAAGCCCGCCTCTCGCTTGAAGAGCATTTCAAATTTGGCCCCAGCGAGGAAATCGACCCCCGCGGCCTCGCCCCCATCCGCCGCGCCGCGTTGTATCGCTCCAGGTTCTACTGCGCGATCCAGAGTCTGCTGCTGGAGTATGTGATGGGGTGAGTGCTTCAATTTCTTGCCAAGTTTGCCAAGTTCCCCTTCACTCCGGGCCGCTCCACCCATGGCCCTCATCGTTCAAAAATATGGCGGCACTTCCGTCGGCTCGCTCGACCGCATCCGCAACGTCGCCGCCCGGATGAAACGCACCCGCGACGGTGGCAACCAGGTCGTCGCCGTGGTCTCCGCGATGTCCGGGGTCACCGACGGCCTCATCAAGATGGCCAAGGAACTTTCCGAAAACCCCAGCGAGCGCGAACTGGATGTGCTCCTTTCTACCGGTGAGCAGCAGTCCATCGCCCTGGTTTCGATGGCCCTGCAGGACATCGGCGTGCCCGCCACCTCCATCACCGGCGGCCAAGCCGGCATCCACACCACCGGCTCCCACACCCGCGGACGCATCCTGAACATGGACCCGTCGCTGATGCAGAATTTCCTCGATGAAGGCAAAACCCTCGTCGTCGCCGGCTTCCAAGGCGTCACCCCGGACGGCATGATCCACACGCTCGGCCGCGGCGGCTCGGACCTCACCGCCATCGCCGTCGCCGCCTCGCTCAAGGCCGACGTCTGCCAGATCCTTACCGACGTGGACGGCGTCTATACCTGCGATCCCCGTATCGTCAAAAACGCCCGCAAGCTCCCTGAAATTTCCTACGACGAAATGCTGGAAATGGCCTCGTCCGGCTCAAAGGTCATGCAATCGCGCTCCGTCGAGTTCGCGAAAAAATTCGGCGTGGTCTTCGAAGTCCGCTCCTCACTCAACGACAACCCTGGAACACTTGTGCTAGAAGAACATCCTAACATGGAAAACGTCGTCATCCGCGGCATCTCGATCGAGCGTTCGCAGGCGCGCATCACCATCACCGGCATCCCCGACCATCCCGGCATGTCCGGTAAAATCCTCGGAGCCCTCGCCGAAGCAGAGATCAACCTCGACATGATCATCTCCAACATCGCGCACGACGGCTTCGCCCGCCACTCGTTCACGATGCACTCCAGCGACCTCGGAAAAGCCCAAGCCGCGCTCAAGCCCGTGCTCGCCGACCTCGCGCCTAACTCGAAAATCGAGACCGAAGCCGGCATCGCGAAACTCTCCGCCGTCGGCATCGGCATGCGCTCCCACTCCGGCGTCGCCGCCACCATGTTCAAGGCCCTCGGTGAAGCGGGAATCAACATCGGCATGATCTCCACCTCGGAAATCAAGATCGCCCTCACCGTGGACGAGCCCCGCATCGAAGACGCCGCCCGCGCCGTGCATGACGCGTTCGGTTTGGACAAAGCGCCCTTGTAGTGGCGATCACCGGTCGCCACCGGTTCATTCATTTCTTTTCGCACGTCACTGGAAGGCGAAAGAACCGCGTTTCACGAAATTCCCCACCTTCTATCAGAACGGAATGTCATCGTCATCATAGACCTCAACCTTTTTCGACTTCACCTTCTTCCCGCCCACCTTGGCGATGCGCACGGAGATCAACGTGTGGCCGCCGGATTTTTCGCGCTTCACGTCGAAAAGATCGATGGCTTCAAATAGATCCACCAGTTTCTTGAAGCCGTAGGTGCGGTGATCCAGAGGGCTTTCGTTGTTGATGCGGTTAGCAATGTTGGAAAGATTCGCCCAGCCGTCCTCATCGGCGGAGGCGCTCACGGCGTTGCGGAGCGTGGTCATGAGCTTGGCGTTGCCCTTGAGGTGTTGCGTCGCTTGCAGGCCGCTTTCGTTATTGACCTCGCCTGGCTTTGGCTTGGCTGCGTTCGTTGGCTTGGCGGGCTTCCTGTCCTCCAGATAGATGAAGCGTGTGCAGCTCGCAATCATGGGCCCCGGCGTCTTTTCCTCGCCGAATCCGAAGACCTCCTTGCCATCCGCCCGCAGGCGCTGGATGAGCGGAGTGAAATCGCAATCCGAGGAAACGAGGCAGAAGGTATTCACCTTTTTGGTGTAGAGCAGGTCCATCGCATCGATGAGCAGCGCCATGTCCGTCGCGTTTTTGCCTTTCACAATATCAAAGGACTGCATCGGCTGGATCGAATTCTCATGGAGCACCTTGGCCCATCCGGACAAACTAGGCTTGGCCCAGTTTCCATAAGCGCGCCGGATGTTGACCACGCCATGACCGGCGAGTTCCGAGAGGATGAAATCGATTTTCCCAGACGGCGCGTTATCGGCGTCGATGAGCAGGGCGATGCTGTTGGTGTATGTGGAGTTCATTGGCGGCGAAGTGGCTCACAGTCTGCCGGAAAACACACATCCGACAAGCTCCAGGCGTCAGTTGGAGCACACTCCATTGCCCCTGACCCAGGCTTTCGCTCGACAAATCCCGATTCCGGTGTCGATTTAGTCACCATGACCGCTCGATACCTCGGCCTCTCGCTGGCAGCCCTTTCCTGCGCCAGCGCCCAGAATGCCCCGATCACGGCGGACCGGCTCCGCACCCTGCTCCAGGACCCGAACGGCGATCTCGCAAGAGCCGCGCATAACTTCAGCGGCAACAAGGGTGGCAATCAGCTCTTCTATTTCCCCACCCGCGACGAGCCGGCGACACCCGCCGCGTGGGGATTCAAATACGAACCCGTCAATTTCAAATCCGGCGATGGCACCCCGCTCCACGGCTGGTTCATCCCGGGCCGCACCAAGCAGCCGAAAGCCACTGTCGTCTTCTCCCACGGCAACGCCGGCTCCATCAGCTATCACATGGGCTTTGTCATGTGGATGGCGGAGGCAGGCTACAACGTGCTGATGTACGACTACCGCGGCTTCGGGAAATCCGGCGGCACCGTGGACCGCCGCGGCATGATCGATGACGTGAAAGCCGCCTTCGCCTACGCGGCAAAGCGCAAGGACGTCGATCACACCCGCCTCATTTCCTATGGCCACAGCCTCGGCGGCGCGCAATCCGTCACCGCTCTCGGCGAGACTCCGGTGAAGGGCCTGCGCGCGATCATCATCGACGGCGCGTTCGCTTCCTACCAGAAAATGGCTGGTGTTATCGGTGGCCAACTCGGAGCCAGCCTCGTCACCGACGAGCTATCACCAAAGGATTTCGTAGAAAAACTCGCGCCGGTTCCATTGCTCGTCGTCCACGGCGATCGCGATGAAGTCGTCCCCATCTCCCAAGGCAAGCAGCTCTTCGAAGCCGCCAGCCAGCCGAAAACCCTCTTCGAGGTCAAAAACGGCCGCCATGGCACTGCCCTATCCGAAAACAACGGGGCCTATCGAAAAAAGCTCATCGCCTGGCTGGATGAAGCGCTGAAAGGGTGAAAAAACTGGACCGCGAACTTCTGTCCGCCGGTCAATGAGAAGCAAAAGAGACGTGCCTCCATTCGACCGCCACGATCCCACCACCGTCAGCCGCCACTTTCGCAATAAGGAGCCACGACACTCCTGTCGTGTCGCCAATGCAATGCGAAAGAACCGCGCGAAGCTCCCCATCTTGCTCCCCCATTGGCAAGACGGACAAGATTGCCACCCTCCGCCAAACAACTTGCAGACCTCGTCCGAGTGGAAATGGATGACGGAAAATGAATGCAAACTCCCTGATTCTATCTCTTCCACTTCATTTCAGCGTTCCAGTCCGCCCGTAGCCTTGGCGGTGGCGGATCAGTTTTCAGCGTTTCAGTTTTTACCCCCATGCCCGGCATATCCCGATCTTCTGGGTGTGTTATTTATCGGTGGATGATTCTGACGCAGCGCAAGCCATTCAAAAAGGTAGGGCTGATCCGGCTCGGTCGGCCTGATCGAAAACGGAAAGGCTGTATCCTCGGAAATGCCGTTAAATCGCGGGGCGGGAGTGCTTTTCATCCGAGGTCTCACTTCCGCAGGGATCATCGGGCAGCGAGATTTTTGAAGAGGGCCGACCGGTCCGGATCAGCCGGAAACTTGGCTTGAACCTTCGTGCAGCACCGACACCGCATCCCAACGCGGAGCAAAACGTGAATCCGGCCGCCGGGCAGCGAGGGCGCAGCCCGGAACACGCGGCGGCGCGTGTGGTCCCCACCGCGTCCAACCCCGGACTGGCCACCACTTTCAGTTACACCTTCCTAACTTCAGGCTTTACCCCGTCCGGGCTTTGCAGATAGGGAATGGATGCTTCGTGGCAGTCTGCCACCAGGCGACCTCCCGCAAACTTTACGAAATCCCTCCACACTTTCGCCACCTCCCGCTGAATCCGCCATCAGCATCCACCCGCAAATCATCGAAAGAGACGGCCGCAAATAGTTCGACGTCCTGCCCTATGAGGAGTTCCTGCAAATGCAGGCCGAAATCGAGGACTATGACGACCTGCGCACCCTGCGCGACGAGAAAGCCCGCGCCCATGCCGAACCCACCCGCTCGCTCGACGACGTGCTCAAGGACATTGGAAACTGAATCCCTCCCTCCTCATGCTCCTCTCATCCGCATTCTCTTCCCTTCGATGTCCAACGTTGGGCGTTCGACTTGTCCCGGCGAAGCCTTCGCGTAGCCTTGGCGAAAACGGATGTTCGATGTGCATCGCCATGCTCCAGATCACCCGCGACCTCCACTCCGCCGCCGCATGACCCTTCATCCACCACCCCTCCACTTTTTGTCGATACGCCGCAGCAGAATACAATCTCTGTTATTTGGGACCCCGAAGCATGAATTTCCCCGCTTCCGAACCATCACTCCCGATCTTGCTTCGCACGAAAAATGTTCTTATGAACACTATTTGTGCCCTCCATCTACCAACCCCGCCGCCCTCGCGCCTCGCCCCTCTGGCAAATCATCCACCACGGCTGGGACGCCTTCCTCGCCCACTACGAAAAATTTCACCGGAAAACCATCGGCGCGCTCGATCCCGCCGCCGTCGCCACCGTCCAATCCTTCCTC
>JBBRCO010000203.1:0-5420 GCA_038204755.1 Verrucomicrobiales bacterium
GGTGGGCAGCGAGGTGACGTTGATGGCGGGGTAGGCGTAGCCACCCTTTTGGGCGGCGTCCAACATGGCGCGATATTGCGCGGGAGTTGCGATTGGCATGACGGCGCTGTCCGTAACCAGTCGGCGGGACATCGACAAGCCGGAATGCAGCGAAGTTCCGTAAATCTGTCCGGCTTGCGGCTTGCCATTTGTGGATGTTCCCTGTTGGTTTCTCCGCATCACGATGACTTCCTCCGAATCAATTGTCTGTAAGCCAACGCCTTGGTTTATTTCCCGTGCTGTGGTGATGCTGCTGATGTTCGGGACTTTCGCGGCGCTGTTCTACATCGACGGCTCGACTGGCTATCGGAAAAAGAACGAGAGCTTCTATCTTCACAAGGCCTTCCAGGACGCGAACACGAAATTCTCCCAGATGAATTCGGAGGGCGCGCTCACGGCGGGGGACTGGGAAAAATTCGCCACGCAGCAGAGCGTCCAGTTTCCTGAGGACCGCTCGGTTCTGCCTGCTTCGCTGCAACTCCCGCTGCCGTGGCCGAAAATCCTCCACAGCTTTGAAAAAATGAAGCCGCTCCAGTGGAATATCCTCTGGCGCGAATACACCAAGGAGCGCGGCCTGAACTCGTCGCCTCCCGAGGAGCCCTACACCGCCGGGAAAATCCGCGAGCAGTGGATCGTTTTCGGCGTCTGCCTGGTGCTGGCGCTGGTGGCGGCGTTTTTCCTGATCCGCACGCTCGGCCGCTCGATTTCCGCCGATGACGAGGCGATCACCACCCAACTCGGGCGGCGCGTTCCCTTTTCCGATCTGAAAACGCTCGATCTCCGCAAGTGGGACACCAAGGGACTGGCTTTCATCGACTTCGACGGGCCGTCCGGCAAGGGCCGTGTCCGCATCGACGGCATGACCTACGGCGGTTATAAAAAGGAAAACGACGAGCCCGCCGAGCGACTCATGCGCCACATCCGCAGCCGTTTTTCCGGGGAAATCATCGAATACGCCGCTGTTTCCCCGGATGAATCCACCGCTGGTCCGGCGGAGTCCTCTTGATCGATTTTGCGCGAGTTCGGGCTTTTCATGCTTTCCTTCGTTTTCGATGTTGCCAAGTCGGGTCCGCACAAGATAACCACCTGCAACACCAATTCTCACCAACACCACCTCATGTCAGATAAAAGTATCGAAGCCCGCGTAAAGGACATCATCGTTGACCAACTTGGCGTCAACGCAGATCAAGTCACCATCGAAGCAAAATTCGTCGAAGACCTCGGAGCCGACTCGCTCGACACCGTGGAACTTGTCATGGCCTTCGAAGAAGAATTCGACATCGAAGTGCCGGATGAAGAAGCTGAAAAGCTCCAGGCGGTCGGTGACGTGATCACCTACATCACCAGCCAACAAGCCTGATTCCGCTTGGCAAAACTTTGCAAAAGGGCGGCCTCCTCACGGATGTCCGCCCTTTTCTTTGCATTCCAGCAGATCCAGGAGATCCTCCCACGCCATGCATTCGCCCGACGATATCCACTACGCGCTAGAAACGACGAAGGTTCTCCGTGAGCCGGACCGTCGCATCGATACATTTGGCGAAACGCGCTTCGAGTTCCAGCTCATCAGCGAGCTGATGGACCGCACCGGCGAGGTCAGGATCCGCACTGGCGAGGTCGAGGCCATGCGCCCGCGCATCCTCCGGCCGTCCGCCTATAACGAGGTCCAGCTCGACGGCTTCGATCCCTCAGCCCGCGCCCGTTTCGACAAACTGATAGAAAAATTCCGCGATGAGGGCAGGGACCTTGCTTTCCTCCAATACGGCTTCCAGTTCCGCCGTGGCAACGTCCACGAGGAGATCGTCCACGACTCCATCGATGCCGTCCGCGAGCGGGTGCTAGAAGACATCCGCAGAAGCGGCAATCCTTCGCTCGCCGTCATTGAAGGCGTTGACGACGCTTGGGAAATCTCCATCCTGAAGTTCTCCTTCGAAATGATCCTCCGCTCCCATGAGATCAACGCATTCGATTTCAAGCGCCGCGGTCTTATCTGAAGATCTCCTGCATGTGCCCATGAGTTTCTGGACGTTCCTCAAGATTCTCGCAGCCCTGTGCGTGCTCGCCGTCATGACCTTCACCGGCATGCTCGCCTATCATGTCGTCGTCGCGCCACTCGGTGGGATTTTTGCGAAAATCATCCCCAATCCCTCCGAAGTCGTCAACAAACAGCCCGACACCGACTTCGCGAAAATGCTCGATTCCGCCGAGCTCCCCGACATCGATCCGGGAGAGAAAGCCTTCCAGAAAGCCCACGAACTCCTCGCCCTCGGCAAGCTCAACGAAGCCCGCGAAAAGCTCGTTTCCATCGTCAACGTTTACCCCACGTCGCCCTCCGCACCTGTCGCCCGCCGGATCGTTGGTGATATAAACCTCGACGAAATTTTCTCCCTCTCCCACATGGACGGCAAAAAAACCCACGTCGTCAAAAAGGGCAACTCCTTCTTCGGCATCGCCGCTGAACACAAGACCAACCTCGACATGATCATGCACCTCAACGGCATGCTTGAGCTCAAAAGCATCCAACCCGGTGAGGAACTCATCGTCATGCCGCTGGAGTTCCGGATCCTCATCGAGCCCCAACGCAAGGCACTTTCACTCTGGGACGGCGGCCGTTTCATTCGCGAGTATAACATCGTCTATCTTGGGGTGACCGGCGCTCTCGCCAATCAACACAGCCCTATCAATTCCAAAGCCGCCGAAGCAGGTGGAAAACGCGTGATACTTCCCTCCCCGGACTACCGCGCCGCCGCCAAGATCATCCAGTTTGGAAAACCGCCCCTCCAGATCCGCGGCTACACCGGCCCGGCGGCGGAGGCACCCCACGGCATTGTGCTGAAAACCGAAGACATGGAGGAAATCAACCTCCTCACCCGCGTCGGAAACGAAGTGGAAGTCCGCAATCAGCCGAAATGGTCTAACTGAACCTGGTGGCTCCGTATCGCCGCCGTGCCACTTTTCCTTTTGAGGCGCCCGATGTCGTCCATGGCAAGGGGGCGGCGCTGGAAGGCGATTCTCTCCACGCTGAAAGGGGCGCCGCCGGAAAGGCGTATGAGCCCCTATCATGACGGTGCCTGAAATCGGAAGAACCGGAATTGCGATCATGGCGGTGGCCGCATTCATGCAGCCGAGTGCCGTCACTGCCCAGTCAATCTATCAGACCGAACCCGGCGAGAAGCTGCTTTTCAAGTCCACCGGCGCCGTCCGGATTTCGGAAAAGATACGGGCCGCCGCTCCCGGCGTGATGACTGAGATTTTCGTGAAGTCCGGCGACGTCGTAAAAAAGGGTGACCTCCTCGGACACACCGAACTCGACGCCACCCGGCTCCAACTCGCCCTTGCGAAGCGCGCCCTTGATTCCAAGGCGAATGTGGACGCCGCCGAGGGCCAGGCTGAGGCGTGGACCGTCACCCGCGAGGAAACCGAAGAACAGGTGGAAAAGCGCAAGGCCGAGAAAACCCGCCTCGCTTGGGCGGTGGCCATGGAAAAAATGTATCGCGCGAACTATGAAATTCAGCTCGAAACCGAGAACGTCCAACAGATCCAATATGACTATTGGAAGGACCAGTATGAAAAGCGTTTCATGAAGGCTCCGGTGGACGGCATTGTTTCGGAAATCGTCTTGGAAGTCGGGAAAAACGTCAATTTCGCCAGCCACGTCTTCACCATCAGCGATGAAAACACCTTCTCGGTTCCGGTGATCGTGCCCGCTCCTCTCGCGGCGACGATCTCACCCAGCGACAAACTGCCGATCCGCTCCTCCGACGGGAAATCCGTGACCCGCGCGCTGGTGGACAGCATCATCGACGACCCTCGCTCCGTCGGCGGAAAAATCATCCGCCTGCTCGTCCGGGCCTCGGACTTTCCCGCAGCGTTGCGCCCCAATCTCAAGGGCATGAAATTCGACGTGCTGCTCCCGCAGACTGCGAGCTCATTCATCGAATGACCGCCCGTCATGATCCCTATCCAACAAGATCCGCCAACGGCGGGCGCTCGGGATCCAGTGGCCGATTAGAAATGGCACGGAGACTCAAGGTGTTCTATCTCCTCCATTGGCAGGCCATGCTCTGGCTGAAGTCGCGCGGCGCACGGTAGCATGATCTGAGAGGAATAGATCCCGTCGCCAACCCTGGCGGCCATCAGTTCGAGAGAGGCGTCGGTGGAAATGACGTGACCCAGGACGCCCTGTGTTTTGCGTCCGGTGGCCTCGTGAGCGAGGTTCCCTCCCGGTCCCTCTCCAAGTGGCGGCGCGGCAGGCGATGGGATTCATGATATCTGCTCGCAATCCCGTGGACGCCGGGATACAAGCCGCTTATGAAATGGACCCTAGCATGTTCGATGGTTTTTCTTTTTCAAATGGCTTCTGTTGGAGAAGCCGGATTACCGGCTGACACGGAGGGCTTCGAGTCGATTTTCGACGGGACGCTCAAGGGCTGGGAAGGGGATCCTGAATATTGGAAAGCAGAGAATGGCACCCTCGTCGGCGAGGTCCGAGAGGACAATCTTCTCAAAGAGAACTCCTTCATCATCTGGCGGGGTGGCGAGTTGGGCGACTTCGAACTCAAGCTGGAATACCGCGTTTCCGCCGAAGGAAACAGCGGCATCAACTATCGAAGTATCGAAGTGCCCGGCGTGAAATGGGCGATGCAGGGCTATCAGGACGATATCGATGGCAAGGATCAATGGAGCGGCCAGAACTACGAGGAACGCGGCCGGACATTTCTCGCCTACCGCGGGCAGAGCGTCATTCTTCCACCCGGAGGAAAGCCGGTGATTGCGAAAGAGCTGGGCGACCGTGCGGAATTGCAGAAGAAGGTCCTGAAGAACGACT
This sequence comes from Verrucomicrobiales bacterium, assembly GCA_038204755.1. Classification (GTDB taxonomy): domain Bacteria; phylum Verrucomicrobiota; class Verrucomicrobiia; order Verrucomicrobiales; family Akkermansiaceae; genus Luteolibacter. Next base: position 4,865 of record JBBRCO010000203.1, read on the forward strand.
GGAATCAAGTGCACATCATCGCCCGCAGTAATCTGTTACAGCATTTCACCAATGGCGTCCTCATGTCTGAAGTCCGCGACGATGATCTTGAAAAACGCAAACTCAGCGGTTTGTTGGGCGTGCAGGTCCACGTCGGCCCGCCGATGAAAATCGAATACCGGAACATCCGGGTGAAACAGCTCAAGCGTGACCCGTGACCGGAGGCCGCTCCGGCTCAGGAATCCGGCGGGTGAGCGGTTCAATGCTCTCACCGTCGATCCACCATGATTGATAAAGATCGGTCAGACTCTCAGCGAGGGTGAGTTTCCCATCACGCTCGAGGCGCCGGATCACCACGCGCAGGATGGCGAATGCCATCTGCCCGAGCTCGTCGTCGTCACGGTTGCGGTGCACACGTTTGACGAGATCGGTCTGGGCGATGCTGTCGAGTTTTCCGGCGGCTGCGAGATCGATGAGATGGGCGATTTCCACGCCGTAGCCAGTGGGGAAGGGGAGGGACTCCAGGACGGAGCGGCGGGCGGCATATTCTCCCGCGAGAGGCTGGAGGATGACGGAG
>JBBRCO010000204.1:0-5369 GCA_038204755.1 Verrucomicrobiales bacterium
ACGCCGCCTGCATGTGCGTGAATCTTTTTCAAATCCCCGGCGCGCCGGGCGTCACCGACCAGTGTATTCAAAACATCATCCAGCTCAAACGCGAGAGCGACCGCTACGGAATGCCGATGATGGTCGAACCGCTGGTATTCCAACCTAACGAAAAAGCGGGCGGTTACATGGTGGATGGCGATGTGGAAAAAATCCGCCATCTCGTGCGTCAAGGCGTGGAACTGGGCGCGGATATCATCAAGGCCGATCCGACCGACGACCCTTCGCTTTACGGTGCCGTCATCGAGGCAGCGGGCGACGTCCCCGTGCTCGTGCGCGGCGGTGGCAAAGCCTCGGATGAGGAAATTCTGGAACGCACCGAAGTGCTCATGCGCAGCGGTGCCGCCGGCATCGTTTATGGCCGCAACGTCATCCAGCACACGCATCCCGCCCGGATCACGCGTGCGCTGATGAGCCTCGTGCATGAAAATGCCACGGCAGCGCAGGCTGCAGAATATCTCCAGGAGGACGCATCATGAAACCGTTGGTCCGCGTAGGAATCATCGGTGGCGGCCTGATGGGCCGCGAAGTGGCGAGCGCGCTCGGCCGCTGGTTTGCGCTGGAGGATCATCCTGTGCGAGCGGAGCTGGCAGGGGTGTGCGATATTTCCGAGCCAGCGCGGGAATGGTTCCGCCAGATCCCCTCGGTGCGTGTGCTCACGGCGGATGCGGCGGAGCTTCTCGCCTCACCGGAGATCGACGTGGTTTACGTCGCGGTGCCGCATTCGCTGCATGAAAAGCTATATTTGCAGGTTCTGGATGCAGGGAAGGATCTATTGGCGGAGAAACCGTTTGGAGCCGACCTCGCTGCGGCGGAATCCATTTTCGCCAAAGTGCAAAGCTCCGGGCGTTTCGTGCGCTGCAGCTCGGAGTTTCCCTTTTTGCCGGGTGTGCAGCGGGCGATGGAAATCGTCAAGGCGGGTGGCATGGGCCGCATCCTGGAGATTCATTCGGGCTTTTTACACAGCAGCGATCTGGACCCCACGAAACCGGCGAATTGGAAACGGTCTTCCTCGTTGTGCGGCGAGATCGGCGTGATGGGCGATCTTGGGATGCACGCGGTGCATGTGCCATTCCGCCTCGGATGGAAGCCCAAGCATGTCTTTGCGCAGCTTCAGAAAGGTTATCCACAGCGGCCTGACGGCAAGGGTGGCATGGCGGTGTGCGATACGTGGGACAATGCCACGCTGCACACCGGTGTTGAAATCGCAGGTGAGGAGGTCCCGATGCGCTTGGAGATGAAACGCCTCGCGCCGGGCGAGATGAATTCATGGTTTTTTGAAGTGCTGGGGACCGACGGTGGAGTGCGATACAGCACGCGCGAGCCGAAGACGCTCTGGAGCTTCACCCGCGGCAAAGAGCAGAGCTGGCAGCGCACGGACATCGGCTTCCACGGACCGTTCAAGGCGATCACCGGCGGGATTTTCGAGCCAGGTTTTCCCGATTGTTTCCAACAAATGTGGGCCGCCTATCTCGCGGAACGCGCGGGAGCACTCGGCGGACGTTTCGCTTGCGTGACCCCGGAGGAAGCGCGTGCGAGTCATGTGCTTTTCGCCGCGGCATTGGAATCACAACGCACCAGGCAGGTGGTCGCACTATGATACATTCATGAAGCCCTCCCCTGAACTCAACGCTCTCGCCAGCCACATCGCGGCGTCCGATCCGGCAGCCTGCCGGATGGTCGCCGGCTTCGATGGATTCATCGATGAAATGATCACGCTCGTCGGTGAGAGAACCTCGCTCGATGCCTTCGAAGCCGTGACTGACATCGCCGCCTTCGGCCAAATGGTGACCGCCGCTGCCGGGCACAGCAGCTTACGCGAGATCGTCGTCAATGCGGTGCATCCCGGTGGCTGCGCGGTCAATCTGGCCGACGGCCTGGCCAGCCTTGGCGTGACGATGGAGGTGTTCGCCACGCTGGGCGAACCCCAGCATCCAGCGTTTCGCGAGATCGCGGACAAGTGCGTGGGATTTCACTCGTGGGGGAGGGAACCCGGTAGGACGCTCGCTTTCGAATTTAACGACGGCAAACTGATGTTCAGTTCGGTGGAACAACTCGCCGAATTCACACCGGAAGCGGTGCGCGGGCGGCTAACAGACGGACGCTTTGCCGCCGCTTGTGCGGCTGCCCATGTCATCGCACTAACGGATTGGACACTCTATCCGCACATGAGCGGCGTTTGGCGCATGCTCCAGCAGGAGGTGTTTTCAAAACTCCCCCAGCGCCCGGACATTTTCATCGATCTGGTGGATCCATCCAGTCGCTCGGCGGAAGATATCCGTGAAATGGCCGCCATCCTGCCTGACTTCGAGGCAGGCGGACCGGTCACCCTCGGGCTCAATGGCAATGAGGCGAACATCCTCTGTCGCCTGCATGACTTGCCTTCTTTCTCTAACGAGGCTACGCCGGAGGAAACCTTGCAGCAGGCGTTCGCCCTGCGTGAACGGCTCGGCATCAGCCGCGTGGTGATCCACCGCATCCCCTTTGCCGTGAGCGCCTCTGCCAGCGGCGGCTTCGTCCAGGCCAGTCTGTTTTGCCCGAATCCGAAAAAGAGCACCGGTGCAGGTGATCGCTTCAACGCCGGCTTCTGCTTCGGCCTTGCGCTGGATCTCGGCGACGCTGAAGCGCTTGCGCTGGGCTGCGCGGTTTCCGGGTTTTTCGTGCGCAACGCCCGCAGCGCCAGCCATCCGGAACTTGTGAATTTTCTCCAGCGCTGGGCCGCTGGATTGCCCGATTAGATCGTACACCATGAGCATCATTCCCTTCGGGCAACTCGCCTCACGCATCGCTGGTGAACTTCACACCGGCAGCACGCTGCGCCGCCTCTACGCCACCGACGCTTCCGAGTATCAGGAAATGCCCGTCGGCGTTGTGTTCCCAAAAACCGAAGCGGATCTAACAGAAATTATCCGGTTTGCCAACCGCAATGCGCTCGGCCTGATCCCCCGCGCCGCCGGCACCTCGCTCGCAGGCCAATGCGTGGGCAGCGGACTGGTGGTGGATATTTGCAAACATTTCACCAAAATCCTCTCGGTGGACCGCACCACCCGCCGCGTCCGCGTCCAACCGGGTGTGGTTAGAAATGAACTCAACCACGCCATCGCCGGTGACGGCTTGTTCTTCGGGCCGGAAACCTCCACCGCGAACCGCGCGATGATCGGCGGCATGGTCGGTAACAATTCCTGCGGATCGAACTCGATCGTTTACGGCAGTACCCGCGATCACCTCATCTCCGTGCGCGGCTTCCTCAGCGATGGCACGGCAGCCATTTTCGAAGCGCTCAGCCGCGCCGAGTTCGAGGCGAAATGCAGCGGTCCCGCCGGACTTGAAACTTCGATCTATCAAGAGCTGCGTGCGCTTCTTTCCGACCCGGGAAACCGCGCGCAAATCACCGCGAATTTTCCGCTCACCTCCATCCCGCGCCGCAATACCGGCTACGCGCTCGATCTGCTGATGGACGCCGAGGTCTTCGATCCGTTGTCCGACAAGCCATTCAACCTCTGCAAGCTCATCGCCGGTTCCGAGGGCACGCTGTTTTTCACCACCGAGATCGAGCTCGACTGCTCGCCGCTGCCGCCGCCCCACGCCGCGCTGGTCTGCGGCCATTTCTCCTCGATCAATGAGGCGCTCCACGCAAATTTGTTAGCACTGCCCCAGGCTCCGAGCGCTTGCGAGCTGATCGACCGCCATATCCTCGACTGCACGAAATCCAACCTCGCCCAAGCGCGCAACCGCTCGTTCGTTGTCGGTGATCCCGGCGCGATTCTGGTGGTGGAAATCCGCCGCGACAACCGTGCCGATGCCGAAGCGGCGGTGGCAGAGGTGATCGCTGCCTGGAAGGAAGCCGGCTTCGGCTACGCCACGCCAGTGCTCTGGGATGCGGAGGGCAACAAGGTCTGGGAATTGCGCCGTGCCGGCCAAGGCCTGATGAGCAACATCCCCGGCGATGCCAAACCGCGCGAAGTCGTCGAGGACACCGCCGTGGACGTGCGCGACCTGCCGGCCTACATCGCCGAGTTCGATGAGCTGCTGCGCAACAAATATGGCATCGGCTGTGTCTATTACGCCCACGCCGGAACGGGCGAGCTGCACACCCGTCCCTTGTTCGATCTCAAGACGCCGGAGGGTTTGAAAATGTTCCGCAGCGTGGCCACTGACATCGCTTTGTTAGTAAAAAAATATCGCGGCTCGCTCAGCGGCGAGCACGGCGACGGACGCCTGCGCGGCGAGTTCATCCCGCTGATGGTCGGCGCACATTGCTATGAACTCATGCGCCAGGTGAAGGCGCTGTTTGACCCGCGCGGCATTTTCAACCCAGGCAAAATCGTGGACACGCCGCCGATGGATACTTCGCTGCGATACACGCCGGGTCATACAACACCGGAATACGAAACGGTTTTCGATTTCAGCGACACCGATGGAGTGGTGCGTGCTGCCGAGAAGTGCAACGGCTCGGGCGATTGCCGGAAGGGGCCACTGGCTGGCGGCACCATGTGCCCGAGCTACATGGCGACCCGCGAGGAAAAACACACCACCCGCGCCCGCGCCAACATGCTGCGCCAGATCCTCAATGACCCGCAAGACCCGTCGCGCCCTTTCGCCAGTGATGAGATCAAGGAAGTGATGGATCTTTGTTTTTCCTGCAAGGCTTGCAAATCCGAGTGCCCGTCCAGCGTCGATATCGCCAAGCTCAAGGCCGAGTTTCTACAAAACTATTACGACTCGCGCGGCACGCCATTGCGCGCCCGGATGATCGCCGCATTTCCCCAATTGCTTGGGCTTGCTTCGTTCGCACCATGGGCATGGAATTGCGTATTCGGCACGCCGATCCTGCGGCGGCTCGCCAACCGCATCTCCGGTTTCCATCCGGACCGCACGATTCCGCTGCTAGGGACAACCACCCTGCGCAAATGGTTCGCACGCCGTCCGCTGCGCCATCTCCCGGCTCCTAACGGAAGCGTGTGTTTGTTCTGTGATGAATTCACGAACACCTTCGACGTCGAGATAGGTATTGCTGCCATCGAACTGCTGGAGGGACTCGGATACGAGGTGGTGATCCCGCGTCATCTCGAAAGCGGACGCTCCGCCTTGTCCAAGGGCTTCCTCCGTCATGCTCGCGGGATCGCTTATAAAAACGTTTCATTGCTCAAAGGGATCGTCTCGGAAACCACTCCGTTGATAGGGATTGAGCCGTCGGCGATCCTCACCTTTCGCGATGAATACCCGGATCTGCTGCGTGGCGCGGAAAAGAAAGATGCGGTGGAGCTCTCCCGGCACTGCCTGATGTTCGACGAGTGGTTCTCGCGGGAAATGGACGCCGGACGCATCCC
>JBBRCO010000205.1:0-5361 GCA_038204755.1 Verrucomicrobiales bacterium
CCGAAAGCGTGACGAGGAGCGCGCTATAGGCCAGAAAAAATCAACTTCCGGTTCTGAGGCAGCTTCTCCGGCGGCCTTTGCGGGCAAGCCGTTCTTGATCGCAGGGATTTTCACGGCCTGTCTGCTATGCGTGGCGGCAGCGTGGTATTTCCTGAAAAAACGAACAGCGGCGTGACCACCTTGGAGCCCGATCAATTGCCCACAAGGTCGGCCATTACATCGTAAGAGAGGGTGCGTGTGCTCCCCTTCTGCTCATCATCGCCCTCCATGGTTTCCCTCAGATCGATAAATCCACCGTCAGATCGCCGCCGAGGGTCTCGATGGCGGTGATGAGGATTTCTGTTTCTGTGTCTTCGGCGATGGAGACGATGCCGTGGGCGCGGAACATCGGGTGGCCGCTCATGGGGGCGCTTTCGAGTCCGGTGGTGAGTTCCTCGACGTTTGCTCCGGCATGGGCGATGGCGGCGGTGAACTCGCGGACGATCCCGGAATGGAATTCCGCGTGGGCAGCGACGGCCGGGAGTATTGCGCGGATCACCTGCGGGAATATGGCACTGGCACTGGCAGTGGCTGGACCTGGGGCGATAGCAATCGGTGATTGGTCAATGATAGGATCCGGCTGGTATTTGTGGCTGACAGATTTCGATGGATTGCTAGATTTTCTCTCAACCAGTTCGACCATCATGAAATACCCCATCCCATCAAGGCAGCGTCTGCTACAAATCCTCAAACTCGGTGCCGGCCTCGCGCTTCTCTCCGCGCTTCCTTCCTGCGCCGTCCATGAAAACACCCGCCAGTTGTCGCCGGGCTTCAGCGATTCCGGAGTCATCAGGATGCGGACTTTCTACGTCCGCAAGGATAGCGACGATGACTACAAACTCGGCGAAGCGATCGTCACGGAGCTCCAGCAGATGGGATACCGCGCCACCGCCGGTTCCGCGCAATCGCCTTCCGGAAAGGTGGATGCCGTCATCACCTACAAGGACAAATGGATGTGGGACATCACCATGTATATGATCAGCCTGGACGTCCAGCTCCGGGAGCCAGGCTCAGATGCCACTCTTGCCGTTGCTAAAACCGTGCGCACCTCGCTCGTCCGCAAGTCGCAGCAGGAAATGGTTCGCGAAACCCTCACCAAGCTACTCCAGTCATCATGAAAAAACAGATCCAATCCATCATCCTTGCGTCCACCGGTATTTTGAGCTGCTTGCTCGTGAGCTGTGCCGGCAGCATGGACACTGCCGCCCTTGTTCCTGCCAATGCCACCGCAGCTCACCGCACGAACCAGCCGGTGCGCGCCGTTGTTAGCGGTGGCGGTGCCCGCAGCAGCGTGCTGGCGAACGTTAGCGACGAGGATTTCAAGCAGGCCCTGGAGTCCTCCCTGGTGAAGAGCGGCATGTTCAAGAGCGCCGGTGGGGGCGGCTATCAGATTGAGGCCTTCATTACCTCCGTCGAGCAGCCTTTGGTGGGCATCAGCATGCGGGTAAGCATGGAGGTCAGTTACGCCCTGAAGCGGAATGGATCGATCATCTGGCGCAAGAGCATCAAATCCACTTACACCGCGCCGCTGGGTGAGGCGTTCGTCGGTGCGGTGCGCGTGCGCAAGGCCACCGAAGGGGCGGCCCGTGAGAACATCACCGCGCTCATCCATGCACTGGATGAAAAGCGGCCCTGAGCGGCCTGTCTTTTGATTTCCGGCCCCGGTATGGAAATCCCTACCAGGGCTCGGAGATCGTGTTTGCGGGTGACGATGATAGAACAGGCAGGAATGCCCGTGTCACGGACGGTCTCAGTGGCTTACCCGTGCGCGGCCGCCGTTGTAGAGCACGCGGACGCGGTCGCCTTCGGAGAACGATTCGCGGGGATTCACTTCCTGAGTGACGGAAAGCGTGCCGCCGCCGCCGTCGAGACGGACTTGGATTTCAATGCCCTGGCGGCTGTTGATCGCCTTCTGGGCGTGCGATCCGGCAGCGGCTCCGAGTCCGGCACCGCCGACAGTGGCCAGCGTCCGGCCGGCACCGCCGCCGACCTGGTTGCCGAGCACTCCGCCGGCCACGCCGCCGAGAATCAGGCCAGCAGTGGAGCCGCCTTCGATTTTCACGTAGCGGATCGAGGTGATGCGGCCTTGTCTGACGGTCTGGGCGACGCCGGCCTCGCTGCGCGAGTAGGTGTCACCGGTGAGGCTGTCCTGGGCGCAGGAAACGAGGAGAAACGGCAGGGTTGCGAGTGCGATAATGTTTTTCATGACAGAGGGAAAATTAGATGGTTTTCGGTTCTTGTAAAGAGGGCAGGCGTTGATCCGTCAGAGGATTTCTTTCACGAAGGCGTCGCGGCGGAAGATGGTGAAGGCTTCGGGCTCCTCGCCGGTGCCGAGGAAGCGGGTGGGGATGCCGAGCTGGTCCTGGATGGCGACGGCGATGCCGCCTTTGCCGGAGCCGTCGAGCTTGGTGACGATGAGGCCATCGAGCGGGCTGGCTTTGTGGAATTCCTTCGCTTGGTTCATCGCATTGGAGCCGGTGGTGGCATCGACGACTAACAATGTGAGGTGCGGCGCGGTTTCGTCCTGCTTGGCGAGGGTGCGGCGGATTTTTCCGAGTTCTTCCATCAGGTTGTGGCGGGTATGGATGCGGCCGGCGGTGTCGCAGATGAGAAATTCGGTTTTCTCGGCGATGGCTTTCTGATGGGCGTGGAAACAGACGGAGGAAGGATCGGCGTTCGGATTTCCTTTGACGACGTGGAGTTTCAGGCGGTCGCCCCAGCGCTGGAGTTGCTCGACGGCGGCGGCGCGGAAGGTGTCTGCGGCGGCGAAGATGACGGAGTGGCCGCGCTTGTGAAGCCAGAGGCCGAGCTTGGCGGAGGAGGTGGTTTTGCCAGTGCCGTTGACGCCGACGATGAGAATGACGAACGGTTTCCCATCAGAGCGTGGGGTGGGGGCGAGGAAATCCGCATCGAGTTTTTCCGCGAGCTGGCGGCGGGTGACTTCTACGACATCGTCGGCGGAAACCTCGCGGCCTTGGTTGCGGAGCTCGTCAATGATGGAAGTGGTGAGGCCGATGCCGAGATCCGCGCTGATGAGATCGGCTTCGAGTTCATCCCAATCGATTTCCGCGCGATTGGTGATCTTGTTGAGGAGGGATTTGAAAAAGCCAGCCATGCAGGGGAAGAGACAAGACACAAGACGAGAAGACACAAGACTTAAGACTGCAAGACACAAGAGGAAGAGAAGAAACCGCATCGGAGATTCTTCATCTTTTCTTACGTGCTGTGTCTTGTCGTCTTGAGTCTTGCTCCTTGTGTCTTGCGGTTTTGAGTCTTACGTCTCCTTCCGTGCAAAAAATCCGTGTGCTTTCCGACATTCTCGCCAGCCAGGTGGCTGCGGGCGAGGTGGTGGAGCGCCCGGCCTCGGTGGTGAAGGAACTGGTGGAGAACAGCATCGACGCCGGGGCGCGGGAAATCCGGGTGGACATGGATCAAGGCGGCGCGGCGCTGATCCGGGTGAGCGACGATGGCTGCGGGATGTCGCGCGAGGACGCGCTGCTTTCGCTGGAACGGCATGCGACGAGTAAATTGCGGACATCGGGGGACCTGGCGGCGATCCGGACGCTGGGTTTCCGCGGGGAGGCGGTGCCGAGCATTGCGAGTGTGTCGCGATTCCGGATGGTGACGCGGGAAACGGATGCGGTGTCAGGGACGGAGATCTTGGTGGATGGCGGAAAAGTGCGAGACGTGAGGGATGCGGGTTGTGCGCCGGGCACGGTGATCGAGGCGCGGGCGCTGTTTTTCAACATGCCGGCGCGGCGGAAATTTTTGAGAGCGGAGAGCACGGAATCGGCCCATGTGGAGCATCAGTTACGGTTGCACGCACTGGCAGCGCCGAATGTGCGCTTCCGGTTGCGGCGGGATGATCGGGAAATTTTCGATCTGCCACCGGCGGCCAAGGCGGTGGACCGGGTGCGGCAGTTGTTGGGAAATGACCTTTCGCGGGAGCTCGTCGCGCTGCCGCTGACGCATGGCAACGGGATTTCCGTGGAAGGTTTCGTGCTGCCGGCCAGCCACGCACGGAAGGGGAGGCGGCACCAGTATGTATTCCTGAACGGTCGGCCGGTGGAGGATAGTGTGATTTCCCGGGCGCTGGCGGAGGGATTCCGAGGCGCCCTGGCGGACGGCATGTATCCGGCGGCGTGGCTCTGGCTCGATCTGGAGCCGACGCTGGTGGACGTGAACGTGCATCCGGCGAAGCGCGAGGTGCGGTTTCATCGGCCGATCGACGTGCGGGAGGCGATTTTACAAGCGGTGGCGGACGGTCTGCGGCCGGCTGCGGCACCGGTGGTCGCGCCGGGAGTCGAGTCCCGGACGGTGGATGCGGTGGCGGGTTTTCAGGAAAATCCGGCTCCGGCGGCTCCGGCGGCGGCTTTCCGCGCGCCGCAGCCGCTGCTGGTAGATTGGGAGAAACCGGCGGTGGCTCCGGCACCCGACGAGGAAGTGGAAGCGCCCGCTGCGGTGACGGGGCCGGATTTCCGGATCATCGGCATGCTGCACCAGCGGTTCGTGCTATTGGAAAGCGAGGACGGGCTGGTGTTGTTCGATCCGAAGGCGGCGCACGACCGGATTTTTTATGAAAAGCTGCTCGCCCAGCACGCAGCCGGGCTGGAAACGCAGGGGCTGCTGGTGCCGGTATTGCTGGAACTGGATCCACGGGATCTGGATCTCGTGCTGCGCGAGCGGATGGCGCTTCAGGACGCGGGGATCGAGGTCGAGGCATTCGGTGGCAATACGCTGCAAGTTAGAAGCATCCCTGCCTGTCTGCACATCGCTGAACCGCGTTCGTTCCTCGGTGCGCTGATGGATGAGCTGCTGCACGATCCGTCGCCCGGCAGCCGGTTCGCTTTTGACCGGCTGGCAAAAATGCTGGCGAAACGGGCGTCGGCGCTGGCGGTTCCTCGATTGGTAGAGACTCAGCCGCTGCTGGCGGAGCTTTTTCAATGCGATCTTCCGTATTGTGCATCGGACGGCGGCCCTACTCTAACTGAGTTCGGATTGCGCGAACTGGAGCGACGGTTCGGGATTTCGAAGGGCTGAAATTTATTACGCGATTGCGTGGAAAATCGAACTTTCAGTTTTGTCAGGAATGGTGAACTATGTAGGCGAGTTCAAGGTTCTCCCCGATCCGAAAATTCACTTCCACATATCACTTTACCTGAGGTTGAACGTCCTAGTGAGACCTCAGGCGGCCCGGTCCGGATTTGATCCGTCCCGAATCGTTCGCTCCTTCGCAAGCGTTGCTTGAGAGGACCGGCGGAAAAGTGCGTTTCCCTCCCCCCCAACTTATATCCCCCCGTGAAAATCAGCAAAATCGTCGCC
>JBBRCO010000206.1:0-5347 GCA_038204755.1 Verrucomicrobiales bacterium
ACAGGGAAAGCGGTGCTTCACCTGGGCCACCGAATAGTTGGCGAATCTGTTGGCTGGTGACGTTGGTGAGGCCGGCGGCACCGTTTTCAGTCTTGAAGAACTGGAACGGGATGACGGAGACTTCATCCTCAACCGCAAGAGCGGGAACTTGGAACGCGGTGGTGCTTTGGAACACGTCCGAGTAGCCGATTTCCGGAGCACTGGTCTCAGCGTTGACATTCAATGCCCCAGGGAAATCAAGTGCACCGTTGGTGGTAATGTTGGCCTTATAAAACTGAACGGTGGCGATTTGATTGGCAACTTGGTTCACACCCGCAGCAGAGCCGGTGAAGTTGAAGCGGATGGTGACCGGGTTTCCGAGGTAGGTGCCTTGGATGATCGTTTGGTTCGACGCCGTCGCACTCGCTCCGGAGTAGGCGACGCTGGTCTCATTGACGAGGGCCAGCACGTTGTTGATCACCGCAGCCCGACCAGCGGTCGAACCGACGATGTCGATCACTTGTGCCTGGGAAGAAGCGGCGAGGCCGACGGTGGCGGCAACGATGAATAGGGATGATTTAAGTTTCATATTGTTGGTTTATTGGTGGGTTTTGTGGGTTCAAGCGAGTTTGTTGGAACGGCGGCTGCGATAGCCAAGTCCGGCGATGGTGCCGATGAGGCCAAGAGCAAGTGCGCCGGAAGGCTCAGGAATCGCGGAGATCTGACCGATGCCGAGGTTGCCTGCGGTATCGATGGTGAATGTCCCGATGTATTGGCCAGTTCCGAGTGTGGCGTTCCCGGGAGTCCGTCCGACGGTAAGATCAACGCCGGCGGCAACGACGGAATTGGTGTAGCGATAAACGTCGAGCGCACCTTCGAGTCCGGGGGCGCCGGTGATGGTGCCGGCACCAAACAGGCCGCGGAGCTCCGAACCCAGCGACAATTGCGAAGGGACGTTAGGCGGGAAGAATGCGTCCAGCGTGTTGTCCCGGGTTTTGTTGATCATCGCCCCGGCGGCATTGCCGACGTTGGTTCCCGCGCCGTTGGCGAAGGTCCGAATCGCCTCGATGCTGTTGGAGAGGGCGGGGCGCGATCCGCCGTTGACTGGAATGTTAGTCGTGGAGTCTAGACCGGTGTAGCTGCTTGTAGTGGGCACTGAGATATAGGAACTTCTGGCAACGTCACCGTTGAAGGCTCCAACAGTGGTTTGATCCGTGCCACCATAGATGGACCAGTAAACCGTGCCGGAATCTGCCCAGTTGTTACCGAAGGCGGTGGAGAGGTCAGCGCCGATATTGCCGCTTACCAAGCCGGTGTTCACCGTGGTCACCGAGATGTCGTTCAGGGTGTTTTCGCGGTAGCGCCACGCGGCACCCAGATTGTAAGTGTAGGTGTTGGTCTGAACGGCTCCGCCGATGATTTGATAGAAACCAACGAGCAGATCGCCATTGGTGGTGGTGACAGCCATTGCCGGTGTCGCAAGCATGGCAAGTCCTGAGAACAGGAGGATCGCCGTTTTAAAGGTGGATTTCATGATGATGTTTTCGATGGTTGTGTTGGGTTGGGGGATGCCAGAAGTCTCCCCCTAGGCAGCGGAACTACACCAGTCTCCGGCCGCCACCGTCAAAGAACAGGATGTGACGTTTGTGCCACAATGATTTAGGCGCTCCGGCGAAGTAATGGTGACGAAACCGACACAGAACCGCGTTTGATCGGCGGAAGTGCCCATGGCGACTGTTTGCCACTGCGATGAACTTGCCCGCACACTTCCCGTCCCGCCCGTCCTGGACGCCTTGGACCGTGCTGTTGCTGGCGCTGTGGGCTCAGGTGTTCCACACGGCCAGCTACGGCTGGCTTTACGGGGAATACTACGACTTCGGCTGGTATGTGCCGCCGTTGGCGCTGTGGTTTTTTTATCGTCGCTGGCGCACCTGGCCGGTGTTGGCGCGCAAGCCGCTGGCTGGCTGGACAGTCGCGGTGGGGTTGGTGGCGCTTTGTCTGGCATTGGCCCCGCTCCGGACCCTGCTGCGGACCGATCCATCCTGGACCACGCCGCTGTGGGGACAGGTATTCGTGGTGGGTGTGGTCACTTTTTACGCCGTCTGGAGGATGGCGGGGAAATCCGCGCTTTCTGGATTGATTCCGGTGGTGTTGTTTGCGCTGACCGCCGTGCCGATGCTGGGAAGTGTGGAGCTGATACTGGTGAATACGCTGACCCAATGGGTACTGGTGGCCAGCAGTTGGGTTTTCCAACTGGTGGGGAAGCCGGTGGTCGTATTGGGCAACCAGCTCGAACTGGCCGGCCAAGTGGTGGCGGTGGCGGAGGGTTGCAGCGGGATCCGCTCGGCGCAGAGCCTCTTGATGGCCGCGCTGTGCATCGGTGAATGGCTGCGACTGGACGTGAAATTGAGGGTCGCTCTGGTGGCGGCTGGCTTGCTGGCGGCATGGGTCACGAATGTCGCCCGGGCCTGCGCGCTGGCGGAAATCCGTTTTAACCAGGGAGAATCCGCGTTCGAGCGGGCTCACGATCCGCTGGGGATGGCGGCGTTCGTCGTCGGCACCATGTTTCTGCTGGGCCTCGCACTGCTGATGGATTCCAAGCGGCGAGGCGGACAGGTGGTGAAAAAATACGTGGCAGTTCCAACCGTATGAACCTCCGGCGTCTGGCAATCATCCTGCTGCTGCCGCTTCTGCCGGTGCTGGCGGCGGAGGCATTCTCGTATTACTGGATGAATCCTCCGCGCCCGGACGGCCCGGTGGCCATCCCGCATTTCTCCCCGCCGGTGGTGGACAGGACCTTCGAGCCGAACCAGAAGGACTTCGATGCCGCCAAGGTGCAACTCATGTGCAGCGGGGGATGGAGCGGCAAGCGGGGCGGAGATGCCCAGCCGCTGACGCGGCTGTCCTGGGTGGAGTGGGACCGCACAAGCGTGGCCAACACGCTGGAAGCCTTCCGTCATGTGCCGGAGGAATGCATGGGAAGCGTCGGAATGACGCAGGAAAAGGTCTATCCGCCTCGCGAGGCCGGCAGCGGGGAGCGGCGGATGGTGTTCGATTCCGCGCTGTTCCGGGCGCAGCGGGGCGGCGCTGGGATGTATGTGTTCAAAACGGTGTGGGCCTCGGGGACCGGCAGTTTCAGCCTGCGCGGGGATTTCTTCGGGTTCGACTTGGGAACCATCAACCGCTCCAGGCTGATGATGCGGTTGGCGACCACCCTCCACCGCTTCAAGCCGGAGCATACCCGCGTTCTGATGGCGGGGGTGACCGGCCTGCCCTCCGAAGAACTCGCATGGGAACATTTTTCCCGAGAAATCCTCCCGCAAGTCCAGTGGACTACGGTCCAGCCTTCAGCCGAAAACTAACATGAAATTCTTCTCACGTGAGCCGACCGTTGTGGATTCTTTGGCCATCAAAGTGAGCCTCCGGAATCGGATTCGAGATACGTGGAAGGGTCTGAATCTCCTATGGAAGTTCATGATCGTCATCGGCCTGCTGGCAGTCTTGGGAATTCCATTTTACGGCAGGGCAATCAAGGCCACCAACACCCGCAGCTACGCACAGGACCTGACGGCTGCAAAGCGCGCTCTTGCGGATGGACGCAATGTCGATGCGCGCGATCTCTCATTCGCGCTCTTGCGCAGGGACCCCAAAAACCATGAGCCAATGCCTCTGCTGATGCAGGCGACAGCGGGTGCCCGGGACCCTTTATTGGTGGCCGTTGCGCGGGGCTATCTGGCAATGAATACTCAAAACAAATCGGAACGGGTCTTCGCTTGGAAGGCGATCGCAAAAGATTGCCCGGTGGGATCCGCCGGAATCACCTGGTTCTCGGACATTCGAGAAAACGAAAGGGCGGATCCGGATTTCCTGTTTCCTTGGCTGGAGCGCCTTAAGGCCGAGAGACTGGGAAACGAAATCGAAGCGGTGCTCGTCAAACAAACCGGCGTGATCGACCCGCGCATGGAGCGCTTCCGGCTCTCGATGCTCGCGATTCGTGGGACGGAGGTTTCATATCGAGAGCTGCAGGCGCGCCTTTTTGACCGCATCGCATCCCACCCGGCTGATGGCCCCCTGTTGATCGATTCGATCGACGAGGTCCCGCAGTCCGCCCTTATACCTTACTCGTTCATCGCGCTGGGAGAATGGCTGAAAACTTCGGGTGGGGAGCCTTCGGTGGAAAATCAACTGCGCCTCGCCCGCTGTGAAATGGCCGCAAAGCCCGAAGCCGCCGAAGCGATCCTCATTCGAACTGCGGACGCCCATGCTACCGCTCCGTTTCCGATGGCCGGTTTATACATGACTCTCAACCGCTACGACCGGGCGGAAGAACTCCTTCAACCACTCGTGGCGAAGGGTGATCCGAAAGTATTCTCGCTCATGGCCAAGGTTTTGGAAAACCAACACAAGCTGGACGAGTGGGATCGATTGCTGGCCTCTCCTCCCGAAGGCGTGTTCCTCCCGGGTATTTTGTGTGACCGTGCTTACATTGCCATGCAGAAGGGCGATGAGAGAGCAAAAGTCGCATTCGAACAGGAAGCTTCAATACACGCTGAGAAACAGATGGACAGCGATTCGCTGATCCAACTTGCACGACACGCAACGGATCGTGGGATGAACGATTATGCCCAGGGCATCTGGGTGAAGGCGATTCGTCGGGGTCCGTCCACCCCGTTACCGCTGTTCACATCGATTTCTTCGGTATTCGAGACGCTTGCCCGTGATAAGCAGGACAGCCAGCTTCTCGAAATACTTTCGGTCTATCGGGTGGCCGATCCTGGAAACCTGGATGTGGTCACTCAACATCTCTATCTAGCTTGCCTGATCGGCAGCGTAACGCCCAGCCAGCTTTTGTCCGTCCTATCGCCACTCAACGAAAA
This sequence comes from Verrucomicrobiales bacterium, assembly GCA_038204755.1. GTDB lineage: Bacteria > Verrucomicrobiota > Verrucomicrobiia > Verrucomicrobiales > Akkermansiaceae > Luteolibacter. The sequence goes on from JBBRCO010000206.1 coordinate 4,857, forward strand.
GTTCAACACCCGGCAGCTCAACCTGACGGTTGCGTTTGCCCAACTCCTCGAAGGCCGGACCGATCTGGCAGACAAGTTGACAAGTGACACCACCATCGATTGGTTTGCCGAAATCCCGGCATTTCGTGCGATCCGGGCAGCCACTTTAGTTAAAACCGGCCGCCAGGAAGAGGCTGAGATCTATATGGAGGACTTTCCATGGGAAGGACTGCTGCCTTGCGAGAAAAGAGTGTTTCGAGAACTGCTGAAGCCAAAAGAATCCGGACAAGCCGAAGACCGGAAAATTGCAGAGAAAACCGAAAAAACCGAGAAAGCCATGCTAACGGAGAAAGCGCGGCAGGAGCAACGGAACGAGGAACTCAATGAAGTCAGGGAAACACTGGCAGCGCTAGCCGCGAAGGAAGCCGCGGAGACCGTGAATCTCGAAGAGCCCACGGATGACCCGGGAACTATCGAATCTGATGCGGTTGGAAAGAACAAGGAGTCTGAGA
>JBBRCO010000207.1:0-5329 GCA_038204755.1 Verrucomicrobiales bacterium
CTCAATACTTGGCTGGGATTTGAAACTGACATTCGACAAATTGATTTGAGGTTCCTAGAATCTTAGGGATGTGAACAATAAGCCTCGCATTCAAAACTTATGAATCCAAGCGCAATCTCGTCCCAGCCCGGTGGAAAAGCAGCTCCGCTTCGTGTTGCGGTCATTGAGGATGACCGCATCATGCGCACCCTATTGGAAAAACTGATCACCAAGCAGGCGGATCTCGACCTTTGCGGGGCTTGGGGCAGTGGTGAGGAAGCGCTGGCCGTGCTGCATGCGCTCAAGCCTGATGTGGTGGTGGTGGATCTGGAATTGCCCGGGATTTCCGGGGAGGACTCCATCCGCGCGCTTTCCGCGATTCTGCCGTGCGCGGCTTTCGTTGTGCTCACGGTGCACGAGAATGCGGAACGGGTCTTCGGTGCGCTCCAAGCTGGCGCGAACGGCTATCTTCTGAAGGGGTCTCCTTCGGGTGATATTGTCAGTGGCATTCAAGCCGCCCACCGCGGCGGGTCTCCGCTCAGTCCGGAGATCGCCGGATTGGTGATCCGGGCGTTTCAAAACCAAACCCCGAAGAAAGCCATGATTCCGCTGCCCTCGCTATCACCACGCGAGCGACAAATCCTTGAACTGCTGGCCACCGGCATGGTCCCCAAGGAAGCGGCGGCCGAGCTGGGCATCAGTTATGAAACCGTGCGGGACTATCTGAAACAGATCTATCAAAAGCTGCATGTCCGAAGCCGGACCGAGGCCGTGCTGCGGTTTCTGGAAGCAGGGGAAGGTTAGGTGTATTTCGAGGTTTGTATTAATCCGCAGACCCATTTTCCGATGGCTGGGCCGCGCTGGCGAGGCTCAGCTGATAGAACGAGCCTGCGAGTCCGGCGCTCGTTCTGGCGAAGTCATGTGGCGTGCCGGATTCCATCGGGGAAATGAAGATCAGGTGCACGCCGGGGTCGGAACCCGGGCGAAACGTGCTTTTTAGATAGGCCGGGTAGTTGGCAAGCAATTGGCCGTCCTGCAGGAAGAACTCGCGCAGCCAATGTTTTCCATCGGTGTAGACCGCAGGATTCTCAGCGCTGGCGGTGAGATCCGTCCCGCGATACTTGAGACAAACCTGAACGGTGTGGTGACGGTCTTTTCCATCCGCGCCATAGCAAGCGAGAGCAATGTTATCGGGCTGACCGGGCAGACGGACTTCGAATCCCTGGTTGTCCAGAGATCTCGATTCGACGGTGGCAGGCGGCTTCCAGGCGACCTGGCCGATCGCGAGCAGGGTGGAAGCAAGGAAAGGGACCAGAAAACAACAAGCCGAGCCGGCGGCCACCGCACGTTGGATGAAGGATATCCGAGGAGTGGTGGCAGCAGGAGGGGAGTCCACCGGGCCGGGGGATTTCATAACCCAGGACCACAGACCCAGGCCAATGCCCAACCAGCCGATAGGTGGTGCCCATGTCTGCATGGTGAACATGGATTGCGTGGAAAGCATCACAAGAATCCCTGCCGGAGAAAACAGCCACTTGAAATCCAACATCATCGGGCAGCATAACAACCATGGCAGCCAGAACGATTCCATATTCGTCAGTGCGACAGCGGCTCCCGCAGCGGCCCAGAGAACGGTGGATGCCACCCGCCAGTTCCACAGATCCTGACGGACGCGGCACTGGGAGAGGGCCATAACGACGGCGATCGCAAGCAGGGTGCCATTGGGCATCCCGGTCATGGGGGCGAGAAGGGCGACGACGGCAGCGGCATGCAGGGTTTCCAACAAGGCGTGGAATGCAGGCCGTCCGACCCGGGGGGTAATCAAGGTGATGAATGGCACCATCCAGATAAACCCTAGAAAATAGTGGGTCTGCGGACTTTCCACCGCAGGATAAGCGATCATTCGATAGCCGATCAGACTCAGCACGCGCAGCACATTGGCGGCGAGAGCGGCGGGCACCATAGCGGCGACCCGCAGCCAGAATTTCAGGACCACGGGCTCTTCCCGATTCACCCAGACGGCAAGAGCCAACATGATGAGCAGCAGATTGATTCCCGCGCAATCGCGGGTCCACGGGATTTCCAGATGGCCGATGGCCATGACCTCACCCCGGTCCTCCGCGTGCATACCGCAGGTTTGGAGAATTCCCAGCACGATCGGCCGCGTGATTTCCCGAAGCGCGTCCTGCGACTGGGCGAAGAGCACAGCCGCCGCCACGAAGCCCGCCGCACAAAGCGTGCGGAGGCTGCGGGAAGGAATGGAAAAACCGGTCATGAGCTGGATTTGGTTGGATCAGGCCACCGCGGGTTTGCGGGAATTACGGAGGATGAATGCGGCCCCGAAAACGACAAGCAGGACCCAAGGTGGGGCGGGTGCGCCCGGGACTTTTGAAACGGTGGTTTTGTCCAGACTCCAGCGTGTTTTAGCTAGATCCGCTGCCGTGATGCGGGTGGTGGTGGTGCCGGAAACTTTCGCCACCACGACACCACTGATCGCTCCATCAACGGCGGGGTCCCATGCCGCGACGCGGGTGGTGTAGTTGTCGGATTCGAAACCGGAGGAACCGTCGTTGCTGAACACGATGCGGTCCCAGGAGGTTTTTTCGTCCCCGAAGAAGTTGATGAAGGCGTAGGGCTCGCTGCTGTTGACCTGGCGGTTGAGGGGATTGCCGTCATACGCGGCTGGCAGTGGCTCCATCAGTGAAGAAGTGGTGAAACGGCTTACGAGATCGTCCCCATTATAAAAATTGAGCACGTTGCGCGCGTCCCCGGCGGACCACCACATTCCGAAGTAGGCGGAATCCGTGGCGAGGAACAGTGTGCTGGTGAGAACCTTGGTGCCGGCACCCTGCAAGGAATAATTGGTGCCGAGGGGACGGGCTGCATCAGGGGCACCACCATACGCGTCGAATTTCTGGATTTGGAGTTGATTGAAAAATCCGACCCCGTCCCAAACAACCTTGTTCCTTTTGCCGACAGGTAGGGAGTTGAAATCGAAGACATCGGTTCCGGAAAGACTGGATTGATAGGCTTTTGGATCTTCGGCGTAGGTGATGACCACGATGGCGGAAGCCGGCAGGGTGGCGAGGAGCAGGGTGGCGAGCAGATGTTTCATGACTGAGGTTGGGGTGTTGTGAACTGTGGAAGACGATGGCCATATTCATCCGAAAACCCCGACCTACAATCCCCTCAATTGAGGGTGACCCGGCTTCTTTTGAAAAAAAGGGCCGTGGTCGCGATCAGAATTTCCCCCCAATTGGGGGGATTGTCGGCCCGGCAAACCGTGAGAACCTGGCTTTCCTGAACTCACGCACCTACAATCTGTCAGACTTTGATTTGCTGGAGCTCATGCAATCTTGCATTGCCTTCCTCCGTGTGAATGGCTTCCACCCATCTGAGAATAAATGAAGCTCGTGGAACCTCACATTGGAAACTTACCTCATTCCACCGGAGTTAAAGGGACCAGAAGGCTATTCAACCCCCTGCTCAACGGCATTCTAGCCGGATTGGTGCTGCTGCTGGTGACGGGCGCGGCGCTGTTGAATTTCCATGAAATCATGTCCCGTGAGGCAGAGGCCTCCATGCGGAATTCGTTGCGCCGCGCGGCTCTTGCCTGCGCACTAACGGTGGACCCCACCGCCCACGATTTGCTCAGGGATCCAAGCCAGCAAGGATCGCCGCCCTATATGGATGCGTGCGACCGATTGCAGCGGGTCAAGGATGCGATGGAAGGCCCGGAAAAATTCCGCTTCGTCTATACCTGCGTGATGCGCGACGGGAAGGTGTATTTCATCCTCGATCCCACGCCGCCAGGTGATGTGGATGGCGACGGGTTGGATGAAAAATCCCATCTGATGCAGCCCTATCCCGATGCCAGTCCGGAGCTGTTCTCCGCCCTGCGCCGCGGCGAAGTCACCGTGATGGCGGAGCCGCAGAGGGATCCGTGGGGGACGTTCCTAAGCGCCTACGCACCGATCAAAGATGTGACAGGCACGACCATCGCCGTGGCGGGGGTGGACATGGAGCTTTCATTCCACGAACAGCAAGTCCGGATGATCTGGCACACGACCTTGTTGGCGATATTCAGTTCCCTGGCGATCTCCGTGGCGGCGGGTCTTGGAGTTTGGTTCCACCAAAAGCGGCTGCATGCCACGATTCAGCGGCTCAGGGAGGCCACGTCGGCGGCCCAAGCCGCAAATGAGGCGAAAAGTCGTTTCCTGGCAACCATGAGTCATGAAATCCGCACTCCGCTGAACGGGGTGATCGGCATGACGGAATTGCTTCTAACCACGCAGCTCGATGCCGCGCAGCGGGATTACGCCCTGACTGTCCAGTCATCGGCGGATCACTTGCTTTCGGTGCTCAACGACATTCTTGATTTCTCGAAGATCGAGTCCGGATCGTTGATGATCGAGAGGAAACCGGTGCGCATTGGGGAACTCATCTCGGACGTGGTGAAAATTTTCGATCCGCAGGCGCGCGTGAAGAGTCTTCAACTGCAAGGTGAAATTTCGCGGGACGCAGCTCCGGTGATCCAGGCCGATCCGGGGCGCTTGAAGCAGGTGCTGGTGAATCTCGTCGGTAACGCGGTGCAATTCACCACCTCGGGCGGCGTGACTCTGAGCGCCGCGCCGGATCGCATGGCGGAGGGTGGTCCTGGCATCCGGTTCACGGTAAAGGACACCGGCATCGGCATCACCGAGCAGCAGCGAGAACGGCTGTTCCAACCGTTTTCACAGGTGGACTCCTCCACCACGCGCCAGTACGATGGCTCCGGCCTCGGGCTGGTTCTCTGCGATCGCTTGTGCCGCGCGATGGGCGGGCATATCGAACTGGATTCCACACCGGGCAAGGGCAGCTCGTTTTATTTCGTCCTGCCTGCTGCCGAGATCCCGAATCGCGGCGCCGGCCGGATTCCTGAAAAAGATGCTCTTGTCGTTTGTGCCGACCGCTTGCTGCGCAGCTTGCTACTGCGGATGCTGGAAAAACAAGGCTGGCACGCTCAAGCCACGGAAAGCGCGGAGGGTGCGGGGCATCTTACCGCTCCCCTCGGACTCCTTGTGTTCGACCTCGCGCTGGCTCGCGAACCCGCTGTCGAATTCGCAGAGAAACTCATCCGGTCATTTCCCGCAGCGCGTTATGCCGCAATTGATTCCGGCCTGACGGGCGATGATCAGGCCGCCCTGTTTCGTTCCGGCGTCAGCCTCCTGATGCCTCGCAACCCGACCATCGCCGACGTCCCATTGTTTAACCCCGGGGAACTTATATGAAGTTCAGGCTGGTCATTGAAACGTAGATATTCTACATCTGTTGAGTTTCCCACCTGCGCGGTAGGAAAAACTTTTCATTA
>JBBRCO010000208.1:0-5259 GCA_038204755.1 Verrucomicrobiales bacterium
GTTGAGTCAACTCAACGAAATGGAAATCGTCTTCCCCGGAACCGAACTCACCCTGCACTATGCTCTAACAACCAAACCAGCGCCCCTCGAACCCAAAGATGATGTCAATCCAATTTCACAGGAGTAAGGTGTTCTGGGGCTCTGGTTTTGGGTGAGACCATGCCCGTCCTGATTCCGCGCAGTCCTCGGCGGGGGCGCCGAGGACCACACGCGAGGGCGCGTGTGGTCCTCTTGTTGCACAAATCCAGATGCGCGGCAGTCTATTCCCCGCATCCTTGCATCCATCAACCGAAAAACTCCAACTGCTGCGCCTCTTCCTGCGGTTCCTCGAAGCGCACACCGACACCTAGCAGCCGGACCGCGCGGTTGTTTCCACGCCGCCAGGCTTCGGTGAGGAGATCCTCAAACACGCTGAAATCGAGCGCATGCCCGGCGCGTTCGGCGGTGGTGCGGTCGAAATCGGCGAACTTGAGTTTCACGACGAGCGATCGAATCACGCGGTCCGCGTGTTTGCCGGCGAGGTCTTCCGCTAGGCCATCGATCATCGCGCGCATCGGTGGAATGAGATCGGGAAACTCGCGGATGTTTGCGGAAAATGTCGTTTCACTGCTGACGGATTTGCGCGTGCGGTCCGGACTAACGGGCCGGTCGTCGATGCCGCGGCAGAGGCTCCAAAGTTCCAGCCCCCACCTGCCGAAGCGGCGGGAGAGTTCGATTTGATCGAGTTTCTGGAGATCCGCGCAGGTTTCCACGCCGATGGCAGAGAGCTTTTGGCGCATTTTCCCGCCGACGCCCCATAGCCGTCCGACCGGAAGGGCGGCGACAAACGCGGGAATTTCCCCGGCGGTGACCTCCTTCTGACCATTCGGCTTGTGCCAGTCCGAGGCGATTTTAGCGATCAGCTTGTTGGTGGAAATTCCGGCGGAGGCGGTGAGGCGGATTTCCTCGGAAATCTGTGCCCGGATCTCGCGGGCGATGGCGGCCCCGGCGGTTTGCAGGTGCGAGACATCGAGATAGGCTTCGTCTAGCGAAAGGGGTTCGATGAGCTCGGTGAAACGCCCGAAAATCGCGCGAATCTGCGAGCTAACCGCCCGGTAGAGATCGAACTGAACCGGCACCAGCGTGAGATGCGGGCAGAGTTCCAGCGCTTTGAAAACCGGCATTGCGGAGCGGCATCCGAACTTCCGCGCTTCGTAGTTCGCTGTCGTCAGCACGCTGCGGCGGTCCTTTCCCGCCACGGCGAGCGGCTTTCCGCGCAGTGTGGGATTTTCGCGTTCCTCGATGGCTGCGTAGAAGCAGTCCATGTCAATGTGGATAATTTTTCTCAAAGGGATCCGGGCTGCGGCATCCTGAACCCGCACGGACCGGACTGCGCCATCGAAAAGTGGCGAAAGCAGGAAATTTCCCGTCTTGGATCACCGTTGGCGGCGGAAGGCCAGAAACAGGCTGGTCAGCGTGAGCAGGGAAACGATCCCTGGCTCCGGCACGGCCTGCGCGGTATGCTCGACGTAAATCAACTTCGGCGCGCTGCCTTTTTCGATCACTTCAATCGGGATCCGGATGACGCCATCGGCCGAACCATTGTTGCCCGGCGGGTAGGAAATCCGGTGGATCTGTCCCGGTGGAACGGTCCTCGCCGGACAGCGAGACGCCCACACGGCAAAAGCCGGTGAAGCGAGGAGCAACCCGATAGCCAGGGACTTCATTTTCAAAAACCGCGACAAGATGAAGGAAGAATCGTTAAATTTTAAAAATAATCAAGAATTATGAAATGTTTTTATGGATTTCGAGAGTTGGTTTAATCGGAATGCGGGATAAGCTTTTCTTGGATATGGATCAAGCCAAAGACGAGCGGGTGAAGCAAGTAGCCGTGGGAGCGGGCATTTTATCGGCGATCGGTGTGATCGTCCCCGCCACCTTGCTTGGCTGGAGATACCTGCCCGGCCTTTTCGGGGAGACGGTCGGCACCATCATCGGCATGATGACCACCCCATTTGTCATGGAAACGTCGTTCATCCTTCTCGGCATCATCATCGTCATTACCCTGAACAACTGGCGGCGGAGCAAGGAGGGTGACGATTTCGTTTACCTGGAGCAGATCAAAGCCCCGGACGCATCGAAGAATCTGCCCGACCAAGCGAAGTGGGCGGTTTACCGAGAAAAACCGCTGGATCCTGAGGCTCCCACCCTGCTCGAACAAGCGGAAGGAGCCTTCGCCATCGGTGACTACACGACCACCACGGAATGCATCGGCGCGATGGATCGTGATGAACTCAAACAGCAAGATACGCTCAGCCTGAGATTGGAGCTGGCCAAGGCAACCGGCCGCACCGAGCTGACTGAACTCCTTGAAAATGAAATACGTAGCCGCGACTGAACACGCCTTGAACATTTGAACACTACGCGATAAATTGCTTCAGATTTGGTGCCGATCCGGTGCTACATTCGGCCAGTGAACGACGAGCTTTTGCCCATGAACTCAGCCAATTTTTCAAGAATGGCCCACGGTGACATTGATGGACTCAAGCAGCTTGCTTTCGATTTTTTCAACGATACCCGCCGCCAGATGACCGGCTGGCTCGCGCTCATCGAGGCGGAAAATTTTGCTCAGTTGCGCGATGATTTGCACCGCTGCAAGGGCGGCGCTTCGCTTTTCGGGTTGGAACGGATCGTCGCGTTGATCGGCTCATGCGAGAGTCCGGCCGTGATCGAGGCCATGGGCTTCGACGTGGCGGTCTTCGAGAAAGAGCTCACCTCAGCCGAACAAGCGCTGATCGCGATGACGGACTGAGTTCACGATGGCAGGCATGATTCAATCCCCGGAAAAGGAGCTACGCTTCACCCGCTCCGGGCAAGCCGCCGTTTTCTGGGTGACTGCCGCCGTGCTGGCCGCCGTTTCTATCACGCTTCTCGCCACCCCGATCTACCCCGATATCAATCCGCTGCTCCCCCACCCCGCTTGGGCGATCCTGCCCATGGCGCTGGCCGGGGTGGTCGGAAATTTCGCCGTGCGGCTGACCAAACACGCCTATATCATCCTAACCCCGCTGGGCGTCGAGATTTTCCCGTTTTTCCGCCCGGCGGATGGCATGCGGCTCGTCACCTGGCAGGAAATCGCGGACGCTGAAGTGGACGGGAAAATGACCCGGCTCACCCTGCATCACAACGCGGAGAAATCCTCCGGCATCCACCTCTCGCTCACGCCAATCCGCGCGGACCGACGGAGCTTGCTTGCCAAAGCGGTCATCGGGCGGCTATCTCCGCGCGGCCCCGGCGGCTGAGACGTGATACAGACATTCCTGTCTGTCGTTCCAGCCATCTCCACGCGGCCCTAACTGCTGAATTTCCCCATCCCACCATGCGCCCTCACTCACGACAGATTCTATCCGTGGAAGAAACCTTCGGCCGGAACGGCTGGCATTGCGAACTCGTCGAAGGCCGCGACGTGCTGCGCGCCGGATTCGACGCCCACCACACGCGGGTGGACATGATCTTGCAGGCCTATCCGCAGCTCAACGCGCTGAGCGTCGTTTCCGAATCAAAAATGCCGCTCGACGAGGCGCACCTGCCCGTCGTCCTGGAGCTCCTCGCCCGCGCGAACAAACAGCTCACGCTCGGCGGCTTCGAATACGACATGGACCGTGGGTTCCTCGTTTTCCGCATCACCAATCTCTTCGAGCGCGAGAAATTCGACTCCGACATCATCTCCTCCATGATCCACTGCGCCATCGCCGAGCTGGACCGGCTCACTCCCTACGCCGCGATCGTCCGGGACACTCCCTCGGATCTGTTGGACGATCTCGATATCCCCCGCCTGCTCATGCGTGAAGACATCATCCCGCCGGTGCCGGGTGACGAGGAGGAAGAGGAATATTGATGGTGCTGGACGGCTCGCCCGGCGGCCGATAATCCAGAGGGATGAAAATTCTCGCCCTGTTGGGTCTCCTCGCCCTTCCCGCATCCGCCCATGAATCAGACACTTGGGAATGCACGCTGGAAAGCGGCTATCTCTGGAACATCGGTCACAACACCGAGATCAACTATGAGATGGTCCCCACCCAGTTGACGCTCCGCTCGCCCGTGGTCTGGACGCCCTGGGTGGATGAAAACGGCGCGAAAATCGTGATCCGCAACCGCTTCTCCGCCTTGTTCGAAGCCATCACCCGCGGCCCGGAAAGCACCTACATCGGCCTCGCCGCCGCGCCCTCCATCGAATACTGGTTTCCATCGGAAACGACCTCCATCTACTTCTCCATCGGCGGTGGCTTCGGCTGGACTGATAGTTCCGGCGGGACTCAAGGAATGGGCCAGGATTTCACTTTCAACTGGTTCACCCAACTCGGCATCCGTCAGAAAATCAGTGAAAACATCTCGCTGCTCGCCGGCCCGTATTTCATCCACCACTCGAATCTCGGCATGACGGATCCGAACCCCGGAATCGACGCGTTCGGCTTCACTCTCGGTTGCGCCTGGAAATTCTGATCACCCTTCTCGCCTGATTGTCCGGGATCTCCCGCCCAGCGCCGCCACCGGTGAAGTATTGTGAAACTCTCGCAAAAAATTTCCCACAAGCGCGATCACCAATCGGCATAGGAACCGGCGGCAGGAGCGTAGTCGCCAGCCGCGCTGCCAGCGTAAGTGGCGGTGAGATACAGCGTCCCGGTCGCGGGGACCGTCGTGCCGTAGGTATAGCTGATCTCCACGGCTGGCGGTGTCAGGAATCGGACATACTTGCCGCTGCCGACGATCTGTGCGACGTCTAGCAAGGCACCAACCATCATTCCGTTGACATTGGCGTGCCCGCGGACGGCTTGCTGAACATTGCGTATGTTCATGATGTTCGAGGCTCGGTCAGAACCCTTTTTCCAGGCTCGTGCGCCGATGAACAGGATCAGGACGAGAGAAAGCATCACGAGGATGACGACTGTCAGCTCAAGGAGGGTCATGCCGGAATTGCGCCTCATGGGCAGTGCGGTCAGCTTCATGGTGGTGTATTTTCGTTTTTTCCACTCAACCCCGCTGATGGCGCTGACCGCTTGAATGCGTGCCTCAAAACTCGGTTTCCGGAAAACTTGTTGTTTTGAGCAAATTCGATGTTCCAAAAAAATCAAACTGATGAATTTATAACGAATTTTCGGGTTTTTCGCCACCTACGCGATCGCGTAGGGTGTGCGACCTGTAAATCGCCCAATCGCGCGGGTCGGACTCCCCGGGACACGGAAGGGGTCCGTTCATAAACAAGCGGAAACCCGGAGTTGT
>JBBRCO010000209.1:0-5230 GCA_038204755.1 Verrucomicrobiales bacterium
GCTCAATACCTATAGCTTGCCGCGCAAGATCGTCTATGAAAACGAGGAGTTTGCATTGCTCCAAGCCGCGCTCAACATCGAAGACGGCATTGAATACCTCCGCTATAACAAAGTCGTGATTGCCACCGATGCCGATGTGGATGGCATGCACATCCGCTTGCTTCTTCTAACGTTTTTTCTTCAGTTCTTCCCTGAGATGATCCGCGATGGTCACTTGTGGATCCTGCAAACCCCGCTTTTCCGCGTCCGCAACAAGAAGGAAACAATCTATTGTTACGACGACGACGAGCGGAAAAAAGCCATGGCGAAACTTGGCAAAGCCGCCGAGATTACCCGCTTCAAAGGCCTCGGTGAAATCTCATCCGATGAGTTCAGCTTCATGATCGGCCCGGACATGCGCCTCGACCATGTCGAATATGAAGAAGGCAAAGGCGTGAAGGAATTGTTAGCCTTCTACATGGGTAAGAACACCCCGGACCGCCAGGACTACATCATCGAGAACCTCCGCGACGACGTGGACAAGCAGATCGATGTCGCAGTGGCGTGAAAAAACCGGAGTGCCTTCTCGCCGCAAGGAGTCCCGGCTCATGCAAAATCAGACGCTGGAATGGAACGGACGCTGACCCAGCCTGTGACCACCAGATTTCCAACTTCAAACGGAGCCTGTCTGTGATATCGCGGTCCCGGATGTAAGTGACGGCGCAGGCTTCGGTGAGGGTGAAGTAGAGGCGGAGGTCGGTGCCGAGATCGTATGCGGGGCCGGAATCGTCACCCTGGGCGTAGGCTTCCTCGGGCGGCGAGGCGGCGGGTGAGGATGGTGGCTCGGGGGCGGCTTTGATGCCGAGTTCTTCGCCGAGGCGGTGTTGGTAACGGCGTTTGAGGTATTCGCGGCGCTCGAGTTCGCGCTTACGGCGGTATTCCCATTCCTCGCGCTCGCGGTCAGGATCGAAGGCTTCTTTCTTGCCATCGTCGCGTTCGATCTCGTCGAGGTCGCGTTCGTATTCGGCGAGGGGCTCGACCATGAGGTCGAGGTGCCAAGGGTGGAGGCAGGATGCGATGAGCTGGCGGAGGGTGCGGACGACGGCGGGGAGGTGGTCGAGATCCCGCTGGCGGCGGATGTGGAGGAAGAGGTGGCTTCCGGTGTGGACGGAGGCGGCGGACTCGCGCTCCGCGCCCCAGCCTTTTCCGAGAATGCGGGTGAGGCGGCGGTTGATCTGGCGGATGAACCAGGCGCGCTCGGAGATGGCCATTTCCTTGTCGTCGCCCCAGTCGCGGGGGCTGGCGCCGGAGTCTGCGTCGGTGTCGTGTTCTTTGCGTTTATCGAGAAGGATGAGGCGGAGGGGGGCGTTGTATCCATTGCCATGGTGGAACTCGGCGGTGCGAACGACGGGGAGGGCTGGAATGGAGGTGACGGCGAGGACATTTCCATGGAATTCGAAATGAGTGAGGCGAGAGAGATTCTCGATGCCGGCGAAGCGGGGCCAGGGGTTCTGGATGCGCAGGGTGAGGTGTTGGAGGCTGGTGAGTGTGCCAAGGGGGCGGAGGTCGCGGGCGGCTTCGTCTGAGGTATAGAGGGTAGTGAGAGCTGGTAGATCCGCGAGACCGGACCAGTCGGTGATTGCGGAGTTATATAGGCGCAGGGCGGTGAGGTTCACGCAGAAGCGGGCGAAGGAAATGTCGCGCAGGAGCCGGTCGTCAGAGACGTGGGTGGAGAAATCGGTGATCTTATCGAGGACCTCGGCGGTGCGCTCGAGACAGGCGCGGGTGAGCTTGGGCCTATAGGCAGGGTCGAGCTGGCGGTTTTTCCGAGTGAGGCGGATGGCATCTTTCGGAGTCGAAATTGGAAATCTTGAAAACTGGGCACGGGACGAAGGCACGCTGACCACCGATCCTGCCCTCGATCTCCTTCCTTTAGTCTCCCACAGCACCAGCGAGCATGAGGTCTTCTATCGGATCGAAGGCCAGCGTCCGCCAGCGACTTTGGCACGTTGCGGGAGGCTTTCATCAGTTGTTGAATCGAGTTGATCTCGGTTGCGAGGGAAAACTCCGTCACAACGACTCCGCGAATGATCAGGTTGAGGAGTCCATCCGGGGCGATTCCTCCCCGCCGTAACAGGAACAGGGATTCCGCAATCACCGCCTCGCAGGTCAGCAGAGGCCGCGTGAGTTGCTGGAACTCCTCCTTTGCCCAATGGTGATATTGATGGCTGCGATCCAAGCAAGCGACGAGCGATCCTGTATCGACCAGCATTTCGTTTACGATCCGAAGCCTTCCAGATACATCGGATAGGAAGCCAGATCGCCCAGACCGCTATCGCGCTTGCCTCAAAGATCCGCGCTGCGCTCGTAAAGACTGGGCGTGCCCATGAGCGCGGATAACTCCAGTTTCTCCTCCAGAGCCTCGCGCATCAATGCAGAGCGGCTGATCTGCTTGGTACGGGCCACGGCGTCCACCCGTGAAACCAGCTCGTCGGGAATTTTGAGCGAGATTGGCCGAAGCTCATCAAGCCACGAAACTGTAGTCGTATGGCTTGCGCATTTCCCGGGTGACGAAGCGGTTCGCATCATCGGCATTTTCGCCGATGAAAACCTCCCTGTCAGGATCCCACTGGAGTTTTTTGCCGATGCGCAGGGAGATCGCGCCGAGGTGGCAGACCGATGCCGAGCGATGGCCGATTTCCACGGCGCAGATCGGGTCTTTGCGGGTGTTGATGCACTCGAAGAAGTTCCCTTTGTGATCGTTGCTGAAATAGAGGCGTTCCGCATCGTCCGGCAGGGGTTTTGATAGGAGTTCGCGGTTGGTCGCGTTGATATTATCGCGGTTCACCCAGATCCAGCCGTCGGTGCCTTCAAAGCGGATGCCGTTGCGTTGGCCGGCCGGATTGATGACCGCTCCGAACGGGCTGTCATCCGCAGTGGTGCGGACGTTGAACACGACGCCGTTTGGATAGATGAACTTCACCTCGTATTCGCTGATGGTCGTGTAGCCGCCGGGAATCGGTGTGGCGAGGGTCTTGCCTTCGACGCTGACAGGCGCGGGCAGGCCGACCGCCCAATAGCCGATGTCCATGTGGTGCGCGCCCCAATCGGTCATGGTGCCGCCGGAGTAGTCATACCAATTGCGGAAGCTCCGGTGGCAGCGCTCCGGCATGTAATCGTAATTCGCAGCCTGTCCCTGCCAGAAATCCCAGTTCAGGTTTGCGGGAACGGGTTGCACATTGAACGGACCGCCGCGCAGGCCGGCCGGGAGCCAGACGTTGACTTCCTTCAGCTTGCCAATGCGGCCGTTTCTAACGAGCTCGCAGGCCATGCGGAAACGCTGGCTGCTGCGTTGTTGGGTGCCGGTTTGCAGGACGACCTTGTTGTCGCGCACGGCTTTGACGACGTGCCTGCCCTCGTCGATGGTAAGCGTGAGCGGCTTTTCGGAATAGATGTCCTTCTTTGCCTTGGCCGCGCCGATGTTGATGAGGCTGTGCCAGTGGTCCGGTGTGCCGTTGATGATGACATGGATGTGGTCGCGCTCTAATAGTTTGCGGAAATCGCTGAATTTCTCCGGCACCTTGCCGTCCTGGGTGAATTCCTTCGCGGCGTTGTCGAGATGCTGCTGATCCACATCACAAACCGCCACAATGTCGCCGAAACGCCGGGCGTCCTTCGCATCAGCGGTGCCCATGCCACCGCAGCCGATGAGCGCGATGGCGGGGCGCTCGTTGGGAGAGGTGATGGACTTTGCGGGTTCTTCGGCGCGGGCGAGTTCACGTTCCACAAACCACAGCGGCAGGCCTGTGGCGGCGGCGGCGGCCGAAACACGGCGGGTGAACGAACGGCGGGAAATCTGGAATGGCTTGTGCGGATTCATGATTCAAATAACTACCCATAAGAAACGCGGGATCCAGCAGACCCTTTCATCAATCGGAGTGTTTGCGCTTGATGGTCTCCTCCGCAGTGAATCGAAGCAGCCATGATGCCGATGAGACGAACAGCCGTTTGCCGGGTCTCTGGGGACGGTTCCTGCAACGTTGCTTTTTTCTGATAAATCACCTCCGGGCTACGGGTTGAACTCCCTTCAAACCCATCGCCCCGCGCCGCCCACCCTTCTTCCAGCAACCCCCGCCCTTCGTTCCGGACCGGCGTCTGTTTCAGGAGCCTGCCGCCAAAAGAAAATTACTAGCAGCAGCATACCGGCTCTATCACCTTACCAGAGGCCGGTCGGAAATGAACGGTCTCACTGCCAGATCCCGAGCATGCCGCGATGAAACAGCAGTTGCCCTAACGTCTCGTGAGGCTTATCGCCGGAGCTGGGCGACAAAGTGGATTTGCAAACAACATTTGGGGATCTTCGACCCGCAGCCGCAAAGTCCTGCCTCTGGACTTCGTGATTCCGGCACCGAACCTGTAACTCCTGATCACCTTGAAACCACTGCTCGCTCTCCTGGCGTCAGTCGCACTGCTCCAATTCTGCAAGAACCCTGTTCCACCCTGGAAGGCGATACTTGCGGCAGACCTTTCCGATTTCCTGAAAATCTGCTCCGGGATTTCTTCGGAGTAACTCGATGATATCGGCCAATGATTTGACCCCACCCGCATAAAGTTTCAAAACGACTAACCGGGGGAGCGGAATAACCCGCAGAGTCAGATCCGGTCGGCCTCAAACAGATTGGCATCCGCGTCCGGCATCATCTCGTTTGCTTGGTCTCCGCGCGCTACGCCGCCGAAAATTTTCCCACGGCAAGGGCTGTTTCCATGCGGTCTGCGATGGATATTAGTTCGCCCCCCCTTGCAAGCGCTGCTTCGGGTTCTGCTCCGATGGTTCAGTTCCGCTAGACCGGCTGATTCATGAGGAGACGAAAAAAGCGGGCAGGACGCCCCCGCAACGGACTGGCGCAAGACGCGCCAGCCACCTTGAGGAACCTCACGCGTAGATCTTCTTGTAATACTCGTCTGCCATGCGGTCGGCATCGAAGAATGGCACCACGTCGTTCATCGAGTTGAGCACGGTTTTGAACCACTCGTCCGGCTGATCATAGTAGAGCGGAAGGATGCGTTCGTTGAGCGCCTCGAAGATGCCTAGCAGATCGTGGCGGTCGCGGTCTTCTGCCGTGAGTGCTGGATCGGCGGGCGGGATGATGAAGGAGTTTTCCCCGTCCTTGGCGAATTCACAGACCCAGCCGTCGAAGGTGGAAAGGTTCACCGATGCGTTCATCGCGGCGGTCATGCCGGAAGTGCCGGA
>JBBRCO010000210.1:0-5114 GCA_038204755.1 Verrucomicrobiales bacterium
AATTTTCAATCAGGCACCACCGCACCACCAGCCGGATGGATCATTGACCACGGTTCCACGCGGGCAGCCCGCAATGGTCTCTTTTACGGCTGGGATGTAGGCCAAGGGGGCCTAAATCGGACGGGAAACGCCAGCACCATCCGCAATACGCTTATGCGGATGGGCACCGGTGCTCGTTGGCAGATGTCTGTGCCCAACGGAACCTACCAAGTCAAAGCAACTCTTGGGGACGCCGCTGCCGCCACCAGTGGCATGATTCTTAACGTCGAAGGCGTAAACTACCTTGACCGAGGCGCATTGCCAGCCAACCAGTTTTTTGATATCACGAACATCCTGACGGTAACGGATGGTTGGTTGAGCGTCGATAACGGGACATCTGCGGCGTCCGCGACGAAAATAAATGCCCTTGAGATCACCAAACTCATCTTGGTTCCATCAGCTCCATCGGGACTTACGGCCACAGCAGTCTCCTCTTCTCAGATCAACCTGACATGGATGGATAATGCCACCAATGAAGCCGGTTTTCAAATCGAACGCAGCCCCGATGGTTCCACCGGCTGGACACAGATCGCCACCCCTGCCACCCCTGCCGCCAATGCCATCAGTTTTGCCGACACTGGCCTCTCCGCTGGCACGGCTTATTACTACCGTCTTCGTGCCACCAATGGCGGCGGCAACTCCGCCTACACGATCACAGCCGGCACCACGACACTCAACGGTGTCCAATCCTTCCGAGCCGCTTACGGCCTTGCATCTGATGGATCTCAGGACTTGGCGAGTCCTGCTGGCGACGGCGTGTCCCATATCCTCAAATACGCCTTTAACATGCTCGGATCTGGACCCGGCCAGGCTTCCTCTCTCACCACACCCAACGCCGCCGCCCTGACCACAAACGGATCGGCCGGTCTTCCTATGGGGTTGGTCGATAGTAATCGCAAGCTCCAGATTACTTACATCCGCCGCAAGGCTTCCACCAAACCGGCCATCACCTATGCCGCCGAATTCTCCAACGACCTCGGCCTTTCCGATCCATGGGCTGTCAACGGCTCCGCCAGCGAGCAGATCACTTCTATTGATGTTACATTCGAACGCGTCACCGTGACCGACTCGGTCCCTCCAGTCAAACGCTTCGGACACGTTAGAGTTACCATTGACTGACCGCACCACTTTCCATCAGTAAAGGATCCCTACAAATAGTTTAAATCCCGCGTTGCGGAGATTCGCGGCCGCTTCACCCACCGGATGCATGATTTGAGTCAGTCCATCAATTCCTCGCAGCCTTGCCAAATCCCCGAGAACGGCATTCGCATTCTGCCACCGCTCCAAATATTCCAGCGGCGTCGCTTCCGCTATTTCGGGATAACCCCCATCGCTTGGAAGGACTGTCCATCCGAAATGGTCAGGCCGCGTGACCTTCCACATTTCTCCGCCCACTTCCCGAATATCATGCTCGGAACCGCGAAGCGCTGCCTTTTCCTCCCATAGAAAAGGATCGACCTTCAAGCCGTTTGCCTCAGTCCAACGGATGAGTGCTTCGCGTTGGGCGATTGCTGCCTCTCTGCGTTGGCCGAATGATTCTTCTCCAGTTGTTCGCGCATTTCCGCCGCTGTCATTGATGGCTGATTCAAGCGGACTCGGCGATAGTCTGAGGCCATGTGACTCTGAAGCGTCACTAGGTCGGAAGTCTTTTTCATCGGGAAATGGGGCTAAGATGCTTTTTTGCTTATGGTTCTCAAGCACGATCTTGCCCGTTTGCTGCCTGTTCTTCCTCTTCCCGCTTGGTCACCGCATCCGGCTGAATTTGATTTCACCGCTTCGCTTGCCACCGCCCCGGAAAGCGATTACCTAGCGGCATCAAACGTCGATCCTTCAGCTTCCTCCTCGCCCGGCGCTACCTCAACCCGCGCCGGTCCATGCTTTCCTCGTTCACCCTGATCTCGCTGATCGGCGTGATGTTGGGCGTGCTCGTTCTCGTCGTCGTCATGGCCGTTTACGCCGGCCTTGAGCGCAATGTGAAAGAGCGCCTGCTCGGTTTCACTCCCCACGTCCTTCTCGAACAGGCGAACCTCTTCGGCGATCCGAAAACCACCGATTGGAAACAGGCTGCGGAAAAAGTCAAAAAGATCCCCCACGTCGAGACCGCCACCGCATATGTCACGGACAATGTCATCGTCGATTATGAATCCTGGCAGCGCCCGGTGTTTTTCCGTGGCGTCGATTCATCGGATCCCGCGCAGATCGCCGGCATCGAAAAGATGCTCGATTTGAAAAGCTACCCGGAATCCTCTGCGGATCTGGGAATCGATGACCGTGTGGTCATATCCTCCATCCTCGCCGAGCAACTCCGCGTGGGAATCGGGGAGAAACTCAGGCTCTATTCCACGCGGAATTTCAAAGAAGTCATGCGGGCCTACAAGGTCACGGAAAAACCACCACTGCGCGAAGCATTCGACGCTCCCTGGAAACATGCGACCGAATCGCTGAAAACCCTGTGGAAACCTAACGGGGAGAGTTTCACCGTCAAAATCGATTCCTTCTCCCAGATCTACAACTCCTTCGACGTGCTCCGCAGCGAGGACATCCGCCAACCCGAAATCGACCTTCTCACCACCCTGTTGCTGGCCATGGAGGCGGGCGGGAAAAACGAACTCGCAGAAATCTATCGCTTCACGACAGCGGAGAAAGCGGACGTCGAAAAGGCCATTTCCGCATTGAATTCCACTGAAGCCGAAAAAATGGATGGTGAAATCCTCAAGGGGCTCAAAAGCATCGTGCTGCCCAAGGAAGCGGAAATTGTCGGAGTTTACAAGGCATCCCAGATGACCGTCACTCCAGATCTGTTCATCCCCCTGCCACTCGCCCAGGATCTATCCGGCCTCGGCGACGCGGTGCAGGGGATCTCGCTGCGGCTCGATGACGCCTATCAAGCTAGCGAGGTCGCTGCCGGAGCCCGGAAGATATTGGGCGAGGACTGGTCGGCTCTCGCCTGGGCCGATCAGCCTCAGGTCAAAGGCTTCTCCCAGCTCATCAACCAGCAGCGGGTCATGATGTATTTTTCACTCTCCTTCATCGTGCTGGTGGCCGCGTTTTCGATGATGGCTAACATTTACACCGTCACCATCCAGAAGCGTCGCGAGATCGGTGTCATGAAAGCACTCGGTGCCGCTCCCGACCAGATCGTGCGCGTCTTTCTCTATCAGGGCATGATCCTCGGCTTCGTCGGAGCCATTCTGGGCGTGGGATTCGGCCGGCTGGTCATCCATTTCCGCAGGGAGATCCAGGACGTTTTCCGCATGCTCGGCTTCGATCCGTTTACGTCAGGATTTGTCGGTTTCGATACCCTGCCCGCATTCAACGACCCTTGGGAGCAGGCCAAGATCGCCCTCATGGCCTTCGTGCTCTGCTCGCTCGCCGCGCTGGTCCCCGCCTTTTTCGCCGCCCGCAGCGACGCAGCCAAATCCCTGCGGAATCTCTGAACCATGGACATCTGGATCATCCGCAACGGGGAAAAAACCGGCCCCATTCACGACTACGAAATCCGCCACAAGATCGAGGACGGCCAGCTCGACCCCGCCACCCCCGCTTGGCACGAGGGCCTCGCCGCGTGGATGCCACTCGGCGAGATCGATCTCTTCAAGCGCGAGTTCCAACTGACCCAGCCCTATCAGAGTCAGCAGCCGACTCCGGAAACCCCGCTGCCGCCCTCAGACGGACTCCCGCCGCCGCTGCCACAACCGCAGGTGATCGGCAGGCGTTTTTGGGCCCGCTGGCTCGATCTCGCGCTCTTCGCCGGCATCTGGTGGTTCACCCTGTGGGCCACCGGCCGCGACATCCGGGCCACCATGACCAATCCCTGGGTCATGTTTCCCCATTACGTGCCATGGTTCATTCTGGAAATCGTGCTCATCCACCACTTCGGCACCACCCCGGGAAAATGGCTGCTCGGCCTCAAGGTCGTGAACCTCGACGGTTCTCTGCTCACCCTCGCCGAGGCCACCCGCCGGTCTGCACGCGTGCTTTTCACCGGCATCGGCTTCGGTTGGGACCTGCTCGCCTTATTCTGCCAGGTGCTCAGCTATTTCACCACCAAACGCCTCGGCAACACGCTGTGGGATCACGTCGGCGGCCACAAGGTCTTGGTCGAGCCACTCCGTCCGGCGCGTGTCGCCGCCCACATCCTCCTTTTCATCGGCGCCTTGATGCTCCAGTTCATCGTCGTTTTCCCCTACTTCCTCGAAGCCGCCGCCGCAGAATCTCCGGAACTCAAACAGCAACTCGAAAAGAACCCACCCTGGCACCTCCCCAAGCGCTCGTAGGCCAGATTCGCCCATCCCGCTCCCGCTCAGGCATTCCGGAACTTGAAAAAATCAAATTCCAGGCAATTTTAACAATAATCAGCTTGCCAAGACTCCGTCGTGCTCCTAATTGTCCCGCCCCGCACGCGGGGAATGAAGGCGAGGATAGCTCAGTTGGTAGAGCAGTTGGCTTTTAATCAATTGGTCCTGGGTTCGAGTCCCAGTCCTCGTACTTCTCCTGTTAATCAATGACTTACGCCGATCTCGGTGCGCTGAAAGGGCGAAAGTGAGAACAAACGGGTGAAAAACCGGCCTCTGCGGGGCCCTTCTTGTGGCATAATGCGCATGTTGTTTTTAATGTATCCGCGATAGGACGACTTTTTGGCGGATTGAGGAACCCGCGAGGTCCAAGAATCAACCCCATGCAACTGCGCGAGGATCAGGAAGCCAGCTCCCTCTCCGCCCATTGGTGAGGCAAAATCGTTCCTTTCGCAGCAGGCCTGCAAACGCAGGAGATTCAATTCCACCAAAAGATCTCAGCCCGCCGTTTCGGACCACATCGATGCCCCAGTGCGTGCCTGGTATGCGAAATGCATCGTCATCGTGGACGCGGGATGTAGCGGATGCTTGTCATGTCAATCCCGCGTATCTTTGCCGCTTGTTCCAGCGCTTCGGTCACCAGTCTCCGATTCAATATCTCCAACATCTCAGGATGAACCATGCGGCGGATCTGCTTCAAAACTCCCAGCGCATGGTTAAGGAGGTGGCGGAGGAACTTGGGTTCAGCGATCCTTATAATTTTTCCCGGGCCTTCAAGCG
>JBBRCO010000211.1:0-5111 GCA_038204755.1 Verrucomicrobiales bacterium
GCAGCCTGCGCTTGCTCATGATCGTGTAAGTTAGATTGAGACGGGCGAATTCGATCTGGCGCGGCTTCGACGGCACCGGGCAGTTCTCGATGAACCAATCATAAAGCGGGCGGTGATTCTCAAACTCCAGCGTGCAGAGCGTGTGGGTGATGTGCTCCAGCGCATCCTCCAGCGGATGGGCGATATCATACATCGGATAGATGCACCAGGCGTCGCCGGTGTTGTGGTGATGCGCGTGCATGATCCGATAGAGAACCGGATCGCGCAGGTTCATGTTTGAGGACGCGAGGTCGATCTTCGCGCGGAGCACGGCCGCGCCTTCGCTGGATTCGCCGGCCTTCATGCTGGCGAAGAGGGCGAGATTTTCCTCCACCGTGCGGGAACGGCCGGGCGACGGTGTACCGGGTGTGGTGAGGTTGCCACGCAGCGCGCGCATTTCCGCGGCGGACTGGGTTTCCACGTAGGCGAGGCCCTGATTGATCAGGTGGACGGCGCAATCGTGGAAAAACTGGAAATAATCGCTGGCGAAATAGAGGTTCTCCGCCCAATCGAAGCCGAGCCATTTCACGTCCGCCTTGATGCTCTCGACGTATTCGGTTTCCTCTTTTGCCGGATTTGTGTCGTCGAAACGGAGATGGCACTTCGCGCCGGAGGAGGCGTTTTCGAGGGCGATGCCGAAGTTCAGGCAGATCGACTTCGCGTGGCCAATGTGGAGATATCCGTTAGGCTCGGGCGGAAAGCGGGTGATGGTGGTGGTGTGTTTGCCAGTGGCAAGATCATCGGCGATGATCTCGCGGATGAAGTCGAGCTTGGGGGTGATGGGATCGGACATTGGAAAAAAATTTAGCCGCGGATGGAGAATCGAGGAATTCAGATTCAGAGTTATTTCGCCAGTTCAGTCAGCAGCGCCTGATTCAAACGAATACCCGCCTCGAAGTTCTCGACCGGAAAATTTTCGTTAGGTGCGTGGACTTTCGCATCGGAAAGCGCGAGGCCGAGCAGCAGCGTGTCAGCCCCGAGGATGTCCCGGAAAGTCTGCACGATCGGGATACTGCCGCCCTCGCGGATGAGGACGGGCTCGGCTTCGAAGGCGACGCGCAGGGCCTCTTGGGCGGCGAGACCGAATTTCGAATTCGGATCGGTGACATACGGCTTGCCATCGTGGCCGACGCGCACCTCGACCTCCACGCCCGGCGGACAATGCCATTCGAGGTGGCTCTGGACCTTCGCGATGATGTCCTTCGGGCTTTGGTCGGGGACGAGGCGGAAGGAAAGTTTCACAAACGACTCTGCCGGCAGCACCGTCTTCGAGCCCTCGCCCTGATAGCCGCCGCCGATGCCGTTTACTTCCGCAGTCGGGCGGGCCCAAGTGCGCTCGGCGGAGGAATAGCCGGGCTCGCCAAACAGCCCGGGCGAACCGGTGACTGCTAGAAAATCCGCGTCGCTGACGCCGGGGATGTTCGCCCACATTTCGCGTTCCCACGGCTCTAGCGGGCGGACCTGATCATAAAATCCTTCAATGGCGACCCGCCCGTCGAGCGTGTGCAAGCTGGAAACCAAGTGCGCCATCGCGGCCGCCGGATTCGCCACGGCACCGCCGAAAAGCCCCGAATGCAGATCCCCTTTCGGACCTCGCAGGATGGCTTCACAACAGGCGATGCCGCGCAGGCCGTAGCCGAGCGTGGGCACTCCCGGAGCGACCATGCCGGTATCAGAAATGGCGACGACATCGCACTTCAGTTCGTCGCAATGATGGAGCAGGAACGAAGCAAGGCTCGGGCTGCCGATTTCCTCCTCGCCCTCAAACAGGAAAATCAGGTTCAGCGGCAGTTCGCCTTGTTCGTGCAGAGTTTTCTCCACACCTAACACATGCGTCATCATCTGGCCCTTGTTATCGGTCGCGCCGCGCGCCCAGATTTTCCCATCGCGGATGACGGGCTCGAAAGGATCGCTCGTCCACAGGCTCAGCGGATCGACCGGCTGCACGTCATAGTGGCCGTAGATCAATACCGTCCGGCGGCCCGCCACATGGGCGTTCCTCGCGATGACCACGGGATGCTTCGGCGTCTCATGAAGCTCGGTGGTGAGCCCCATTTCCTTGAGTTTGGAAATCAGCCACTCCGCGCAGGCCCGGACGTCGCCAGCGTGGCTGGAGTCGGTCGAGATGCTCGGGAAGCGCAAAAACGAAAACAGATTTTCAAGTTCGGGAGTCACAGGGCAATCGTTGCCGCCCGCACCCCGTCATCGCAAGACGATTCCTAGTAAATGTGCCCCCTCCGTCCGCCCATCCGGCTCAGGGCTGGCTGGGAAATCTGAACCCGTCGGCCGGCATGAAGGGAAGATGGTTTCAAACGCAGATGGATGAGTGATGAAATGCTGAAGACTGCCCACATCTCCGGTTTTCATCTGTGTTCTTCATCTGCGTGCATTCACGTTGATCTGCGGTTTAAGATCTCTTGCCTCGATTTTCAAGCCAGCCGTCGGGTCATAGGGCTGGCCCATCAGCCCGTGGTGGTTTGGCTAGATCCGCTCCCCAGGGCGTTGCGGATTTCCAGACGCCGGGGAGCTATCGATAAGTGGCCCGCACAGTCCCCTGTGCGGAATGGGCACCGCCTGCCTCTGAACCGCACAGCCGACCGTGCGGACCACTCTAATCACCTCCGCCGGACGGCTTGAAGGGCGCGAATGTCCATCGATTATCTTGTGTCGCAAACTCTTTGGGATGGCACGGGTGCTGCGAGGCACCGGGCCGCCTGGTTCGGGGCCGTCTATCACCGCCACAAACTCTTGCTTTCCTACGTTTGATATAGAAGCTGCCAGATCCTTCAATCTGCCTTATCGTCACTGATTTACTGGCCAGACCGAGCCCTCTTGCCCTAATTTTTTACCGAAGCGCCGGTATAACCTTCGCTGGTCCATCCACCATCTTGAACTCCCAAGTCCCGAAACCACCATGGTGATTCACTGCCGCACACCATCTCTTAG
Source organism: Verrucomicrobiales bacterium (assembly GCA_038204755.1). Classification (GTDB taxonomy): domain Bacteria; phylum Verrucomicrobiota; class Verrucomicrobiia; order Verrucomicrobiales; family Akkermansiaceae; genus Luteolibacter. The sequence goes on from JBBRCO010000211.1 coordinate 2,986, forward strand.
CTGCGGATTCTTTAATATCCCGAAGCTTATCATAGCCCTTGGTTTCGAGGATCAGGTGGAAATTTTCACGATCCTTAAAACGAATAACGAAGTCGGGAATAAACTCATGTGGTTCTCCGTTGTTGAAATAGGGAATTCCGAATCCCAGTCCGGCATTCTTCACAAACGCTTCAACTCGGGGATGCGTGTCGATCAAATAGGCTGCCGACTGCTCCCACTGCTTTGTATCAGCTACCACGTAGTTAAGATGGCTGTTTACAACCTCTCTCACGTCTTTTCCTGTCCAGAAATCAACGTCAGAGGTGGAGCCGGCTCCGCGCGATTGCTCCAGCAGCGGTAATTCTGGAGCCTCTCCGGCGGTTGTATCTCCCTGCAGGTATTCTCGCAAAATCTCCACCAGCCATCCGTAATAGGGAGACAAAAACAGATCCTTCAGATCCGCAGGCTCCTTGACGGTAACCCTTGTCTGGACATATTCGTGAACCAGTTTGGCAATCTGCGGAAACAACGACGCGACTGGAATCTCGCACCGGTTCTGGCTCCTGTATTCACGTGTCAATGATGCGGCAGCTTCGAACACCAATTCCTGCACACGCCTTTTTTCACGGAACTCTCTCAGTGACGCACCACTGATCTTACCCGGACCTAAGAGAGACGGGCGACCATCGTCGGAAAAGCTCATCCCTTTCATTTCGACCTCTGGAGGGATGTTCAGAGGATCCAGTGAAAGCGAGGGCACCTTGTCCCAATCAAGCGTGATCCGGTTGCGGACTTCCTGGGCATAGCCCTCAACCCTCGGAAAAGAGATCTCCAGCTTGGCCTTCTCCGGCATCGACCGAACGTGATGACGCTTTGGCGCAGGTGGCGGCGAACCGGCCGAATTCGCCTTGAAAGGAATCAATTGGAATGGCACTCCGAAAACCTTTGCCACTTCCTCCCGCATTAGGCCGTTTTCATCCGTCTCGTAGCTGGCGCGTCGCAAAGCCCGGCCAACGACCTGCTCACAAAGAAGCTGCGATTGGAACGGTCGCAGCCCGACAACATGGGTAACCGTATTGCAGTCCCACCCCTCCGTTAGCATGGCTACGCTGACAATGCAGCGGACGTCTCGGCCCGGCGGATGCATCGGGCGCTCGAGTTTCTCCGCAAGTTCGAGAAATCCCGGCGGCATCATATCCCGCCCCATCGTGTCGCGCGGCCAGTCCAGCTTGCCCACGGTATCGAGCGTAAAACGCATCCAACGGTTCTCGTCGCCCTTTGAAGTGCCGTCATCGGTTTCATCCACGACTTTGGAATGGACCACAATCGTATGGTTCTTGTCAGAGGTGTTACGAAAGCCATCGAGCTTCGCAGGGGGAATTCCGACCGGGCAGATTCCGTTTGCCAGCCAGTCATGAATCACATTTGCCAACGCGGTATTCTTGCAAACCAGTATGAAAACAGGTGGGCGCTTCTCGTCCACGGACTCCTGCCATTCCGCCAGCGTCTTTTCCCAAAGTCCACCCAGCATGGCAATCGGCGTGTGCGCCCATTTCAATATCGCTTCCGGTTTCGGACTCGCTCGACTGCCACCCCGCTCGCGGGCGGTTAGGCGTCCCGGCTGCATGATCCACTCCCAGATATTGAAGTATCCGGGGATGTCGCTGCCGGTGTTATCGCGGATCGCGAGCTGTGGGATCTTCACCAAACCGCTCTCAATCGCATCAATTAAACCGAAATCGCTCACCACCCATGGAAACGGGCGGTTCGCTTCTTGTCCCACCCTGTTCAGGAAATAGGGTGTTGCAGACAGATCGATACACGCATTGATGCCACGCAGCTTGTGAATGCGGTCCAGACCGTCCACCCAGATCGTCGCTTCGGTCTTGTCTGATAGCCATGCGTCGCGATCTTCCCCATCCATTTCCTCCCATTCTTCCGGCCGCTCGACTTTCACCCGATAGGCATGGTGCGCCTCGTCGTTGAAGACCATGATGTTCTTCTTGCCCTTCACATCCCGCAGCAACCGGTTGACCAACGCCGGATCGCTTTCCAGATAGCGCGTGGATTCGATCTTGAGCACCATATCAATCTCAGGATCGCCCTCCTTCACATTGACCAAGCCGTTCGCAATCTGTTGGAAAAGT
>JBBRCO010000212.1:0-5083 GCA_038204755.1 Verrucomicrobiales bacterium
AGACGGGGGAAAAGGTTCATATTACGGATGATGTTCCCGACAGGGCGGCTAGTGGCGGTTGCTGTGTCTCGTCTTGTTGAACCACCGGTACCACCGAGGTGCCGCTAGCGCTCCACTCGGATGCTATCTTTGGGGTTCTGCTCTTGATTTTCTTAATCGGGTTGCCTCCGCACTGATCTCCGCGACGGAGCGATCTTCAAAAAGGTTCTGCTGCCAGCGTGTGTAGTCGAATGGCTCACGCATTGTCAGCGCGACAAATCTCTCCGCTTCTACAACTCCCAACGTGGCGGAAAGAACTGCAATGCCCTTCACTCGAATCTCGGTATCAGTCATCATCTTGGGTGAAATCATAATCCACGGGATTGAGTATGGCAAGTTCAGGAACGAGGCTGGCCTTGTTGAGAATGCCCTTGTCGGTGGTCAGAAAAACCTGGCAGGAAGCTGCGATGCCGCATGAGATGTGGAGTGCATCCTTCGCTCGAAAGCCTAGCTTGTTCAATGCTTCAGCCCGCTCGATAATCTCCTCGGATTCTGAAACATCGACGGTCGCTAGATCCTGCCACGTGGAGATACTGGCTCGGCGATCCTCGAACGGATTGACGCTATTCTCCAGCTCCATGACATACGACCAAGCCAGATCGAGTCGTCCGTTCCGGATCCGATCTTGAACGACCAGTTTTGCTTCTGTCTCCAGCAGCACTCTGACCTGAGATTGATCGTCGAACGGGCGATTGAAGCAACATATGTCGAGGTAGATCAGCACGCTTGGTAATTTCTTTGCAACGTCAGGGCCTGGCACCCGCTACCGGGAGCGCCCCTCCGCTTCAGGGTTAGGGTTCTCGTCACCATCAGACTTCGACTCGGTGGGGGTAGCGGGTTGTCCGGCACCGTCTTGTTCGCCTTGCCATTTGGGAGCGGCCGCGGCAACCGAAATCACCTTTGGTGCTGCATCTTCACCAGTTCCCCCAAATCTCATAGCAATGTCGAAATGATACCAATCTTCAGGCATAAGATCTAAATTCCCAGCCCCGTCAAACTTATCGCCATAGCAATAATACTTGAGAGTGGTTCCTTCCCATTTGAGATGCTTCACAAATTGGTAACGTCCCCCTGTCCAAGTTCCATCGCTAAGCTTCGGGCTTGGCATCGTGACTTCTTCCACAGTGTCGCCGATGAAGCTAAAAACTTCGACTTGAGAGCTTGTTCGTGTGCCCCGAGAGATTACCGCCAGATACCTTGAGTCAGGCGACCACGCAATCTCGTGATACTCCTCAATGTAGTATCCATAGGAAATAGTCTGCTTTAGCACCTTGCCGGTTTTCGCATTCTTAAGTTCCACGTTGGTTTCGTGCTCAAGCGGTTCGACCTCGTATTCAATCTTGTATTGTCCGTTTGGAGATGTCAGCTCAGTGGCTTCCATCCGACAAAGAGCGGTTAAGGAAATTGCAAAGGTTGCGATTTTCATTTTTTATTCTGGCATCATTAGAGCAATGGCGCGCCGGGGGGAAGCACGAATTTTATCAGACGGCTTCCTCGGTGTCGCCATCTGCGCCTTAGCCTTTTTTATGGTTTGGAGATCTCTAGTGTCGCCAGCTGATTCTTTTTGAAGACCGCAAGCCAAACGAACGAGAAGCCAGCATCTTCGCTTCTGGACTGGTGATAATCATTAATAAAGTAGCGTTCGCCTGGCTTCGCAATCGGTGGAAGAGACTGCACCTCGTAGAAAGTAGCAGGAAAACGTTTCTCAAATTCTGCTGGCGAGATACCAACCAACCCATCCCTGAACTTGTGATCGTGCGTCATCCCTGGAAGTGCGACCGACGCTTCGTAATTCTTCAATCCGCCCTTCCATAAAAGGTAGCTCAAATTGTAATGGGTTGCTGAATCCTGCCGAGCAAGTTCGAGGACAGCGGCTAACGCTCCGAATAGTGAGATCGAAACTCCGGAGAGAATCACAATCAACTTTCGGGACGGCCTTGGAGTCGTGCTCATTTCTTTGGCTAACCGTGTTATTGAACATCACGCAGTATTTGCTGAGCAAATGCAACCGGTTGTATAACCCTAGCAAATACAACCCGGACGGGTAGTTCTCCGCGAATTCCATTCATCGAAGGCTTTTTAGTCCGCCGGGGAGGAATCGCCAACTTCAAAATTCTGGTAGGGTGGGGTTTTTCCCGGTTGTTGTTTTTCTTTCTGGCAGGCCGGCACCTGTCCATCGCCATTCAAGATCACTCCGCAAACCACCTCGATCATTCCGGAAGACTCAGTTCGTAAATTGGCCGACCGGGCTGGCAAATCTTCCGACCGGGTCTCCTCTTCTCATCCTCCAACCGAAGCGGGATCATCACCAACAACGATAGCAAAGCAAAAACAACCGACCAGACCAACGCCAGCAGTAGGACGCCGACCAACGGACTCAGGAACCCATGTGCGTGGCGCCTCAGTTACTAAAAGGGTTCTGTTGTTCACCGCGTGCGGGAGCACTCTCCACTTTCACCTCCTCCGCTTTTCCGGCCACAAGGCTCTCATCAATCATATCACCCCAGTGCTGGAGGAAGAATTTCTTCTCGGTGGTGAGGAAATCGTCAGACTTCCCGAGGATAGGCCGCAGGCTTGTGGAGAGCTGGAGGGTGACTAGTAGGAAAATCGAGATCCAGATCATCAGTGGTAGGCTTTGGGTCGCTCCTGTTTCACGCAGTGCGGTGCGAAGAAATTTGTAGCCGAAGGCAAGTGCGACCAGCCACGAGGCGATGCCGAGAAATCCCATGAAACCGAACGATGCGGTGCCCTGCGCGAAGATCCAAAGTGCCGGGGCAAATCCCAGGAGCAGCAGGCCCGCAAGCGCCAGCATCCCTGCAAGCAGCCCGCCCATCTTCGCGGCCGATGCGCTGGAGCCGGCCAGGCTTGAGAAAATGTAGAGGCTGGGGAAACAGATGAGTCCGGCGAAGAGCATTCCCCCGCCGAGTTTCACCGGAGCGGACCAGAGTTGGTCACCGTAGGCAAAGGTTCCAAGCACGAATCCGAAAACCAGAATCGAAACCACCGCGATGATCCCGAATCCGGCGAGTGCCGACCGCCCCTCCGTGACCTTGTGCCTCGCGATCTCCGCCGGGCGCCTGAGCAAGGCTTCGAAGAGTTCTCGGATGCCAGGATTTTCCGGAAGGGGTTCACGGAGTGGCGGCGGGGTGGTCGTTGGTGTACTGGTGTTGTCGTTCATGGTTTGCGTTTCTTTCGTTCGGTTCTGGTTTGGTAGATGAAAATGAGTATGAGCGCCCCGCCTCCCGCGATCCCGACCAGCCCCTCGGCCGGGATTCCCCCGAGTATCCTTTCCAGGGAACTCCACACCGCCTCGTAGAAGCTGCCCTTCATCGGCTCGTCGCGAAGGAAGGCGACCTCCAGTCCCGGCGATCCGAAGAACGGCCTGAGTATCCAGGAAAACTGCATCCCGAGGAAAGCGTTGCCCGCGATCCATGCGGCGAGCGTCGAGCGGGCGATGGTGCGGGAACTACTGTAGGACTCCAGAAGTTTTCCGAGCCGCACGACACCCGTCAGTCCGGCTAGACCGACCAGGAAGGTGTGGGTCAACAAATACGCAGAGTGCGCGGAAGCAGCCTGTGGCGAGTCCGCAGAAGGAACGTTGACCGCCAGGAAAAACGTGACCGGAGCCACCGACCCCAGGATCAGCGCGGAGATCGCGAAGGCACTGAGCAGGGCGTGGAGCGATTGCCGGAAGCCGAGGCCGCTGCCGAGCAGTATCCCGAGCAAGCCGTTGAGGAGACCGTTACACCCAAGGGTCAGCACGATGAGCAAAGGCATTTTCACCGCAACGAAAACCCCCATCACCGGAGAGCGCCAGTAACCGACCGTGAATCCATAGAGCGCGAAGCCAAGCACCGTGACCACCGCCCCGCGCGCCATCTCCTTCATCGAAGGGGCGGTCAGGCTTGCGGCGTTTGGTGAGAGCAGGTCGTGCATCGGATGTCCCGAGTGCAGCCTGCCCGCGTGATGGTTTTATGAAGGGTTTGTGAAGAATTCAAGAAATTGGAAATTGGAGACCAGAACCTAAATACCTCAGACACAAGAATCCGATCCGTGTACATCCGCGTTCATCCGTGGTCAAAAACACAACCCCAGATCAGGCAGTGGGAATATCCAACACCGCCCGTGTCCCCCCGCCATCGCCGTCGCAGATGGAAACCTTTCCCTGATGTAGCTCCGCAGCCTCCTTCACGAGCGTTAGGCCGAGTCCCGTGCCTTTCCGACCCGAGCTGAGATGACGGAGTGAGAAAAACCTCTCAAAGATTTTCTCCCGCGCATACCCGGGAATGCCCGGGCCGTGATCGCTGATGATGATACGATGAAAGCCATCCCTGGTCTCGAAACTTACCTCCACTTCGCCTCCCTTTGGAGAGAAGTCGATCGCATTTTCTAACAGGTTGGTCACCGCCGCACGAAGGATGAACGAATCACCGCGCACCGTCATCCCGTCCTTACCGGCACGCACCGACAAATCAACCCCGGAGAGATCCGCCATCGCCTTCGCATTCGAAACCGCGCGCTCCACAACTTCGCGGAGATCTAGCATCTCGACACTGTCCAGTTTTGTTTTCCCCTCCAGGGACGAGAGCTCAAGCAAACGGTTGAGTAACCTGTCCGCACGTATCGTCTCAGCCCGGATATTTCCGAGAAAACGCTTTCTGTCCGCCTCCCCCATCGTCTCAAAGTCCTCCTCCAACAGTTCAGCCGCACCTCGTATCCCGGCGAGCGGGCTCTTCATTTCATGGGTCAGGGTCTGGACGTAACGCTCCGCAAACTGCCGCCCTTCCAGCGACTCGCGCATGGACTCCAGGGCGCGCGCCAGGGTGTTCACCTCCTTGCCAAGCCCGAGGTAAGGCAGGGGCTTCCGCTTCCCCTGCCCGATGTCGCGAGCGTATTCGGTGAGCTTGCTGATCGGGCGGTATTGCCAGATGAAAACGACCCACCCGCACAAGAGGATACCGCCGCCCACAAGTCCGGTGCCCCACCAGATCTCCGAAATCCTGCGCTGGATGATGGGAAAAACGTCCGCCTGCGCCTTGTAAAC
>JBBRCO010000213.1:0-5070 GCA_038204755.1 Verrucomicrobiales bacterium
GGGGTTGCCGGGGTTGCGGGGTTGGCGGGGGTTGCCGGGGTTGCGGGGTTTGCGGGGGTTGTGGGGGTTGACGGGGTTGCCGGGGTGGGGGGGGGGTTGACGGGGGTTGACGGGGTTGGGCGGGGGCTGACGCCAGTTGGGCGGGGGTTGGGCGGGGGCTGACGCCAGTTGGGCGGGAGCTGAGGGGGGGCGGGAGTTGCGGGGTTGCGAGATAAATTTCGCGGTCCGGCGGGATGGGGCGCTGGGAGTTGCGCGGAGGATCAGATGTTCTCCGCTGGTTCTTCCGCGACGGTGAGGGCGGTGGAGGAGGAATTTCCCAGTCCGGGAATCACGCGGCGGACGAGTTTTTTCAAACCGGATTCCGAGGCATCGACTTCCGCCTCGCCTTGGCGCAGGGCTTTTTCCCATGCGGGGGCGAATCCGGGTGCCTGCTCGCGCATGATGCGGATGGCGATTTCCTGGATCTGTAACAGCTTCTGCTCGGCGCGGCCGGGCTTTTGCTGGAGGGCGGAATTGTTCACGCGGAGGGTTTCGTTTTGTTTCCGCAGGGATTCGAGTTCGGTCTGGAGGGATTCGTTGCCGCTGGCGTTGATTTTGAGCTGGGTGTTGAGGTGGCTCTGGAGGTTTTTCATTTCGTCCTCCACGCGTTTCAGGTCGCGGGCGACGGCGCGGCGGGCGGAGAATCCGGATTTCCAGATGAAGGCGGCGACGAGCAGGCCGAGGAGAAGGCCCCAGGTGAAGGGATTTTTGAGTGCTTCTGTGAGTTGTTCCATGATGTGGGGGAATTAAGGGTTGGTGGGTGACTTTTCAATCGGTTTTTGGGCGGCTTCGCTGTCTTTCAGGGCGGCCTGGACGTGGGCGGTGAGGTCGGGGGCCTGCTTGGTGTAGAGGATGAAGGGGACGCCGGTGTTGGTGTTGCCGGAGCTGTCGAATACCAAGTCGAGGCCCTTTTCCTTCGCAATCTTGTTGGAGATTTTCACGATCTGGTCGAGCGAGGCGCGCATGCCGGCGACCATTTTTTTGTTGATGGTTTTTTCCTTCTCGGCTTTGAAGCTTTCGAATTCCTGCTGGAGTGTTTGTGCTTCCTGGCGCTTGATTTCGTAGGTGCGGGCGAGTTTTTTGCCGGTCGCCTCGTCGAGCGGGTTGTTCTTGTCGGAGAGCTGGGTCTGGAGTGTCTGGAGCTCGGTGAGGATTTTCCGGAGCTGCTCGGCACGCTCGTCTTTCATGATTTCCTCGCGCTCTTTTTTGATTTCCTGCTGTAAGGCTGTGGTCGAGGGTAGGGCGACGTAGATGTCCTTCACCCGCACCAGCGCGACCTGGGGCGCGGCGGTGGCGGTGAGGGCGCTCGCGAGAAGGATGAGGGAAATGGATTTCAGAGGATTCATGCGCGCCGGGACGATGGATGGACCCGGCCGGGATGTCGATATCAGATCCTCAGGCGGTCTTGGTGGTAGGCGAACTGGAAATCAAGGTTCGCCGATGTCCTCGTTCCATAGCTCCGGCTTGTCGGCGATGAAATTTGTCATCATTTCGATGCATTGTGGGTCGTTGAGGACCTCCAGAGTAAGGCCGCGGGATTTCAGGTGTTCCTCATCGCCCATGAAGGTTACATTTTCGCCGATGACCACTTTGGGAATGCCGTAGAGGAGGATCGCGCCGCTGCACATGGGGCAGGGGGAGAGGGTGGTGTAAATGACGCATTCCTGGTAAACTGACGCGCTTTGGCGGCCGGCGTTTTCAAGGGCGTCCATCTCACCGTGGAGGGTGGTGCTGCCTTTCTGGACGCGCTGGTTGTGGCCGCGGCCGATGATTTTCCCGTGGTGGACGAGCACGCTGCCGATCGGGATGCCGCCCTCCGCCAGGCCTTTGCGGGCCTCGTCAACTGCCGCTTGCATGTATGGGTCCATGCGCTTCAATATGCAGATGGCAGGCCGCTCCCGAGATAAAAAGTATCAAACGGCACGCTAATTGGCTAATGCTGTCCCCACCCATTGAAATCATGCCCAAAGTTCGCCTAGCAGGAACCGTCCGCGGAGAAAAGGATCCCAATCGGGAAGTCCGCGCCCGTCTTTTATACAGCCTCTTCAGCAAGGGCTGGGACATTTACAACTCCAACGGTGACCAGCGGATTTCCCTCTCCAATATCGAGCGCAAGATCATCGAGTCCGATGCCTTCGTCTTCACCCCGGGAGCCACTCTGGAGGATCTTTTCAAGGCCGTTTCCGTCTTCGTCGGCTATCAGACGCTCGATGTGCATCTTTCTGGGAAACCGACCGTTTTGCTGAACACCGACCACTCGTGGGACCGCCTTTTTTCGCTGCTCGCCCACCTCAACAAGCTCGGCACGGTAAAGCAGAACCACCGCGAATATCTCCTCCTTGCCGAATCGCCGGAGGAAGTGCTCGAACTCCTCGAATCCGCCCGCCGCACGGGAATTCCCAGCGTCAGGCGTGAAAAAATCGGCACCAGCACCGTGGAATCCTTCGATACCCCGCTGCCTGCCGACCACGAGGGCAGCGTCTGTGTTTTCTGTTCCGCCTCCATCGAGGATCCCGCCTACCTCAGCGACGGCTACGAACTCGGTAAACTCTTGGCCGAAAACAAGCTCGGCTGCGTTTCCGGCGCGGGCAGTTCCGGCATCATGGGCGAGGTCGTCCGCGGCTCCGTGGACGCCGGTGGCTGGACCGCAGGCTCGAACGTGCCGCACATCATCGAGCTCGAAGGCCTGCCAGACGGCATGTCCAGCTTCTGGCTGAAGCCCGATATTTACACCCGCATGGAAATCATGATCCAGCACTCGGATGCCTTCGTGATTTTCCCTGGCGGCTCCGGCACGGTGCAGGAAATGCTCGCCCTCATGATTTTCAAACACCAAGGCCACCCGTCGATGATCGGCAAGCCGGTCGTCATCTTCAACCGCGTGGACGCCGGCGGCCTCGCGTTCTGGACGCCGCTCATCGAAATGCTCGGCACCTGGTGCTACGACGGCGAGTTTGTCGTCGTCGATCAGCTCGAACAACTCGTTCCAACTGTGAAAAGCCTCATCGCGATCCCGCGCCCGGCCGAGGTTTGAAATGAAATTCTGAGGTTCTGCTGCTTGCCATCGGGCCCCTTGACTCGATAGGTTATCGCATCGTGAACGTCGGAATCCTCGTAAACCCTCACAAGTCTGGCTCGCTTCCCACCCTTCACGCACTGCGGGTCGCGTTGAAGGCCCACGGCTGCAACGCCATACTGGACGAGGAAACCGCCGAACTCGCCGGGGAAACGGGCGGTATCCCGACGGCGGAGTTTTCCAAACACGTCGATATCGCCGCGGTGCTCGGCGGCGACGGCACCATGCTCAACGCGCTTTCACGGCTGGGAAATTTCCAGAAACCCGTGGCCGGTATCAACATCGGCACCCTCGGATTCCTTACCAGTTGCACCGATGACGAGCTCGACCTTTTTGCTGAAACCATCGCCAGCGGCAGCTTCACCACCAGCGTCCGCACCCTGCTGGAAGCCACCGTCCACCGCCCGGACCAGATGCCGGAGCCCTTCATCGCCCTGAACGAAATCACCCTCGCCCGCGGCGATACCGGCCGCCTCGTTTCCCTCCGCGCCAGCGTCAATGGAGAGCTGCTCAACGACTACCGCGCCGACGGTCTCATCGTCGCCACGCCCACTGGCTCCACCGCCTATTCACTTTCCGCTGGCGGCCCGCTCATTTCACCCAGCGCCGCCGTTTTTGTCATCACGCCGATTTGTCCGCACAGCCTCAGCCAGCGCTCGCTGATCCTCTCTGATGACTCCCTGATCGAGCTCTCCTCCGAAGATCCTGATTGCGGCCCCATGCTCTTCACCGTCGATGGCCGTGACAGCATCCGCATCGAAACGGGCGACCGGATCGAGGTGAAAAAAGCCCCGCGCTCCTTCCATCTGCTCCGTCTCCAAGACCGCTCGTTTTACGAGGCACTCCGCCAGAAACTGCGTTGGCAAGGCGTGTAGCGGCGATCACCCGTCGCCGCATCACCCTTCGATTCTCCACAATGCCGCGATCAACCTCTCCCGCAGCGGCACCGCTTTCCCCGCCAGTCTGCGCTGTTCGATTTCATAAATCCGTCTGCCATCCGCCGATTCAATGCGGATCGGCTCCCGATCCCAACGGGTGAGATCGTATGGACTTGCCCGCATGTCGAGATCGCGGAGTTCTATTGCCAGTTCGAAACAACCCAGCAGCAACTCCGTCCCCACCCACGGCATCGCCTTCGCCGCCCATTTGTAGAGGTCCATGTTCGCGTGCACGCAGCCCGGCTGCTCCAGGGAAACCCGGTCGTCCAACGTCGGTTGTAGGCGGTTCATCGCACTCGATCCACCTGCGAAAAACCGGAACGCGTCGTAATGCGAGCAGCAGATCGCCCGCGATTCCACCAGTGCATCGATCTCCGCCTGCGGCAGGCGCAGCGGTGTCGTCTTCTCATGCCGCACCTCCGCTCCCCGGTAAACCATCGCCCACTCGTGAAGTCCGTGGCAGGCGAAATTCGGTGCCCGATCCCGCGTCGCCACCAACAAGCCGCGAATCCACCGCAGCCGCTCGCGCTCTTTCTGAGGTAGCCGCTCCGGGTCTGCGAAAAGAGCGCCGTCCGCCACCGAATAATCCCGATCGGAAAACGGCTTGGGCAGGGCAGGGGAGATCGGATCGACCTCCAAAGCCACCCCGATCCCCGGATGCCATTTCTCCAGCAGCGCAAACGGATACGGATAATACTGGAACAAAAAATCCTCCACCGGATGCAGCACCCCCGAGTCCCGCCGTTTCCTTGCTGGCAACGTGTGCCGTTCCGCCCTCGCCCGATGCGCCGCCACGCGCTCACGCCATTCGGCGGTGGATAGGGTGGTCATCGGAAGCTTCGAAATCATCGCGACGCGAAAAAACCACAAACTTCCACCAAAGGCAAAATTTCCCTTGCGATTCCAAACCCTCGCCCCTAATTATTCCGCCCCGCGCCGCAAGGCGCATGGTTAAAATCGCGGGATGGAGCAGCCAGGTAGCTCGTCAGGCTCATAACCTGAAGGTCGTAGGTTCAA
>JBBRCO010000214.1:0-5033 GCA_038204755.1 Verrucomicrobiales bacterium
TCCGCCCAACGTTCAAGTCCTACCCGTGAAACGCCGGGCCATCCCCACGTGGGTGGGGAAATCACTCATTGAAGAGGAACCCACGCAAGAGGATTCGGGCCATCCCCACGTGGGTGGGGAAATCTCTCCTTGTTTCAATGACTTACGAGGGACTTGAGGTGAGAATCCAGCATTTCGCGGGGCGTGTCAAATTGTCTCTCTGCGCTCAGAACGGGCAGTTGTCGGGATCGACCCACGACTCAGCAATCAGGGGGATGCCTGAGATTTCCACCTCACGGCGTCCGGTTTTTCCTTCGGGTCCGATCCGTTCCACCTGATACCCTTGGCAATTGGGTGCGGAGGTGATCACCAGCACACCGAAGTCCTTGGAGGCATTCCTCATGATGAAATCCATCACCTTCCGGTGGGTGCGGACATTGAGCGTGCCGACGAAGACGTTGGGGCGCGGCTCAATGAACCATCGTTTCAGATGGCCTCGTATGGCGGGCGGAACGTCGTTGCAGACGAGGACAGTCATGGGGAGTAGGGAAAGCGGAAGGCGAAGAGAATGAATGAGTGAATGAATGAAGGCCGGGATGAATCCCGCGCTCCGTAAGGCATCACGCTTCGCTGTGGGGTTGGAGTGGATGATCCAGCGGGGCGTCATCGGGGTCCTCACCGAGACCGGCGAAGAGCTTTTTCAAATCCTCCGGCATCCGGCGGAGCATCCGGGTTTCCTCCACCTTTTGCTTGAGTAACTTGCGGACAAGGGTGCCGTCGTCATTGGGATTGATGGAAAGCGCCTCGAAGGCGGCAGGCCAGCTTGTTTCGTGTTTGTAGAGGTCCGCAGCGTCGTAAATGAATGGAAGCGTCCCGGCGGCGTGGACGAAGCCGAGCTGGGGAATGAATCCCATGGAACAACAGACAGCGGCGGTGAGCGCGTAGAGCGAGGCGTTGGAGGCGGAGAGGGCGCGGTTGATGCCATCGGCGATCTGCCAGTTGTCCGCCTTGTAGTCGCGGCCTTTCCAGGTGACACCGTATTTCTGGCCGAGATCGGCGTAGGTTTGTTTCACCCTGCGGCCTTCCATGCCGCGGAGTTGCTTGATATTCACGCCGTGGACGGAAGCTTCCGGGAAACGATGGAGAAACATCCGGCGGGCGATTTCATTCTGGGATTTCTTGTTCGCCCAGGCGGTGGCATGGATGCGGGCCATCGAGTTGTCATGGTTCGGCGTGATGCCGAAGGCGTAGAAGCGCAGGCCGTCCTCACCGAGCCAGAGCAGAGGGCAATTGCACTGGGCCGCCGCCTTCACCGCCGCGTGGGTGATCGTGGTGCCCGGGCCGAGGATCAGCGCGGACACCGTGGCCACGGGCAGCCGGGTGATCAGTCCGTCTTTCCCGATCCACTTGATGGACGAATCATCCACCTCCAGGCGGCCGTGTTCCAGATAGATGGGCGTCCAGCGGTCCTTGGCAGGAGCGAGGGTATCGAGGGGCGGGCGTTCGAAGATGGGCATGGGAAGAAGACAGGGAAATTGACAATTTTAGTCAAGTTGACTAGGTTGTGGCCATGCAGGTGACGATTCATGAGGCGAAGACGCATCTTTCCAAGCTGATCGCGGCGGTGGAGCGGGGCGAGGAGGTCATCATCGCGAGGAGGGACAAGCCGGTGGCCAGGTTGGTTTTGGAAAAGCCGGTCAGGCCGGTGAGGAGACTGGGGTTCGGATTGAAAACTGGGGAAAAGCCACCGGATTTGTCGGGGTTTGAGAATGCGGCTCTGGAAGAAGAGATCATCAAGGATTTTGAGGAGTCTAGAGCGGCCGACAAGCCGTATCGGCCTGACCGTGGATAATTGCGATGTCAGGGGCGATTTTGGATACGATGGCAGTTCTCAGGATGTCTTTCCGTCCCGAGCTTCTTTCGGTGGTGGCGAAGGAGCGGATTCTCGACGATTCCGCGCCTTTGTGTTATTCAATCGTCAGCCTTTGGGAGATCGGGATCAAGATGTCCAAGGGGGGTTACGATGATTTGGAGCTGCCTGATGACTGGGATGGGAGAATTGTGGATGGCTTCGCCGCCCAAGGGATCGTGCGCGTTAAAATCGGACAGGCTCATTGCAAGTTGATCGAAACGCTTCCTTATCATCACAAGGACCCGTTCGACCGGATGATCATCGCGCAGGCGTTGGAGGGAGGAATGGGGGTGGTGGGTTCGGACAAGATCTTTGACGAGTATGGGGTGAAACGGGTGTGGTGATTAGGGGAGTTCGCCGGGATGGCGGTGGCGGATGGGGCGGGAGTGGAACTCGCGCGGGCTGAAGGTGACAGGTTGATCGTGGAGGTGGAAATCTCCAGGCTGCAGCTTGTCGCCGGCAGGTTCCTCCCAACGCTCGAGCTGGGTGGGAGCGAGATCGGGCGGGAACGAGCCGCGCCGGGTGGCTTCCTCCCAATCGCGAATCCGTCCGATGAGGGCGCTGGCGGCCGTGTGGACATCCGCACCGCAAATCGGGCTGAGCGGCATGGCGGGCAGGCAGGTTTTCCGGCCAAACCAAACGCCCCAAACGGGATTCTCCAGATGGCGGATGGCGGTAATGACAACTTCCGCATCGCCCTCGAAGGCAGCGATGAAGCGGGCTTCGTTCAGATAGGTGCGGTGGGTGATGACGGCATTCGCACTGGCTCCGCCGGAAGCTTTGCGCGGGATGCTCATTTTATCGAAGGCACTGGCCCGCGCATCGTAGCCGCCGCCGACTGTGTGGAAGTCCGATAGGCGTCCGACGAGCCGACTGTTCGCGCGCGGCAACCGATAAACGGTGAGGCGGAGTGCGGAAAACGGCGCAAGTTTCTCCGCTTCTTCCGGGGCGTGTTTGTCGATGCCCGCGGCGGCGGCAAGCAGGCCGATGAGAGCGCTCTTGGTGGGAAATGCCTCGGTTTCCCGCCGGGTGAAGCGAGAGGAGGAACCCCAGGACTGCATCGGACCGTCCAGCAGGATGGCGAATGCGCGGGTGGTGGACTCAGACATCGGCGGCGAGGAGTTTAGAGAGAAATCCTTCGAGTTTGTCTTCCGTGAGCAGGGATTCCACAGAGGTTTCGATGCTCCAGAGGTTTTTGAGGTTGGCGTGGTGCTTGAGCATTTCCGTGCGGGAGGCCGTAGCGTAGCCCTCCCGGCTCGCCTTGATGGGAGACTCAAAAGCATTGATGAGCTGGAGAGGCTGGCCCTTATCCTTGCGGATGCCGAGGACTTCGACGGGAAGGGTGGCTCCGTTCATCGAGTTCTGGCGGGCACCAGGAACGGCGGTGAGCACGGAACGGATGAACGCCCGGAGGAGCGACTTGCGCTTTTCCTGTTCGCCGATCGGTCCGAGGTGCTTCGCATCGAAGAGCAGATCGAGATTGATGGCGACGTAGCGGTAGTAGGTGGCGGAGTTGAATTCGAGCGTACCGATCATGCCGGCTCCGGCGTCTTCGGAGTCGCCCTTCCGGTCATCGACGGCGGAGAAGAAATCGATTTCGTTTGCTGTGGTGTGGGTAGAAAGAGCGTGGGAGAACATCGCCGCGCCTTCGACATTGAGTGTGGCGTCGTTAGCGATCATGCGACCGAAAAGAGAAATGTCCGCTGCGTCGAGGCGATCCACTTTTTTAACGGCCAGTTTTGGCTCCTTGCCTCCGGCGACGGCAGTCGCCACTTGCTGGATTTCGGAGGGAGAAAGAAACACCGCGGTCGTAACCTGGTCCGGATTTTTCTTATCAATGGTGCTGAATGCTTCGCAGATCAGCTTTGCGTTTTCCACGGCGGTAGCATCATCCATTCCGGCTGCTACAAGTGCTTCGGTGAAGGGCTTCAACAGAAATCGGCTGCGGATTCCTTCGAAGCCAACAGGAGATTCGTCGCGAGCCTGAAGGCGTGTCGCTCGCTTTAAGGATTGGCTGGAAACGCGAGCACGCTGACTGCCGCCGAAGGTGGCGGATTTCGGGGAGCCGACGTCATCGCGGTTGAGGCAGGTGACGGGGAATGACTGGAGGATGTGGAGTTCGATGAGGTTCATGGTATTAGATTGGAGATTGGAGATAGTGGATCAGGGATGGGAGATATCAGATTTTTGGATGAGTTGGATTCAACCGGGGGACGATTTGTCCCCCGGTTGGAGACAAGGTGAGTTCGGGGCGTATTTCAAACCGTGATGATCCGTCAGGGTTTCAGTGGTGGAGATTTGCAAAGCGTTACAATTACAATTTGTAACGCTTTGCGCGGATGAGATGGCAGACACGGCGGTTGATTTCAGATGGGTGAGAGGCAGAGCATGCCGAAGCCGAAGGCCTTGGCGGAGCCGATGCCGGTGTGGGTGGCTTGGAGGAACTGGGTGGGATCTATGACATTGAGGATTCCTACAAACTCCGTGGCGCTGTGAAGTCCGGCGTGGCGTTGGCTATCGGAGGAGCTTTTTTTCACGAAGACTTGGCGCGGGCGCGGAATGGTTTGCAGGGTGGCGGGATCGGCGAGGAAGCCGTGTTGGGTGCCTTTTCGGGCGATCCAGTCCAGCAGATCTTCGCGGGTGGAGATAGGGATGCGCTTGGCATTTCGCCGCTTGCCTTGGGCATCGCGCGGGGCGGCGAGTTTCTTGGTGGGATTTACTAACAAGGAGAAGCGGTAGCTGCCGTGCTGGAAGAAGGCGCCGGGAATATCCTTCGTGAGCCATACATCTTCAGGACAAGTGCCGGGGCGCTGCGGTGGGGCAGCGGACTGGATGAGAAAACGGAAACCGTCGCCGGTGTCATCAAGGCGAGTGAGGAAATCCCGGTTCGCTTCCGGCCGATCAGGAAACGCCTGCCACGCCCATTGGTGCCAAGCATACGCATCGCGCAGGCCAGCTTTGTGTGCCGTTTCGTAGTCGATCTCGATCTTGGTGAGGTGCAGGCTCATGCGTCAGCGGCGGTGGGTTGTTCGGCGGGCGCTTGCCAGAAAGCGATGGCCCAGTCGGTCTTCACGGACTCTGAGTAACCAGCTTTCCATAAGTTCAAATGCTTGAGAAGAAGCTGATAGTCGAGCGGGATGGA
>JBBRCO010000215.1:0-5011 GCA_038204755.1 Verrucomicrobiales bacterium
CGCCTTTTTGCCCGTCGGATTGCCCGTTCATCATCGATGGCGATGGAATGCCCTCGGCTTTCCGCTAGGGCGAAGCATATTGCTTCCCCGTCACCCGCTCCGAGCAGTGCGGAATAGTCCACCAGCAACTCGAACTCCTCATCCGTTTCGGGTTTGATGCGCGTGAGCAGGTTTACGGCGAACAGCGGTTCCAGATCGATGGCATGCTCCTCGCCGGTTTCGCGGTCTCTTAGGATTTTCACCTCGGCGATCACATCCGGGCAGGCCTGGAACTCCATCCCGCAGCCTCCGAGGATCTCCGCCGCCGCGCCGCCGGAGGCTACGAGGTTGATGAGCACGGAGGCATCGGTGATGAGGATCGTCCGCATGTTCGGCTCGGATTCGGTTCAGACCGCAAACAGCAGTTGGTTGGGGTCGAGGTCGATCCGTTCGAATCCCACGTCCGTTTGTCCGTCGGCCTGGCCGCGGAGTTCCTCGAGTTCGTCGCGCACAGCAACCCGGTCGGTGCGCAGCAGGGCGGCGAGTTCCGCCTCGGTCATCTCGCTATCAGTTGCGTCGTAGGCGTTGCGGGCCATCATGCGGAAACGGTAGGGGAGCATGGGTTCGCGCCCGATGCGTGGAATGCCAAGGGTTCCGTTCGCTTTGTCGGGCTGAAAACTCTTGGCGCGCAGGCTGTCCCAGGTTCCGGCGGGGAGACGTTTCAGTTCCTCCAGGCGGCGGAACATCGCCTCGGCGGATACCCGGAAGTGGTGGGCGAGCGTCAGTACGTCGGCGGCGGTAACGCCCTTGCCGTGCGCGGATACCATTTCGGAGAGAAGACGGCTCACTCCCGTGCGGGGCATGAGGAAATTCTTCGTGAACGAATCAGCGAACTTCTCCGCCGGTGCCCTGCCCCAGGGTTCGCCATTCCATAGGCTCACATCGGCGGCATGGCGGGTGGACAGGAAATGGCCGTATTCGTGCGCCAGCGACCAAACCCCGCGCGGAGCCGGATGAAGACGGTTGATGGCGATGCAACCTCCCAAGTCTTCGGAGTAAGCGTAAATGCCTCCCATGGCGGAAGGGAGTTCAAGATAAAAGATACGCAGCCCCACCGATTCCTCCAGAACCGAGCGGAGATCATGGATCGATCCGTCTCCCAGACCGAGACGCGTCCGCTCCTGTGCGGCCACCTCTTCGCCACGCATTTCCGAAGTCACTCCCGGCGCCTCATAACTGTATGGCATCGGATGCCGTCGGATCAGCGGAAAAGCCGTCAACTCTTCCAACTCCGCGTAATCCCTGGCCAAGGCTTCAAGCTTGGAAACCGACGCGCGGATTTCGGTTTCTTCGACAGTCAAATTGCGCGCGGGTATCCGGAACTGGGGCACCAAGGGCACCGGCGCCGGCTTTTCATCGAGCCATGCCGAAAGCGAACGCCCGTAAACGGAGGCAAGTCTTGCCAGCTCCTTTGCCGTGATCCGACGGTCGCCTTTTTCGATCGCGACAAGGGTTGTGCGGGCAACTCCAAGCTGTTCGGCCGCGTCGATTTGGGTGAGCCTACGGTCAGCCCGTGCGTTTTTCAATTTCTCGCCGAGAATTCTTGGATCGATTTTTTGGAGGATGTGTTCCATGGGTTGTGGTCGGTACGGCTTTACGCTGCCGTTTCAGTAATTCGTTTCCGGTGCGGTAGTTTTTCTGAGAAGGCTCCATCGGTTGGGATGTCTAGAACCTGACACTTTATCGAAAATTAACAAGAAAAATTCTGACAATGTCAGAATCGGCCGTTCTAGTGCGCCAACTCTGTCACGACCACATCACCTCCGGCACCGGTGCCGCGATGATATGTGCGGTCCGCATTTCTGCTCGATGAAAATCTGCGAAGACGTCCGCCAATACGCCGCCGCGCAGGGGCTCTCCGAAGAGGAAGCATTGGAAAAAGGGATGGAAGAAAAGTCCAAGGAGTTCTTGGAGGCAGGGGCGGAGGTTTACATGCCAGCCTGAACAGGGTATTCGGCAGGAAGCAAGGGCGAGGCGGATTGGACGGGTAGCTCGAAATAGACCCGCGATTTTTCCACGTTTGGGGTGAAACTCACTGTGGAGAAATCCTACGTTGACCGTTACAAATGAAAACCCTTTCATGCCCGTAGCCACCCGCACCTTCCTTGCCTCCTCAAGTCCTCATCATCGGTGCCGGCCTCTCCGGCCTTGCCTGCGCCCTCAAGCTCCTGAAGGCGGAAATCCCGTTTCTCCTGCTGGAGGCATCCGATGCCCCCGGCGGCCGTGTCCGGACGGATGAGGCCGACGGCTTTCTCCTTGATCGCGGATTCCAGGTCTATCTGGATGCCTATCCCGAGGCAGGAAAAGTTCTCGATCTGCCCGCGCTGGATCTGCGCCCGTTCTCGCCCGGTGCCATCGTCTTCCGCCGGGGTAAAATGCACCGGGTCATGGATGTCTTCCGCCGCCCCGGCTCGTCATCTCCGGCCACGCAACGGCAGAGTCACTGATCGGCCATTTCAAAACAAACATCTGATGTTCGCGCCCGATCTTCTCTGGAAATCCCAACTCGTAATTGCCGCCTTGATATCCGGCATCATCTGGCAGGTGCAGCTCCTCACCTATCCGCAGTTCCTTAAAGTCCCTGCCACAGATTTCCCTGACTACCACCAATCCCACACCGAGCGCATGGCATGGCTCGTCGGCCCGCCGATGCTGGCGGAATTCGCGCTCGCGCTGCTTGCCGCTTGGCAGTTCCGCTCCGGCGTTTCCTACGTGGGTCTCGCTTTGGTCATCGCCCTCTGGACCACCACCGCCCTCGTTCAAATCCCGCTCCACAATCGCCTCGCCCGGGGATACGACCGTTCTGCCATCCGCAAACTCGTGACCACCAACTGGCTGCGAACTTTTCTCTGGAGCGCGCGCACCGTTCTGCTATTCATCATCGCCTGAACCCAAATCCTCTGCGAAGTCATCACAAAAGCCACCAATCATCTCCAATGAAATTCTACTCGCAACTTGTCTCCATCATGCTCCTCATGTTTTTGCCTTTACTCCAGGCAAATGATATTGCGGGATCGAAAGATCCGCTGGGACTCAAGCGTTATGAAGGGACTCGCACGACGTTTTACGAGGAGCAGGCATTCGGGAGCTACACACTTCCGTTGGGAAAGATGTCCAAGAGCAAGGCCAACGTGAGCTTCGAGAAGAGCCTGAAGCTGGAAGGTAAAATCACGCGGGTCACTTATGTGGGTAATGACCCGAAACGCACGGCTCTGGAAGTCTATCGAAATTACCAAAAGGCCATCGCGGAACAAGGCTGGACGGTGATGTGGGAGGGCAGCGAGGAGGAACTAAGCGCTGCCAAGGGGCAGATCTTTGCGGGACTGTGGGCCAATCGACCAGGTGGCACTTTCACCCTCAGCAATCTGGGTGGACGCTTCATGGCGGCGCAAAAGGGAGGCTCACACCTCGCCCTTTACATCGTGAATTACAAGGTGGGCACCGTCACACCGAAGGAGCTACAACCCGAAAAAGGAGTGCCCATCGTGGCGCTGGACGTGATCGAATCCGCTGCCATGGAAGAAAAAATGGTGGTGGTGAAGGCGGAAGAGATGGCTTCAACGCTGCTCGACCAAGGGGGCGTGAATCTTTATGGCTTCTCTTTCGACACCGCCTCCGCCACGCTCAAGAGCGAGTCCGACCCAACGCTCGACGAGGTTGAAAACATGCTCCGTGCAGATCCAAACCTGCGCTTGCTGGTAGTGGGACACACCGATGACGTGGGCGGCTTCGAAGATAATATCGATCTCTCCAAACGACGGGCGGCCTCAGTAGTCGCTGCCTTAGGCACACGTTTACCCCCTGCACTTTCAAGGCTTACCCCCTGTGGAGTCGGTTTTCAGTGTCCTGTCGCTAGCAACAGCAGCGAGGAAGGCCGTGCCAAAAATCGCCGAGTCGCCCTCGTCAAGGTGGAAAAATAGTCGGGCGAAGATGGAAACCGCAGCGAACGATTCAAGCTTTCCTGATTCGCCTAAATTGTTTCCCAGTCCACTCGCCACGGGATGTCCAAGCCTACCCATCCATGGCAATGCAGACTAGACCGTCCGATTACGGAATAGGAGGCGCGATAGTGACAAAGAGTGGCGATTTGCCTCCGGCTATGTCCGCTGCGCTCCCATTCCGAATCGCCTGTTCATGGGAGGACAATGATGAGCGGTTTGCTCGGATCATTGGCAGCTGATGGGCTTGGCGGATCGGAGTCCGCCACTCCTTGATGGGAAGGCATCCTCCTGTGAACCTACCGTTGCCTTCTATCACCACCAAGTCCGAGGAAGGCATCCAAGACAGCAAGGTCCCCAAAACCTGGCGCATGGACTTAGCGATTTCCCGCCACGTCATATCGCCACTGCGGCAACCGCCAATCACGATCAATCACTGCGGTTCGCGTGCTCGGCCCGCCATCTTCCGTTTCGGATAGATCGTGGAACCAGCCCGCATACTTGCCGCTGCCCACCAGTAGAGCGTCTTCCCGCAAGCCCCTGCGCCACAACGCATCGTAGAGTTCCCCGTCGCTCAAGTGGTTCGTTCCGACGGCATAGAATCCCACCAGCGAAAGCTCGTGCAGCAGCTCCCACAACAAGGCCGGTAGCGCTTCCGGTGTGATTTCAGCCGGCGGCATCGGCGTGAAACCGGTTCGTTGCAATGTCTTCGCCGGCGCCTCCCAGTCCGGTGCATCCGGCAGCTTGCGGCCTTCCTCCGCCGCCCGCAGCCGTAGGATCTCCCGATCCACCGCCAACAATCCCAGTGGGTCGTCATCCATCATCGATTCGTAGTCGATCTCCGAAGTGGGCGGCGGCGTCGATACTGGCAGGAAACGATCTCGATGATTCGCCGGCGTCTCGTGCGGTGGCAGTGGCACGCCCGGTTCGTCCGCCGCCATTTCAGCGCGATCCGCTTCATCCGCGTAAAAACGCAACCAAACCTCGTTGTCACTTCCTGCGCAAAACGGCTCGTCCGGCGCGATATGGCAGTT
>JBBRCO010000216.1:0-4987 GCA_038204755.1 Verrucomicrobiales bacterium
GAGTTCGGTCAGCAATTCCTGCCGACGGGCACTGATGGTGGGTGAAGGATCCATGGGGGATGATGTCTAGTAATCTAGACAGGTTCAAGGCCAAATAAACCAAGGCTCACAGACGATGATGATTTTTTTGACTCACACCCACGACGGCTGCTCCAAATTCTTTATCATGGACAAGCTGGAATTCGCCGATCCAGACAGCTTGGCGGAGAAGCTGACTGCGCTCCGCCACGAGTTGCTGGCGGACCCGTATTTCGCCGGAGTAGAGTCCTTCAAACCCGAGCGTCCGAAGACCGCGCATGGCTTTCATGCCGCTCATACCTGGCCAGGTCATCATGCCAGATATGGCAAAAACTTATAGCATCGAACTGAATGAAATCGATCTCGGCCAACTGCTCGACGGGTTGGAATGCCGGGCGGAAGCATGGGAAAAGACGGCGGAGTTTCTCCGGACAGACGAAATTCCGGATAGGAAATTTTTTCTGATCGAAGAATGCAGCGAACCGGAAGAAGCGAACGCAATCGCTGGGCATTATCGCTTGATCATCTCAAAAATCCGCAAGCAGATGGAGGCGCAGTTATGACTCGTAAAGGCTACTGCATCTTTGTTGATACGCTGTGTCAGGGCGCGGTTCCCAACGTGAAAGATAGCGATCCAGATGATGTCGAACGCGGTTGCATTTTTCCGACAGAACTTGAGGCGCAGCGGGAGATCGCCGATTACATGATCACCCGCCTCCAGCAATTCCTCGACGGCGAGAGGGATTTCGAAGACGCCGTGACGGTGGAGGAATATCTCGTGGAAGTGGAGGTTTTCCCAGACGGGACGATGATTGATGCGGAGGGAAATGTTTTCGGGATGGATGGGGAGCGGGGGAAGATGGGATTGATTGACGAATGACGAATGACGAATGACGATTTCGGATTTTTGAATGAAGAGATGCCTCCCAGCTTCGCACAAGCTACGCCGGGGCAAGCCGGCGGGAGAAGGTGAAGTGGGCGCGCCACGGCCCGCCCGGCGTAGCCTTGAGCGAAGCTTGGGCGGATCGTGGCCTACCGGGTAGGGTAGGATGGGCGGTGGGACTCATTGGAGGCTTGGCGACCGGTGATGGCCGCCACGTTTGGATTCGCGGGTTGATCCGAAGGCAGAATGATGGCAATCACAGCTCATGAGTGCGGCGGTTTTGCTATCCACCGTTATCCTCAAGTCTTTTTGAGTGGCCCGGGAGGGCCGTCGCTTGAGCCTTTGCGGATCGGCGGCTAGGGAGAACTTCGATCCCGCGCGCAGCGATGTGGACCAGCTGTTGGATTATGAGGCCGGATAACATCCGGGCTTGGACCATTTCCGCGTCGCGGAGGAATTCTCGGAACTCTTCGACCGCAAGGTGGACTTGAACACGCAGGCGATGTTGGGGCGGCATTTAATTTACGAGTGTATCCATGCGCGGATTTCCGGCTGGATCGATACTTTGGGTGAAACGCTCTTGCAACGCTCCGGGGCAGGAGGTGCCAGACCCATCAAAGAAATCCCGCCGGGTGCAGGGTATCCACCAAGTATTGCTGGCGCGACATCAGCTCCTGATAGATCTCCTGCGTCTGCGGGTCTGGATCGCAGCGTGATTCGGAATCCCCCGCCACCAGATAGGCGGCGATTTCCTCGAAGCCGAGCGACTCGCCGCTCTGATGGAAAAACGCGACCGCCGCCTGCATCGCCGCTCCGACGGCGGCTCCCTGCCTGCTGGAAACCGGCACGACCGGCGCGCCAAACACATCCGCCAGCATCTGCCGTGCCACCGGGCTGACCACGCCGGGACCTAACAAGCGAATCTCCGTCGGATCAAAGCCCAGATCGCGCAACCGGCTCATGGCATAACCCAGGCCGAGCGCCACGCCCTCCGCCGCCGCGCGGGCCATGTGGGCGGGTGTGAAATTGTCCGGCGTGAGGCCGTGCAGCACGCCCTTTCCATCTGGCAGACGCGGAATGGATTCGCCGGTGAAATAGGGCAGCAATAGCAGACCATCCGCGCCGGGAGCGACGCTGGCCACCATCGACTCGAACTGGGACGCGGACCAGCCGTAGTGGCGGCGCAGGACTTCCGGGGCGACCGCCGCGTTCGTCGTGGTCGCGAGGCCCAGCCACGATCCGGTGGCATTGCAAAGCGGCGTGATTTCTCCGCGATAGTCGATCACCGGTGCGTCGCCCACGCCGACGATCACTCCGGTGGCACCGAGTTCCACCGCGACGGTTCCGTTCGTCACACAGCCGGCTGCTAGAGCGGCGAGCATCGGTGAGGCGCTGCCCGCACCGACCTGCACCAGCTCGGAAACGCCCCATTCCTTCGCCAGCGCGGGCCGCAGCAGGCCGCGGGGTTGATCGGAGACGCCGATGGGCGGCAGCAAGGTCGCCAGTTGCGGATCGATGAAATCCAACAGCTCCGCCGACCACTTGCGCGTGCGGATGTCCAGCAGACCGGTGCCGGATGCGCTGCCCGGTTCGGTCGCGCGCTCGCCCGTTAGCCAGTAGGCGATGAAATCTTGTGCAGTCAGGAGACTGGTGGCCCGTTGAAAATGATACGGCTCGTGTTGTTTCAGCCAGAGACACTCCGCTGCGGCGGACTCCACGCCGGGGGCTTGGCCGGCGAGTTCGATCAGGCCGGGCGCACCACCGAAGGCGCGCGCGATTTCATCTGCCTGACGTTTCACCGAGACATCGCCCGCCAGTTTCGCCGGGCGGATGATGCGGTTCGCCTCGTCCAACAGAACCAGCCCACGCTGGGGTCCGGCCACGCCGATCGCTGCGACGCGGTCCTTTTGGCCGTCCAATGCCGCGAGGCACTGGCGCACAGCGCGGTCCACGGCGTCTATCCATTGTGCCGGGTTCTGCTCGCGGTATCCAGCAGGCAGTCCCTCGATCCAATCATGCGGCACCCATGCCTCCGCGCGGATCACGGCGGATTCCAAATCCAGAGCCACCGCACGGGTTCCGCCGTGGCCTATTTCAATTCCCAGAAAGTGCATGAGCGTTGTTTGAAACCAGAACGCCGCCCGAATGTCATGGGCGGAATTGCGTGAGTTTCTCCAAGGCATGCGCTTTGACAAGCCCCGCCATGCGGAATCGGCAAGGCGGATGCGGCGTTTGACAGGTATTGCGAAATTGGATAACCACGCTACATGAACGACACGCCGGAAGCGCCGGAATTTTCCTCTCTCGCGGAGGAGCGGGATGCTGCGATGGAATCCGCCCAAAGCCGGGGTCACCGATGGTTTTACTCGCGTGATGGAGAGCGGATCGGGCCGGTGACTTTTGCCGATTTGCAAATCAAGGCAAAAGAAGGCGGGCTGAATCCGCGGCTCGATCTGGTCTGGAAACACGGGATGAATGACTGGAAACCGGCGGGAGAAATCGAAGGACTGTTCGAGCGCCGGGTGCTGGAGCCTCGTGAGGAACTCGCCCCGGCGGCGGATCCCTACGCGCCGCCCAAACAGGAATCCGTGCAGGAGAGGATGAGCCGCGAGGGTGATTGGCCGGGCGCGCGGAGGAGGAGCTATCTTCTGGCGACACTGGTTTTCCCCTTCGCATGGAGCTTTGGATTTACATTCGCGTCACCGTTTCTAGTGGAGAAATTCGGCGGGGAAATCATGAAACTCGCGGAGATCGGCATCCCGATCGTGCCGTTGATCGTGTGCATTTACTACGGCGTCAAACGTCTCATCAACGTCGGCATGAGCGGCTGGTGGTGGCTCGGGAATCTTGTGCCGTTCCTGAACGTGTGGGTCGGCTACCGCAGTTTCGCCTGTCCGGCAGGTTACGCCTATCACAAGAAGCTTGATGGCATCGGCGTGTTTCTCGCGATCATTTACTGGCTCATGCTCGTGATCGTGATTCTGGTAGTGGCCGCGCTGATGCTCGGAATGGTCGGTAACCCGGAAATCCAGCAGAAGATCCTTGACGCCATCCAACAGGCCAGCCAGCACTCCGCGAAACCTTGATCCAATACTCCAAAGAAACCGACGAACGCCGCGCGGCCGGACCACTGGAATGCTGGTGCCTGCACGGTGCCGTGGGTCTAGCTGGCGACTGGCGCGGACTCGCCAAACAACTCGCCGTCTCCGGCATTGGCACCCGCGCGGTGGACCTCTGGCGCTTTCTCGACTGCTGCCCGATGCCGCTAACGGATTTCTCCAAAGCCCTCAACGCGGATGCCAGCGGCGGGGTTTTCCGCGGCAGCGGGCGGGCCTTGTTAGGCTACTCGATGGGCGGGCGGATGGCACTGCACGCGCTATTGGAAAACGACCATCCGTGGCAGGCGGCCGTCATCGTTTCCGCCCATCCGGGACTGGAAAATGAAAACGGCCGTGCCGCCCGCCGGGCTCACGACGCCGGGTGGGCGACCCGCGCCCTCACCGGAAACTGGCAGCAGTTTCTCGACGCCTGGAACGCCCAACCCGTGCTCGCCAACACCACCATCCGCGATCCCCAGGCATCCGGCAGACTTATGCAGCGCCGCCGCGAAATCGCCCGCAGCTTCGTCGATTGGTCACTCGGCGCGCAGGAACCGCTATGGGACCGGCTGGGAGAAATTTCCATCCCGGTGCTGTGGATCGCAGGGGAAAACGACCTGAAATTCCGCGCCCTCGCCGAAAAGGCGTGCGCGCTAATTCCAAAAGCAACTCTCGCCATCGCCCCAGCAGCAGGCCACCGCGTGCCTTGGGAAGTGGAAACTTGGTTTGCGGAGAAAGCCTCGGGTTTCCTCAAACTCGGGCACGCCTCAGGAACCTGAAATCCGTATTTTCCCATGACGGGTTAGGGGTTGCCGCCCGCCACCGCATCATCCAAACTACCGCCCTTATGTGGTCCACCGTGCGCGAATTCGAGGACATCCGTTACGAAACGACGGATGAAGGAAGCATTGCCAAAATCACCATCAACCGCCCGGAAGTGCGCAATGCCTTTCGCCCGCTCACGGTGAAGGAAATGCTCATCGCCTTC
>JBBRCO010000217.1:0-4944 GCA_038204755.1 Verrucomicrobiales bacterium
GGTCTGTTGAGATTCGCTCATGAAGATTTCACAGAAATTGGAATACGCATGCCGGGCGATGGCCCAGCTTGCGAAATACCATGACGGGCGAACTCTTACACGGCTTGAGGACCTTGCGCAACGGGAAGCCGTATCAGGAAACTTTCTTGTGCAGATTCTCAACGATTTGCGCCGCGCCGGGCTGATCGAAAGCCGCCGCGGCAAGGCGGGCGGCTACCTGCTGGGCCGCGCGTCCAACCAGATCACCCTGCGGCAGGTGGTAGAGGCAGTGGATCCCGCGCTGCTCCAGGTTTCCGTGGCAATGGACGGCGATTCCGGCCAGGCCGTGAAGCGGGCGTGGGAGCAGGTTTCCACGAGTTTGAAGCAGTCGCTCGACCAGATCACGGTAGAAAATCTCGCCAGCAATCAAGGCGCTCCGATGTTTTACATCTGACCCGCAGGTGGCGTCCGCGAAAGCACGGCAAACGAATTTGTCAAGATATCCGAAATATTCGCTGGATGGATGGGAGCGTTTTGTGTAATGAAGTTGAAGTTTTTCAACAATTCCCACCCATGGCAGCCCCCAGCGAACATACCCACCACATCAAAATCCGCTCGACGCAATTGGAAATGCCCTCGGGCCACGCAGATCGCAACGAGGATTACGATCGCAAGCTCAAGGACGCCCAGGACGAACTCAACCGCATCCAACTCCAACGCGAGGAGCTGGAGCGCAAGAAAACCGAGCTCGAGGAGCTCACGACCCGCAAGCGCAACTTCCTTTCCCAACAGGCGGAGCTAACCGAAAAACTCACTTCCTCGCTCACCCTGATCGACCGCGGGCTTTATGAAATGAAGCAGGAGTCCGAGGATCTCGAACAGTGCCGCGTCTGCTTCGCCGCCCACCTCGACAAGATCCAGAAGTTCAACCCCGAAAACTGGACCCGCGATAACCTATCGGAAAAACTCGAGCGCGCCACCATGTCGATCGACATCGCCGCCGACGAATACGACCAGGCGGCCGCCCATTTCGAAGGCAACCGCAGCGGGGCCATCTTCGGACGGCCCTCGAAGCGCGGACGCGCTAACGGCCGCAAGTCCGGGAGCTCGGAATTCATGGTGAACCTCCGCAACGGCTTCGCTTTCAATCTCCCGGTCGTCGTCCTCGGCGGCATCGCCCTCGTTGTCTATCTGTTAAAATAACCGTCACGCCACGCCATGAGCCGAAGCACCTTTTCCAAAGAAGATTTGCAATTGACCGAACTCCGCGAGGCCGAGCAACAGCTCCGTCGCAGGGAAAAGGAATATTCGGAAATCCCGAAGCGTCTCGCCCTGGAAATCAAGGAACGCGAATGCACCATGCCTCCCCTCGCGGAAATCATGGAGCGCAAGGCGCGACGCGAGCACGAGGAAATCGTCTCGCGCGGCGAGATTGCGAACATCCAGCGCGTCCAGACCAAGAGCATGACGCTGCTGTTTCTGCTACTCGCCGCCACCGCATCCCTCATCTGGTGGGGCATGCGGCTGATGCAGGGCTGATAAATTCCGTTAGCCGGTGAATGCCGTGGGATCGACTTTCCCAGCAGCGAGAAATGGCACACCCTCACTTCGCAGCATTTCGGACTTTTCCTGCAGACGCGGCCCTTCCGTTTCGCCGTGGAATCCTCCGAGGCTGCCGTCCGCACGGACCACCCGATGGCACGGCACTTCCGGAGCGAAGGGATTTTTCGCCAGCGCGGTGCCCACCGAGCGTGCGGTGCCACGCGAGATTTCCCGCGCGATCCGTCCGTAGCTCGACACTTTTCCCGACGGGATCAGCCTGACAGACTGATAGACCGCCATTTCAAAATCCGTCGGTTTGCGCGGTCCCGTCATTTCCCGTTCTCCTTCAGGCGTTCCTTGAGTTCCGGCCACTGGCTGCGGCCGACGATGTAGCCGACGCAGCCCTGCCTGCCACAGAGGCACGGGTGGTCTTCATAACAGTCCACATCGAAGCCGTAGTCGAAAGTGAGTTCCTCGCCCGCGTTGATGTCCTTGAGTGCGTGGATGTAGATTTTCCGCCCCACGATCCACGCCTCACAGTTCGGGCTGCACGAGTGGTTGATGAGGCGCGCGGTGTTCCACGGTACGTTGCCGTCGATATCATAGGATTTTGATAAAGTGAAAATGTAAACTGCGGCGTCGCCCGTTTTCAGCGACTTCGCATGCTGTGAGAGCGCGCGGCGTTCGCTTTCCGTCTTGTCCACCAGCTCGCCGACATACTCGATGATCTTCGATTCCTTCGCGATGGAACAACTGGCGTAAACTCCGCGCCCGTGGATGTCCGAATCACGGACCTCACAGTAATTGCTTTGTCCGCGTTTCCAGAGTTCGACCAGCTTGCGATACAGGACTGCTTGCTCCGAAACAGCTTTCTTCTTTGATGCCATGGCCGGATCCTAACGAGATTCTTTTTTTTCCAAAGGAGGAAGTATCATATCCTGCGGTAAAGTTGCGAACATGCTACGCAGGTCGTTCACCGAGATCCCCGCTCCGTCGATGAAGGTCCAGTCGTTTTTCACTTTGTCGGAAATCGCCACCTGAAAGCCGGTGCTGTCAATCACCAGTGGCTTCGTATCGCCCTCACGCATGATGCGGAACTTGGTCGAGGTCGGCACGAGGACCAGCCACTTGTTAAATACCAGGCTTTCCGTTTCCACTCCGTTCACTTTCTCCACCTTCTTTCCCGGCGCGACCTCATACGCACGCGGCGGGCCCTGAGGCTTGAAGGAAATCATGCTGATCCCCTGCTGCACCATCTGTTTGGCCACGCCGGCGAGCTGCTTGTTGAGTTCCTCCATCCCGCCCATGCGCTTCGCGGTGCGTTCTTTCCACATCGGATTCATGCGGTCCACCGCTACCTGATAGCGGCCGAGCACCACTTCATCACCCAGCTTGGCGACGGCAGCGGACGCAGAGGCCACCACGTCCGGTGGCACGTTGGAAGCGACAGGAACCGTTGCCGGCGCTTCCTCACGGACGGGAGGCAGCGGAGCGAGCGGTTTCTGGGCATGGCCGATGCCGGATGCCAGCACCAGCGCGGCGGTTGTGAGAATAAAAAACGTTGGTTTCACAAGGCAATGGATGCCCCCAAGCCTCCCTCCCGTCAAGCTTGGTGGAAATCCGCTTGGATTTCAAAGCCCCTTTGCGTAATGCTGTCCCCCCATGGCGAAACAGGCACTCGGAAAAGGACTCGGAGCACTCATCAAGAAGAGCGCGGGCACGGCAGCACCCCTTGCCGATGCGACCTTGGAGGATTTCAAACGGGTCCGGGAAGTGCCCATCGAACAGGTCGTCCCCAGCCCCTTGCAACCGCGTCTCCAGTTCATCGAGTCACCGCTGGAGGATCTGATGGAGTCGATCCGCCAGCACGGCATCATCCAACCGCTCATCGTGCGACTCGTGGATGGGAAATACGAACTCATCGCCGGTGAGCGTCGTTGGCGTGCTTCGAAAAAACTCGGTCTCACCACCGTTCCCGTCATCGAGCGCGAGGCATCCGACCGCGATGTGTTGGAAATGGCGCTGATTGAAAACCTCCAGCGCGAGGACCTCAACCCGCTCGAAGAAGCCGCCGGTTACGTCCGCCTCGTCAAAGAGTTCTCTCTCAAACAGGATGAAATTGCCACCCGTGTCGGCAAGTCCCGCGCCAGTGTCGCCAACGCGATGCGTCTGCTGGACCTCCACAAGGACGTGCAAATGCTCGTCGCCCAAGCCCGCCTCACCGTCGGCCATGCAAAGGCGATCCTCTCCATCAAGGACCAGGACACCCAGCTCCTCGCCGCCGATCAGATCATCCGCCGCCAGCTCACCGTCCGTGCTGCGGAAAAGCTCGCCCAGACTTTCATCCCCAACGATTCCGCCGAACCCGGAGAAGCAAAAAAAGCCCCCGCCGCGCGCGAAGTGGACATCCACGTCCGCGCCATCACCAACCGCCTCCGCGAGCACTTCGCCACCCACGTCGCCATCCAGCATTCGTCGAAAAAGGGCAAGATCGAGATCGAATATTACGGCGACGACGACCTCCAGCGCCTCATCGAACTCCTCGGCCTCCCCGGCGGAGATTGATTCCCGTCCGACGTGATACAGGCATTCCTGCCTATTCTTCGGCGTGACACAGGCATTCCTGCCTGTTCTTCCCCACCGGACAGCGAATCCAGAGCCTGTGATAGCAGGCATCGGACCCCATGCGAGGCACCCCCCGTCTGGCCACCAAGCATAGTGATCCCTGCTTTCATTCAACTCGAGCATATTCCCTCCAAGCCGTCGCCGGAGCGTGCCCGCGTCTGAGTTTCTCCACCCGCTGAAATTCACCCCCCTGACCTTCCCCGCTTCCGTTCCATCACTCTCGGTCTTGCCTCGCAAAACAAGTCCGCCCGCGACACCCGCTGCCAAGACTCAAGACAAGATTTCTCCCGATTAGGGTGGATCTGTAGCGGTGCTCTGGGGACGTCGGTGCCCATGATCCGCGCAAAGCTCTCCTCGTCTTCTTCTTCGTCTTGAGTCTCGCGTCTTCGCAATCGGGATTCGCACGGCAGCAATCGCCGCCGCCGTTTCAGCAATCACCTTTTACGCGGCAACAATCACCATCGACGTCCAAGCAGCAATCGCCACCCCCAGCAGAAAAATTGCCAACTCCCACCCCTATTTATTAAATAACAAGCAATTAATCAACGGGTTACATCACCAAGACCCGCAAGAGATTCTGAAAACCGCCTGCGTTGGCGGACTTTTTGTGAAATTGGTTCTTGGCACTTCGCGCGGATGCCCACTTACTAGTAGGGACAGCTCCGATGCATGGGGCCTGATCCCAAGCTATCGTTGCCATCCTCCCATATAAAATCCGTAACTCTCAATCCATTAAAAATATGATAAAAACCCACGCACCGACTACTATTAAACCAACATCAATACCAGCTCGACTTT
>JBBRCO010000218.1:0-4781 GCA_038204755.1 Verrucomicrobiales bacterium
GCCATACCCCGCCGGACTGCTGGACTCTGAGGCGACCGTTGTTGTCGTGAAAGACGGCAGTGGCATCGTCCAAAGAGAACTTCATGGTGGACGCCGTTTTGAGCGGTCGTGCGAGATAACTGATCCAAAGCGTGCTGCCGTCCTTGCCGACAAAGGGGTCCGAAGGCCGTTTCCATGGGAGCAGGGCGCCTGCCACATCAAGCGAGCGGCCGCACGTCTGATAGCTATGGCCGCCGGCCATGTAACGGCCTGCGTTTCCTAGCCCGCCATAGGTTAAAGATGCCTGTCCCTCTATCCCATAGCCGGGGCTGTTTGGAGTTTCTACCTGCCAGTTTCCCGTGAAGCCGGATGAAGGTGCGCCTCCTGCATTATGCAAGGGCGTGATCGTATAATCGAAAGGTTCGTAAA
The DNA here is from genome assembly GCA_038204755.1 of Verrucomicrobiales bacterium. GTDB lineage: Bacteria > Verrucomicrobiota > Verrucomicrobiia > Verrucomicrobiales > Akkermansiaceae > Luteolibacter. The sequence continues at coordinate 409 of JBBRCO010000218.1, forward strand.
CGGCTGGCAGCGGACCGGAAGTCCCCAGCGGCTGGCCGCCCGTGCCGGAAACGGTAGTGCCCGTCAGGATGGCATTGCCGAATTGGGAGGGCCGCGGGTCCTGGGAATCGGAGAATCCGAAAACCTGATAGTGCTGGCGACCGGTGGCGGCATCCCCGTCGTTGTTGGCGACATCGATTCCGATGATCGTTTGATTTGCGACCGGGGAGATGCCCAGATTGGTCCAAGGAACGGACATTTCGAGATTGTAGCCGCCCGGAACGAGGACCAGTGCGTGTTTTACGCCGTTGGAGCGCCCGCCTCGCTCGAACAGGAGTTGATCCAAGGCGACGCGGAACTGACGGTGCTGGACGTTGAACTCGGCCTGTTTATCATTGAAGGCATCCAGGAAAATCTCAAGACCGTCACGCTCGGCACCTGTTCCTCCGACCAATTGCGCATCGCTCACATGAGCTGCTAGATACAGATGATCCGCGTCCCAGAGCACATGGAAGGTGGTGGCATTGTTCGGGCTGCCCAGCAAGGCGCGAGTAGCGGACGACGCAAGATTCCAGTGGCTTTCCGTGAAGGCTCCATCGATCCGGATGGGCGAGATGGTGCGCGAAACCAGCAGCGTTTCGGGCAAAGGCGCAACTACGGCCAAAGTGAAGGCGCGGGCTGCGGTATCGGCCGGAATATCCGCATCCGACACTCGCAGGGTAAATGAATAATTTCCCTCTGTCAGCGCCGACCCGATGAGCACACCGCCTGCTCCGAGCTGGATGCCGGGCGGGAGCGCACCCGATTGGAGCGCCCAGCTCAATGCTCCATTGCCCCCGGTGGCGGCGAGCGCGAGGTCGTAGCGCCCGCCCCGGGCGAGCGGGGGAAGCACCGCAGCGGTCATGATGACAGGATTGGTGTCCACCTCCACGCGGAGGGTGAAACTTCGCGAAGCGGTGAGCGGTGAAGGCACTGCGGCATCGGTCGCGGTGACGGAAAACCCGAAGTCTCCGGCCACGACGGGCGTGCCTGATAGAAGACCGGAGCCGCTCAGGACAACGCCAGCGGGCAGTGCTCCGCCAGTGACTGCAAAGGCCCGAGGCGCGGTACCACCCACGGCAAGCAGGGTGGTGCTGTAGGACTGGTCCCGATAGGCGGGAGGGACGGACAAGGTGGTGAGCGTGAGATGGACCGGCTCGGAAACCCCGGAGAGTGCCTCCGTCTGCACGACGTTCCACACGGTTTCCTGAATGCGGGTAACAAGAGCCGCATCAATGCTACCATATTGCGGGGGAACCGGCAAGCCCACCGGAGTTTCCCGATAGAGGACCGCATAATAGGTGCAGGCAGTGAGGTAGGAACCGATGTTGTTGAGGTGGATGCCATCCGCATAGATCTGGAAGATGTTGGTCAATCCGGGAACCTGCCCGGCCTTCATTTGTTGATTAAGGGCATACATCACATGCCCCACGGGAACCATGAATGCACGGAAGGCAAGGGCCACGCCGGAAACCGTGGCCCCGCGGACGGCGAGCGTGAGATCCTGCGGAAAGTCGGCGCACTCGTTTGAAACACTGGAGTCACGCAGCCAGAGGGTGTCGAAGTCGCGTGGTCCGCCGACGCGGAGGGCATCGTCCTGGCGGGGCCAACGGCCGTAGATCAGGATCCGCGTGTTCTGACGGTTTGCGAATTGCGATGGGGTTGGCGCTGCGGCCCCGAAGAGCAGGCCGATAAAAAGCTGCGTGTGCTCAAGGTCGCTTGCGAGGCTGCGGTCAAAGGGCTGGAGGGACAGGGCGCTCCACGCATAGTTCGGCAGCGCGTTGCCGGGGTATCCGTAGGGCGAATTGTTGAAGCCGTCCGTCGGATGATCCCAGAGCCACTCCAAGGGTGCGCCAGGGATCATCTGCCGGCCCCATGGCTGGGTCCTGCCCTTCGCCACGGCCATGGCTTGGAAGCCGTCGTAGTTGATCGTATCGGTCACCGAGTTTCCGATGAAATAAATGCTGTCCGCGCGGACACCAGAAATGAGAAGTCCTGCTAGAGAAATGATGGAAGCAATGGATGGAAGTTGCATAGGTTATTGAGTGTGAAACGGGAAATGATAAATCGGGAGGAAGTGTGCATAGAGTAAAATCCATCGCTTTTTATCATCAGCGGCGCATATTTCCAATTGTGGAGAATCCTGGACCCATACATCACCACGCCGACGGTGGTCTCACCGTCGGATCGGCGGGCCAGTTTTTCGTCGCCGTGTCCCAGTTTCCGCTCACCTGTGAACTGAGGATGAAAGCCGGGATGGGTGTCCCGGCGGCGATGTCGGTTGCGCCGCCGCCCCAGTAAAGCGGGCCGGCTTTTACGGAGGAAATGGCGAGAGCGGAAAAGAGGAATGCGTAATGGGTATTTTTGGTTTTCATAGAGTTAGGAGGATTGACAAAATGAGAAAAGCGGAGCAAGGCAAAAAGAAAATCCTACCTGATCGGGTAGTCGCGCGGTTTTGAATGGGATGGCTTCGGAGGGGGGATCATCAAAGCAAGCGCCGCTTTCCCGACCATGACAGCTTCCCGGATAAATCATCAAGGGTGCTCGCGTCGAATGAACCGGAAAAAATCAGGATTGGATTTTTAAAGACGCGCAAGCAATCGCAAAATCCTACATATTTGCAAAGCACAGGGGCGTCGCTTGTTCCAGGTGGGGTTACACCCCATAGCGAAGTCCCGATCAGCGGATGAACCTCCTAGCGATCCCTTTTAAATTCTATAACAGGGAGCATTAACGAACTAAAAAATCATGAAAATCAATTACGCACTCGCACTTTGCTTCCTCAGTCTCGCTTGCACCACTCCCCCTTTGTTGGCGGATAAAGGTCCGGATAACGCTGGCGTTCCCGCAGAAACCAAGATCGGTCACTTGCTGGAAGGTTATGCTGAGGTCTCGGCCGCTCTCTACAAGGACGATCTCGCCGCAGCCAAGAAGGCGGCCGTCGGAATGCTCAAAAACGACAAGGACAGTGCCATGGCCAAGCACGCCCAGGCGATCGCAGACAGCGAGACCATCGAAGACGCACGCATGCATTTCAAGAAACTCAGCGACCTCGCCATCCCCGTCGCTAAGAAAGATAAAACCATGCACCGGATGCATTGTCCGATGGCGATGGACGGAAAGGGTGCCGACTGGCTCCAGATGTCCGCCGATGAGGTGCAGAATCCCTACATGGGGGCCAAGATGCCGCATTGTGGCAAAGCGGTGAAATAATCGCCCCTGCACACCCGTTGCCGCCATGTCCTGAAAAATGAAACCCCAAAATTCCAAGGTCCAAAACAATAAATTTAAGTCTCCCGATGCCACACAGGTCGCGGCAAAAGCGGCGCAAGAAGCGGTGCAACCCGTATCCTCACGATCTCCGTTTCTATCGATTCCCGGAGTAGGGGCAGGCGAATCCGGGGTCGCAAACTACGCCACCCTCACAGGTTCCGTCCTCTCGCAGCTGGGCCTGCCAGCGTCATCCATCCTCCGCTACGCCGAGGAGCCGCGCAATTCATTTACAGAAGAAATCCGGTTTGCCGCCCGCGAACCGCTTATCGCAACAGCGCTCATCTACGCGATGCTTCTCAGGACCGACGAAACCTTGCGCACCAAACAGCTTTCGGAACTGGGCAAGCGATCCGCGCCGTGGATGAAAAACAGCCACCCGGGGAGAAATCTCTGGAGACCGTTTATCGCGCGTGCTCCGAAGTGGGCGGGGCTGTGCTAACTGCCGTCGCCACCACCGTCATCAGTTTCCTGCCGGTGTTCACCATGAAGGGGGCCGAGGGCAAGCTCTTCAGTCCGCTCGCCTACACCAAAACCTTCGCGCTGATCGGCGCGATTCTGGTCACGCTCACACTTATCCCTCCGCTGGCGCGCTGGTTCATTGCCGGGCGGGTCCGCTCCCGGCTTTCCGGCTGGGGACTAAGGGGGGCGGTCGCTTTGGCCGGTCTCGTCGCGCCGCTAGTCCTCACTTGGTTCCCGTTTTGGCTCGGCGTGCTGTTGGTCGCGGTGGCGGGTTCCAACCTGCTGGGCGATCGCATCCCGGACGTCTGGCGAAAACGCATGCTCTACGCCTTCAACATGGTTTTCGCGCTCGTCATCGTGCTCATCCTCGCCCGCACCTGGGCTCCGCTCGGCCTTGACGTGCGTGTCCACAACATCATCTTCGTGGTGTCCACGGTCGGTGGACTGTTGCTCGTCCTGATGGCGTTCATGCATTTCAATCCACGCATTCTAGCCGGCCTCCTGCGGGCGAAAACGCTCTTCCTGGCGCTCAGCAGTCTGATTGTAGTTTGGGGTCTGGTCTCCTGGCTTAGCGTGGGACAAGTCTTTGGCTGGCTGCCCGGCTGGGCCAAAAATAACCCGGT
>JBBRCO010000219.1:0-4685 GCA_038204755.1 Verrucomicrobiales bacterium
CGCCCATAGTAGTCAGAGACGGTAACACCGGTCACACGGCGAAGGAGCGGGCAGGAAGGCAACGCAAGCAAAGGACTCACTTTCAGGACACGATTACTCCTGGCAAAGAGTGTCAAGCTCCCTGCTTGCATCGGGAACGGATTCCGGCCAGAGTGCCGGAGTTGGTTCCAATTGCGCGTCTTCCTGAGGAGCCCGGTGCGGTAATTCCGCACGCCGGGATCTGCGAGGGGGGCGCCGGGTGAAACCGGCGTCCCTACCTCAATCGCTGAAGAGAATGAAGAGGATGATGGAACCCTTATCTGGTGACGGCGGTTCAGGAATTCTGAAGTGGGCGTTGAGCGTGATTCCGGTTGGCGGTTGACGAGGCGCGGATGATCCGTGCGGTTTCCATGGTTCGGATGATCTTCCGGCCACTGGCGGCAGCGTCGGGAGCGGGTTCGCGATTGCCGGGAGTCAGCCCGGCATCTTTGCCCCTTGCCGGAACACGGATTTTTCACTAATCCTCCCGGGTTCAACATCCTCATCGATAGAGTCAGTCCACGTGGATTCACATGTTAGTCCGGATCTGCCTCGATCCTGCTTCGGAGGAATCAACCTTTCCTCCAGTTGAAGAGGGCAGTCCCGGCTAACAAGCAGCGAAGGGATCAGTGGAGCTGACGAGGGATTTCCGCCGGAGGGCGTGATACAGACATTCCTGTCTGTTCTTTCACAAGGCCGGGCACGCAGAACAGGCAGGAATGTCCGTGTCACGTCGGGATACCTAATCCAAACCCCGGCCCGTGGGGGGCGCGGGCCGGGGTATCCTCATTATAACTGGGGGGATCTTTTTTTCGGGGGGGTAGAATCAGTGGCATATTTCCGATACCGGGTCACTCCAAGGGCCTTGTCCAGATGGGCCGATGGCAGACACCCTGAACCAGTAGCGTTTCCCGGCCTCGACGCACGAGATGGTGCCGATGTGGCCGGTGCTCACGGAGCCGATGCGCCAGTCGGAATTGCTCGTGAGAGGATCGGGAGTGGATTGAAAAACGTAGGTTTTCGCCCCTTGCGCCGGATCGCAACGCAGCGCCAACTCGCCGGGAGTTGTGCTTTGGGTGACGCGGAAATTCGCCGGTTTGCACATCGCGCCGTTGTCGGCGTGGGATGAGTCCACTCCCATCCCTGCGGCGGTGATGGCGGACTCGGATCCGCCGCTTACCCGCTGAACGTACGTTGCCAAGCGAGAGAGGGTATCGCCCAGCAGCCCCTCGTTTTTCGCCAATGACAGCGTGTCGTTCTGGGATTCCAACTCCTGTGTTAACCGCGCCAGCAGGACCAGCGGCGGGTCAGGTAACGGGAAAAGTGCGTTGCCGTCCATCGCGCTGAAGATCCGGCGGGCAAGGCCGACCTTTTCGCTGATGCTGAGATTCCTGAGATTGAGAGCTACGTTCGCCATCGCGTCGATGCATCGTGGGTTTTAACGATGTGGGTTTTGCCTCCTGGTAAAGATGCAACTTAACTCATAGGGAAAATTACCCCTCCGCGTCAATGGGATAGATTGACTCGCTCAGACCTTGAACAAACCGCCGCGTTTCCCCCCTAGCACGGCGGCACCCATGATGGCGACCGAGAGGAATACCATCGCCCACACGCCGAGCGCGGCTGCGAGTTCCGTGCCATTTCCCAGGGTGCTCAGCAGGGTGTAGATGGCCTTGGTGATCGGATAGTGTTGCGCCTGCTGGGCGAGGATGAGGCTGTCACTGACCTCCAGCATGGCGAAGGCGAAGGCGAGGATGGAGCCGGCTGCGAGGTTCGCGCCGATGAGGGGAATGGCCACGCGCCGCAGTGTGCGGGCGGGGCTGGCACCTAATGATCTCGCGGCTTCCTCCAGTGTGGGATTGCTCTGTTGGAGACCCGCCACGGCCGAGCGGACGATGTAGGGAAGCCGCCGGATGGCGTAGGCGATGACGATCAGCAGGAATGGATTCTCGCCCGCGCCGACGAGGAAGCGGAACGCCTTTCCTTCCTGCGAGAGAGCCAGATAGCCGAACGCCATCACCAGTCCCGGAACTGCCAGCGGCAGCATCACGACGGCATCCAGCATGTTGCGGAATTTCAAATCCGAACGCACGACGACCCAGGCGACGCTCAGCCCCATCACCAGCGCGATCAGCGTGGCGCAACCGGCGTAAAGCAGGCTGTTTTGGATCGAGGGAACAACGAGACCGTTGCCGAGCGCTTCGACGTAATGGCTCATCGTCAGCGTGTCCGGGATCACCGTGCCATACCAGCGCCCGGCGAAGGATAACAGAATCACTCCAAGGTGAGGTATGGCGGCGAACGCGAAGATGCCGACGAAAAACAAGCTACAAGCCGCGGATTTCCAGCCGGAGAGCTGGAGCGAGTTCGAGCGGCCTTTCGGACGCGGCGCGGTGCCGAGCGGTGAGCGGCCCATGATGAGTTTCGATAGAGCAAAAACCCCCGCTGCTACGATCAGCAGGATCGCAGTTAGGGCGTAGGGGATCGGATTTTTATCAAGTCCTTTCAACCCATCGAAGATCTGCACGGGCGCCACGCGGGCGTAATCGAAAACCAATGGCACGCCGAGTTCCGTAAAGGCCCAGATGAAAACGATGGAAGCTCCCGCGAAGACACCGGGCATGGCGAGTGGCAGGGTGATCCTGAAAAAACGCTTCCACGGCGGGCAACCAAGATTTTCCGCTGCCTGTTCCATCGCCGGATCGAGGTTCGCCAGCGCAGCGGCGATGTTCATGTAGAGAATCGGATAGAGATGCAGCGCGTTCATCAGCACGATGCCGGCGAAGCGTCCGTGGGCGAGCCAATCGCAGGGCAGGGCGGCGTCCATCAGGCCGGTATCGACGAGCAATGCGTTGAGCGCGCCGTTCACACCGAGGATTTGTTTTACTCCCACCGCCCCGACGAACGGCGGCAGGATCATCGGCGCGAGTACGAGCACGCCGAGCGCCTGTTTTCCGAAAAAGTCATAACGATGCCCGATCAACGCCAGCGGAAACGCAATGGCGAGCGTGGCAAGAGTGCTGGTGATGCCCAAGGCAAACGCATTCCAAAGCCCCTCCCGATAGATCGGGTTCCTGAAAACCGCAGCGATGAAATCCAGCGTGAAATAGTGCGTGCCATCGGCCTTCGTGCCCTCGAACGCTTGCTTCACGACCATCCCTGCCGGATAGATGAAAAACACCGCGAACAGACCGCTGACGATGATCGTAATGGTGATGGCATAGCCGCGTTTCATGAAGGGATGATTGCAGCGTGGCGAAGCCCACCAAGCCAAAAAATGGGGCCAAAAAATGTAGCGGCGCTCTATGAGCGTCGGCAATCACGCGACATGGAAGTCGCACAACTTCCGCAACAACGCCGTCGGCAAACCCAAAGAAGACGGCACACCCCGCCGGACTCGCTACGAGCGCCTGCTGGAGGAAGTCATCAAGAAAGGCCAGAAAACCAAAGTCCTCCTGCTCTCCGCCACCCCTGTCAACAACCAGATTGCGGATCTTCGGAATCAGATTTCCTTCATCGCTGGCGGGGATGTCGCCCGCGACGCCAGCGGCGAGTATGATGGCGCGTTCAAGGAGAAATTGGGAATCCCCAGCATCAAAGATACCACGCGGAAGGCTCAGGCCAAATTCACTAACTGGACAAAAAAACCTACCAACGAGCGCAAGGCGCGGGATCTCATTCACGAACTCGGTAGCGACTTCTTCAAGCTGCTAGGCGGCCTCTCCATCGCCCGCTCGCGCTCCCAGATCAAGCGCTACTATGCCAAGGAAATGGAACGTCTCGGCGGCTTCCCCAACCGTGAGAAACCCACTGCCGAATACCCGCGCATCGATCTCCTCGACGCCTTCATTTCCTTCGAGGAACTCGACCAGAAGATCAGCGAGTTGAAACTCAGCCTCTATCACCCCAGCACCAAGCTGAAGAAAAACCTCCCTCCCGAGGACTTCGAAATCGGCGGCAAGCACAAGATCAACCTCGCCCACCTCAATCTTCCCGAATGGTTGCTCGCCGTCCGCCAGGACCGGGCGCAGCTCCAGAACTTGCTAGACCACTCACGCCCGGTGGTTCCCGCTCGTGATGCCAAGCTTGCCCGCGTCAAGGAACTCATCACCGCCAAGGTCACGAATCCCGCCGAAAACAAAGACGGCAAACCCGTGCGGAAAATCCTCCTCTTCACCGCCTTCGCCGACACCGCCCGCTACCTTCACGAAAACCTCGCCAAATGGTCGCAGGACTCGCTCGGCATCCACACCGCGCTCGTCTGCGGCGGCGGCCAATACAAAGTCTCGCTCGGTAAGGTGGATCTCGAACACACCCTCACCAACTTCTCGCCGCTCTCGAAACAGCGCGACCGCCAGCCGGACCTTCCGCAGGACCAGGAAATCGACCTGCTCATCGCCACCGACTGCATCTCAGAAGGCCAGAACCTTCAGGACTGCGACTTGCTCATCAACTACGACATCCATTGGAATCCCGTCCGCATCATCCAGCGCTTCGGCCGCATCGACCGGATTGGCTCCCGGAATAAATCCGTCTCACTCGTCAACTTCTGGCCCACCAAGGACCTCGACGCCTACCTCAACGTCAAGAACCGGGTGGAAGACCGCATGGCACTTGTGGATCTAACGGCTTCCGGCGAGGATAACCTGCTGGCATCCGACCAAATC
>JBBRCO010000220.1:0-4624 GCA_038204755.1 Verrucomicrobiales bacterium
TCGATCCAACGTCAAAGGGCTGGAACTGCCACGGGAGGTGAAGAAATGCAGGGACGGGACGTCCCTGCCCCTTAGGCGATCTCATTTCGCCGGAACCGGCGCGGTCCGCCGGCGGCGGAGGAGGCCGGCGGCGATGAGGAAACCGGTGGGCGCGGCGCTGGGCTCGGGGACGGCGCTCCAGCTCAGGGTGTTTCCGCCATGGGTCCAAGTGAAGCTGCCGTTTACCGGGGTGAGCGTGCTGGTTCCATTGGTGTAGGAGAAGGTGGAGAAGATGGCGCTCCAGCTTTGGGAGAGGCTGGTGCTGCCATCGGCGGTCTTGAAGATGTCCGTCCAGGTGCGGTTGGCCGTCCAGAAATGGTCGCCGAAGCCTTCGGCATCTCCGAGGACGATTTGGAAAACGGCTCCGGAACCGCTGGCGGCGGCGGTGTTGTGGCCGCCATGTCCGGTTCCGCCGGGGCGGAGGAAATATTTGGAGAAGCCGGCGAGGTCGAAGTCCTGGCGCTCTGGAAGGTGATCGTCAAAAGGCTGCCGGTGCGTACGAGGCTCGCGGGATGGTGACGAGGGTGCCGGCGATCCACCCGCCTTCGTGGGTCGCGGCATCGATCTGGAGAGGAAGGAAACCCGGACCAAGTGAGGAGTCGCCCGCGCCCACGGCCGCCGCGACGAGGAAATCCTCGCCGCCGGAGAGACCGGCTACACCTGCGGCTTTCCCTCCGAGAGGCGCGCTTTACTGGGAAAATGGTTCAACTCCTGCCTCAAAGCCTCCCCCAACCGCGCCCTCGAACCGGAAGCCTTCGACGCCTTGGTGAATTCGTTGGAGGAAGCGGCGGGGTGAACTTGCCTGTCATGGCGGCAGACTCGACGCCCCATTATTAGCCGATTTTCCGTATCTCGATGGAGTGTTCGGCCGCCAAGTTCAGGATGCCTTCCCTCAGTAAGTTCTCTTGAAAAAGCCTCTGAGGAAGCCAGAACCAGATAATATTATCCGGCAGAAGAAACAGTAAACCGCGCGGAGTATCTAAAACGGCAAAAATCAGATTCCAATTTAATCGGGCATCCCCCCTGACATTCGCACAGGAAATCGAATCGTTGGTAAATTTGACCGTAGTCTCGATTTGTTTATCAGGCTGGCGCGCGTGACGCCTCCTCACCGCGATCCGATCGGTGATCCACCATCCAAAAGGAAAGTAGGCGCAAAATATTAACAAAGCGAGCATCACTGGCTTGAATCCACCCAGAATCCATGCGGCGATGACCAACCCCGCGAAGAACAGGGAAAATACAGAGGCGAGGGCGCGAATGCTGCCTCTCATCACTACTCGTGAATGATAGCGATGAATGTCTAGAAGGTCTTGGAGTTCCAAACGACCTGTGAATGAAATCGGTTCGGGTATCATGCCTGGCTGTTAGCTTAAAGTTATCAAATTACAGGCCTGTCCCGCTATTATCCAGTCCCTCTATCATCGGTCAGCGCCGCCTTGTTCGCTTTGTTTTTTCGGTGAACCTCCCCAATGCCATCCAGCGTTCGGTGAAATCTGAGGTAATCCGGCATAGAGTATTGAAGCTTCCTCGTATGTCTTAATGAAGACTTCAAAGATCTTCTTCGTCTTCCCCTTCTTTACGCTTTCGAAGTTGATTTCTGCCTTGTCTTGGCTAGACGAGCATCCAGTAAACTTACCCTCTATCGTGCCCGTTGATCCTAAAGCTCTGAAATTCCACATAGGCTCCTCAATGCCCGTGCTACTGAAATACGCTGGATCAATGAAAAACGCAGTCCCTGTTTCTTTCTTACCAGGTGAGTAGCATACAGTATCAGCGATCTCTGTAGTAAATTTGTTGTTCCAGTCTCTTTTGGTCGTCACTCTAAATATCACAACGTGGTTCTCTTGGGCTGTGCCACTGAGTATCCACTTATATGCCCCCAGGTCTTCCGGAGCAATGCTGCTTGCCTGCTCCACCTGCTGCCCGAAGGAGATCTGGCAGAGAAGGATGGATGCGATTATGTGATTGTATTTCATTTGTTACCGAACCGATTTTATTAGCAAGATCAGCATATCGAGGATTTTGATATGCGGGCGGCGTGAGTGGCTTTAGGAAAGACCGGAGGAGGCTGTTTGTCAACGCAGCGGTGAAATGGGAGGCGCTGGCGGAGCGGTGGTTTTCCTCCGGAGGGACTGATTTTCATGCGAACTGGAACTAGCGGATGTCCTTGATGACGCGATCGTGGGATCAGGATGCGCCGCTCTTGATCCCGAAAGGGATCGCAGCGGGTAGCCCGGGGTCGAGCGATCTCGACCACCCCGGGTTTCCGGGAGGCGCTCGGGTTGGAATCTGGGGCGGCTTCGTGGTTATTTGCACTTTTGCGGATGTTTCTGCATCCGGAATCGGCGGGCGGGGCGGTCTCATCCACCGAGCGGTGGGCGGCGCGGATTGGCATGGCGCTTGCGAATCGGGGCCGGAACCACCCAGCCAATGAACCCGAATTTGCAGATCCTCATTTTTTCCGCGGCAGGACTTGCTTGCGCAGCCGGCCAGGTCCGGCAGTCGGATCCGCCGCGAAGTGCCGACGGGGGACCTGCGCGGGTTCACCGCACCTGGACGGTCTTCCTGCACCCCCGCTCCGGCTATGAAGTGCCGATACCCCCGGGGGTAAGTGCGGTGGGGAACCCTGAGACGGCGAACGAGCCGGAATTCCAATCGGCGGATCGAAGTTTCCAGATGTCTGCGTGGGGTGGGACCGCCAGCGACCACCCGTCCAGGGTGATGGCCGCGGAGTGGATTGCGGCACAGGGGAAACCGAACCGCAGGATCACCTACGAACGGCGGGGGAAAACCTGGTTCGTGGTCTCGGGGACGGACGTGCGGGGAATCGAGTTTTACGAGAAACTCACCCTGCGCGGGCAGCAGGTCGCCTTTCTGAACATCACGTTTCCCAGGTCGCGGATGCGGCAGTATGAGCCTTGGGTGGAGCAGATCGAAGACGGATTCCGCCCGGTGGCGCTCCGAGATGGCCCGGCGGCATCCGCGCAGCCGTCATCCCGCGGCCGGGAAGGTGCGGTGAGGGAGCGGACGCCCGCGGAACCGAAAAACGATCAACCCGCTGCCGCGCCGAAAAAAGAAGCGAGACCGACGGAACCTGCGGCGAAGAAACCACGGGAGACCGAGGAGGCTCCGGCAGACGTCAAGCCACTCTCTGCCGAGAAGGTCGCCGGGAAGCCCGGATTCGTTTACAGTCCCTTCAGTCCCGATCAACGCTTGGTGGACGTGAGGGATATCCCTTCGGGAACGAAAGTGAAGTGTCCCTATACGATGAAAATCTTCCGCGTGCCTTGATCCACGAGGGCTCATCGTTTCATGTCTCTGGCAGAATCGAACGGGTGAAAGAATGGCGGCAGCGATGGCGTTCCCCCCGGGCATCGAAGCCGGGCCATTTCGGGTCGGCAGTCATGCCAACCTGCTCCTTGTTTCATGAAACTCACCACCCTCCTCCTGCTCGCATCCATGATCTGCCCCGCCGCCGCGCAACCCGCAGCGGATCCTTCCATCGCCATCGACAAGGTGATGCGCGTCGCGGCCCGCAAGCTCGCGAAATTCGACACTTCCCATCCAATGGCGAAGGTTTACCCGACCGATGCGAAGGGCGCGGAATGGACCACTGTCGATCCTTCCGAATGGGTGTCCGGCTTCTATCCGGGCGCGCTTTGGTATGTCCATGAGTATGCCAAGGCGGAGAAATGGCCCGATGCGGATGCTTGGCGCCAGCGTGCGGAGAAGTGGACCACGGGCCTGGAGAGCCAGCAGTTCAATGACAAGCATCATGACACCGGGTTCATGATTTTCGACAGCTACGGCAACGGCCACCGGATCACCGGAAATCCGGCTTATCCGTCAATCATCATCCAGACGGCGAAGACCCTCGCCACCCGCTTTCGCGAGGAGACCGGCATGATCCGCTCGTGGGGTGGGAAGGGCGATACGAAGGACTTCCAGGTCATCATCGACAACATGATGAATCTCGAACTCCTCATGTGGGCTGCTGACCATGGTGGCGGCGAGGAGCTCCGTAAGATCGCCATCAGCCATGCCGACCGCACCCGCGAGCTGTTCTTCCGGCCTGGCGGCAGCCTCTATCATGTTGTGCATCTTGATCCTGCCGACGGCAAGGTCACGCGCAAGCGCACTGGGCAGGGCAAGGCGGACGAGAGCGCCTGGTCGCGTGGCCAGACCTGGGCGATTTACGGATTCACCTACATGCACGAGGCCACCGGCGATCCGAAGTATCTGGAAAGCGCGATCAAAGCGGCCGACTACTACATCTCCCGCCTGCCCGAAGACCACATCCCACCTGCGGATTTCCAGAGCGAGCTTCAAGGCCTTGAATTCAAGGACAGCAGCGCGGCCACCATCGCCGCAGCCGGTTTGCTCCGGCTCCATCCCCTGCTGAAGTCCCCCGAGATCCAGGCGAAGTATTTCAAAGCCGCGACCGCGGCCCTGCGCTCGCTGACCGCGCCCCCCTATTTCTCGGAAGGCGAAGACAAGGCGAGTCTCGTGGCCTACGCGGCGCGCAACTATCACGAGGACCCGGACCACAAGCTCACCAATACCAGCCTGATCTGGAGCGACT
>JBBRCO010000221.1:0-4595 GCA_038204755.1 Verrucomicrobiales bacterium
TCCGCCTTCAAGGAAGCTCTGGCAAACGTCCTGAAACACTCCGCCGCCAGCAATGTAAACATTACCTTTGAGCTCGCGGACGGTCGCCTGGAATGCGCGGTAGAGGACAACGGCTGCGGTTTCGATTCCGCCGCCATTCCCGAGGGCTCCGGCAATGGTCTTGCAAATATCCGCCAACGCCTGTTTCTTGTCCGGGGGGAGGCCGGCGTTGTCAGCCGCCCGGGAGGCGGCACAAGAGTCACGCTTTGCTGGTCCATCGCTGCCGCCCGTAATAAAACCGCCTGACCCCATCCGTTCCATGAGCATCCGTGTGGCAATCGTTGAAGATGACTGGCAATTCCGCCAGATGTTGGAGGAATTCATCAACGAGTCCGACGACTTTGTCTGCACCTCCGCCTTCGGTGATCCGCGCGACGCTTTGAAACATCTGCCGGCAGCCCCGCCGGATGTCGTGCTCATGGACCTGCAACTACCCGGCATGACCGGCATCGAATGCGTTGCGGCGCTGCGCCAGAAACTGCCGGACCTCCGAGTGATCATGCTTACCGTGTTCGAGCAGGACGAACAGGTTTTCAGCGCCCTTTCCGCAGGTGCTTACGGATACCTCGTGAAGCGCACGCCTCCGGCCAGGATTCTCGATGCCATTCGTGAAGTCCACGCCGGCGGTTCCCCCATGTCCGCCCACATCGCCCGCAAGGTGGTCGCCTCCTTCCACCACTCCTCCACCATCACCCTGTCGCCACAGGAGCGCGAAGTGCTCAGCCGCCTTTCCCAAGGCCAGACTTACACCTGTATCGCGGCGGAAATGACCATCTCCATCCACACCGTCCGGAATTACATCCGGCGCATCTACGAGAAACTCCAGGTCCACAGCCGCACCGAAGCGGTCGCCAAGTTCAAGGGCCTGTAAGTTGAGGCGCCAGGCCTCCGCTTGATCTCACCCTTTCTTCCCCCCGATTTCCTTAAACCAGTCGGATGCCGCGGTCCTCGCTCATGTGGCCACTTCATGCCACATGACAGTCTGCCCGATCCTTCTCATGTTCTTCCCAGCCCCCGAATTGATTTCCAATTCGCCATTCAAAAGCCCGGCAAATCCGGTAACCTCACTTTGCCCGGATAATCCGACTCCATCAAAATAAACCCGGAAATCTCCAACCAATCCAACTCATGAAACAAACCCAGAAACTCGCCGCTCTGCTTACCGCAGGAATTTCATTTTTCACGCTTGCCAACTCGGCTCATGGTCAAAACCTTCTCTTCAACAACACCAGTTTTGAATCCACCGTGACTTACGTCGATACTATGGGAGCTGGTACTATAAATTCAATCCCGGGCTGGACTTTGACGCTGGGTCCTTCCTTTGCCTTTGCAGGCACGGCAGGCGATCAACCCGGGACGACCGGGCGTGATGGTTCAAACTTCGGCTACCTCAACAATGGTAGCGCTATCGAGACAAGAGCCGATGCGCGAGCAGAAGTGCTTCCAGCCACCCTTTACACCCTTTCAGTTCTTGGTGAAGCAGATAGCGGCACATCCGATGTTGCGGTAACCGGGTCAATCGTTTGGTACGATGGGAGCGGTATGGTTATCAGTCAAAATAACCAGGCTTTTACAATGACTGACACTTCTGCGTTCAAGCCTTACTCGTTCAACGCCACCGCACCTGCTGGAGCGGCAGGTGCCGCTGCCAAAGTCTCGGTTGAAAACGACAAAACCGTGATCTTTGACAAAGTCAGCCTCACCGCAACCAACCCCCCACCTTCAAACGTGGTGCTCAATTCAAGCGGATTGACCAGCTTCGGAGCTGTGACGCCCCCGGATTTCAATCTCAGCAGTCTCGGGACGAGCGATTGGTTGGTCTTCAATCGGGGCGGAGACCCGCTGGTGCCTACGAACTTCGACAGGAAATCCGGTGGCACCGGCCTCAATTTTATCAATACCACCGGACTTACCGGCGGGGGTGACGGTCAATATTTCAATTTTACTTGGACGGATGGAACAAACACCCCGGACAACACCGGCGCTCCGTATGGCGGATATTGGATGTTCAACCAGAATAACTCCGCCACGTTTACTCTCAGTGCGAGTATTGCTGCGGGTGCCACTTCCACAATCAATCTTCACTGCGTTGGTGCGAGTAACAACAACGATATCATCCTTCAGATCCGTGAGTCGAACAATAACCCGCTCGCCAATCTCCCCTTGGCCCCTTACGTCAATGATGGACGTTTCCGTTTTACTGCAAACTTCACTGCCACCAGCGCAGACGTGGTCACATTCAAATTCATCATCCCCGGTGGCACGGATTCGTTGTTTGCCATGCCTGCCGTAACGCTTTCCACCATCAGTCCACCCGCCAATCCATACATCGCCTGGACACAGTTCTACAACCTGGCTGGCGACGATGCTCTGATTGGCTCAGATCCAGACAAGGACGGTTTCACCAATCTCAACGAATACGCTTTTGGCAGCAACCCTGCGACTTCCACCCCTGCCCTGACGACCATCCGGCGGACAGGATCAACCGCGACAATAACCTACGCGGAACGCAACATCGGCGTCACCTACGCCGTGAAAAGCAGTGAAACGCTCGTCCCGCCGTGGATAACCGCCACGGGGATCACATTTGTCGGCTCTGTGGATCAAACAGGTGTGCTTGCCGGATACACCCGCAAGCAGTTCACCACCGAAGCCACGGGACGAAAGTTTTTCCGGATGGAGGCGGCCATTGTTCCGTAATGAGGGGAGGCATCTCAACTTCATGGATATTCTCCATTTTATTTCATGAAAGTATTGCGATTCTGCTCTTCCTTTTCTATAACTAATAACGACGCGGCAATTTTTGTCTAACCCAAAGCCTACCGACCTGTCCAACCAACTCAACATCATGCAACGTCGAAACTTCCTCAACACCACCGCACTCACCGGGGCCGGCCTCGCCCTCTTGCCGAGCGGCATCCTCTTTGGCAAAAACTCGCCGAACAACAAGCTCAACATCGCCCTCATCGGCGTGTGGGGTCGTGGCACCGCCCATTATGATTCCATCGCCAAGGAAAACGTCGTCGCACTTTGCGACATCAACGAGGCCTTCCTGCCGGATGCCCTCAAGCGTTTTCCGGGAGCCACCACCTACACCGATTGGCGGAAATGCCTCGATCAGAAGGATCTGGACGCCGTCGTCATCTGCACCGCCGATCACCACCATGCATTCATCGCCAACTGGGCGCTTAACCGCGGTCTCCACGTCTTTTGCGAGAAACCTCTCGCAATCAGCGTCGAGGAGGCACGGGTTGTCAGGGCGAACTGGCTTACCAAGAAGGACA
Organism: Verrucomicrobiales bacterium; assembly: GCA_038204755.1. Taxonomy (GTDB): domain Bacteria; phylum Verrucomicrobiota; class Verrucomicrobiia; order Verrucomicrobiales; family Akkermansiaceae; genus Luteolibacter. The sequence goes on from JBBRCO010000221.1 coordinate 3,324, forward strand.
AGCTTGCTACCCAGGTCGGGATGCAGCGCCACGCCGATCCCAATTTCAACCGCATCCACGAGCTGATCCAGGATGGTGCCATCGGTGAACTGCAATCGGCCGCCGCCTGGGGCAACCGCCAACTCCGGCGCAAAGGATATTTCCCTGCGGAAGGCGCTCCACCCGCAGGATTCAACTGGGATCTCTGGCTTGGCCCATCCCCTGAAAGACCCTACAACCCCGCCTATTTCAAGGGCGAATCGGGCATGAACTGCCTGGAATGGAACATGTTCCGGGATTGGGGCGCGGGCCAGATCGGTGACATGGGCAGCCACACCATGGACCTGCTCTGGAATGCTGTGGATGTCACGCTGCCCACCTCCGTAGAGGCCAAGGGCGAGGCGTTCAATGCTGAGGTCACCCCCGTCGAGTGCGAATCCCACTTCGAGTTCCCAGCCAATGAACGCCACGGCCCGCTCCGCGTGAGTTGGTATCAGGGCGGCATCATGCCGCGCTCGCCCAACCCCGCCCTCGATCTCAACGTCATCGACCACGGCGCTTATTTCAAGGGCAGCAAGGGCTTCCTTGTTGCGGATTTCACCTCTCGCATGATCATTCCCTTCGGCGGCGATGCGGATCTCAGCTATTACAAACCCCGCGCCAAGGAACAACAAATGCCACCGGTCGGCCACTTCCAGCAGCAGTGGATCGATGCCTGCAAGAACCCCTCGCTCAAGACCGCCTGCGATTTCGAATACAGCGGGAACATGATCGAGCTTCTCCTGTTAGGACTGGTCGCCCATCAAATCGGCACCAAACTCGATTACGATCCCGTCGCCGGCAAGATCACCAACCATTCCGAAGCCAATGAGCTCCTCAGTCGTAAATACCGCGATGGCTGGGTTCTCAACGGCTGATGTGCACCCCCCTTCTCCCGCCCTCCGGTGCGGCCCGACGGCTGCTTCAGAATCAAGCAAATGCCATCAAGGGGAGAACCCCGGACGGAAAGATTGCCGACCGCCATGGCAAAAAGGTGATCGCCGTGGTTTATGATGTCCACGCGGAGTTGATTACTCCCGCGGACATGCAAGAGTTTGATGCGCGGGGAGGGGTGAACAACGCTTTCAGGGGTGGCACCCAGTGACGTGACCACCTTCGAAACCTCCGAAAAATCGAACTCCACATGGACAAAGGCATGCCGGAGTGGTCCTGAAATCAAGAATACTTGTAATGAATATATTAATGGGATACGCATCAAGCGGCGGTTAAAACCGTTGGAGGTAACGAAAAAAA
>JBBRCO010000222.1:0-4566 GCA_038204755.1 Verrucomicrobiales bacterium
AAGGGGAAGGTGTCATCTTTCGTTTCACAGGTAAATATCCACCTCAGGGCCTCCAAGTTCGCCGGAATCCTTTGCCGTTCAATGACCTGGCTGTCTGCGCAACATGCCGTTTCTGGTTGCCGGGATCAGGATCTCTGAGCCTGCCCAAAGACATCGCGGAGGGCCTCATTTTCGTATCTCCAGGGCGGCTCTTTGGGTTGCTGGTGTCCGGAAAAGCGGGGTTTGGCGTGGCTGGGATTTCAGAGATGGGCAGGCACGGGCGGCAGCAACGGGATGTCGAGCACTTGGTTCTGTGTGAGCATGCGCTCACGCAGGATGGGATAGGCCAGGTCTTGCACGGCCACGTTTTGTTTCGCGGCGAGCGCGGCGTCCACTCCGGTACTCTGGCCCAGGATCATCCAAGCAGGCTCCACCCGGATGGAACTGTAGGCGACGTGGGTGCAGGACAGGGCCACGGGCACGAGCAGATTTTCACACTCAAGGGAGTTGGTAGGTGCAGGATGTGTGCCAGCAGAGAAAGCCCGCCATGTTAGGTGGATTTCCCGCTCAGGGTTCAAATGCTGCTTCAAACCGGTAAAAGCCGCCACCAAGGAGCGGATTCTCATCTGTGACGGTGACGCTCGAGGCGGTGCGGACAAAGGAAACACCGGGAACGGCCATGTCGCTGGTGCCATCGTAACGATAGATTTCCGTAAAACTGCCGGGGCTGAGATCGGGGGAGCGCTTGAGAATCCAGCGGGTGCCGGGGACGGGGGCGGACGCCAGCCCGAAACGAAGAATGGCATGACCAGAGGCGTCAAAAGCGGGAGATGTGAGATTGCGGGAGTTTGCAGAATCGGAAACCAGAGGACCGGCACCCAATGCCTGCTCGACGCCGTAAGGGGAACCGTCCCCATCGAAATCCAGCTTCCAGAACCGGATGAGATCAGCGCTTTCCTGATGTTCCACCGCTCCGATATCCGGATTGCCGATTCGAGCGAAACCGCGCTGGTCGGTCGCGGGAGAGTAGGTGCCGCCCCCATCAATGGCCGGGCTGCCAGGCAGAGGCGGCATGGTCTGGGTGGGACCGCCGTAGTCCCCGAGCGGGGCGAGAAGAGCCGCTCCGGAGATGAGGTTGTTGGAGCCGGTGAAGGTGCCGTTAAAATAGATGACGTTAGGCTGGCTGGATGAGGTGTTTCCCGTGACGATCGAATTTATCAGGGAAAACTTGCCGGAACTGTTGAAATAGATCGCTGGATCATTATTGCTCGAAACGTTGCCCGCGATGGTCGTGTGATTGAGTGAGAGGTCCCCGTCCCAACAGGCCATGGTGGGGCCCGTGCTTTGGGAAAAAGTGGAGTTTTCAATCAAAACGAAAGTCCCGGATGCCGACAGCGCGCTGCCTGCCTTGACCGCCGAGTTCTCGCTGAAGGTGGAATTTGCGATCGTGAGATTTCCTGCGTCCAGATAAATCGCGCCACTGTGATAGCCGGAATTCCGGGTGAGAGTGCAATGATCGAGTCTCAAGGAGAGGCTCCCCGTATTGGCGGTGGTGATGCAGCCTCTGCCTTCTCCCACATTTGCGTCGGCCAGAATGAGGGAGTTCAAAACGAGATCACCCGCCCTCAGATCAACCACATAGGTGTCGTCCGCGGTTTTCCCGTTTCCGGTCCGATCCGCAGATAAGGTGATGGGCTGGCGGAGTGAGGAACCGTCGATGGTGAGGGATTTGGCGACGGAAATGTGGCCAAGCGTAAGGCGGATGGTTTTTCCGGCAAGTGCCGGGGCGAAAGTGATCGTGTCGCCGACAGCGGAGTATTTCACGGCCTCACGCAGGGAGATGCCGGTGCCTCCGCCCAATGATCCGTTGTCCTCATCGGAGATAGTGGTCACCATCGTGGCGTGAGCAACTTGGGAAAATAGGGCAAGTCCCAAGACGGCATGGGAAAGTGGGTATTTCATGTGAGTTGATCGGAATAAGAATACAAAGAAAATCCTATGTAAATACATTTGAATTCATTAATTCTTAAATTGCTCCATTTGTCCCCGAGATGGTCGCGACATGTTGGCATCGGGTGTGGCAGCCTTTCCCGGCCAGCGGCGGAAGTTCGGAATTCCTCGAAATTTGCGGTTTGCAAGATGACTTTCCCGGACTTGAATCCCGTCTCGTCCCCATGAGTCATCCTACCTTCCGCATTGCCATCGGAGCCGATCACGGCGCCGTCGATATGAAAAACGCCGTTGTCGCCCACCTCAAGAAGGTCGGCCATGAGGTCATCGACTTCGGCACCCAAGGCCATGAAGCCGTCGATTACGCCGATTATGCCAACCTCGTCGCCCGCAATGTGGCGGATGGCACCTACGATTTCGGCATCCTCGCCTGCACGTCCGGCGTCGGCATGAGCATCGCCGCAAACCGCCACCGCCACGTCCGCGCGGCCAACGTGCGCTCGGTGGAGGAGGCCACGATCTCCCGCTCGCACAACGATGCGAACATCCTCTGCCTCGCCGGAAAATACACCGACGAGGCCACCGCCATCGCCATGGCGGACGCATTTCTCGTCACCGCCTTCGAAGGTGGCCGCCATGAAGGACGCGTTTGCAAATCCTCCGGCAGCCGCATCGCGGAGACCGATCCAGCGATTTACTCGGCGATCACCGCCGAGGAGCACCGCCAGCGGAACAACATCGAGCTGATCGCTTCGGAAAATTTCACCTCGCCCGCCGTGATGGAAGCCCAAGGCTCGGTCCTCACTAACAAGTACGCCGAGGGCTATCCCGGCAAGCGCTGGTATGGCGGATGTGAAAACGTGGACGTCGCCGAGCAGCTCGCCATCGACCGTGCCAAGGAACTCTTCGGCGCGGAACATGCGAACGTCCAGCCGCACTCCGGATCGCAGGCGAACACCGCGGTTTACTTCGCCGTGCTCAAGCCCGGAGACAAGATTTTCACCATGGACCTCGCCCACGGCGGCCACCTCACCCACGGTCACAAAGCGAATTTCTCCGGTCGTTTCTATAATGTCACCCACTACGGCGTTTCTCCCGACGACGAGCGCATCAACTACGACGAGTTAGAAAAAACCGCCCGCGAACTCAAGCCCGTACTGATCACCGTGGGAGCATCCGCCTACTCGCGGATCATCGATTTCGAGCGCATGGGTAAGCTCGCCAGGGAAGTCGGAGCCTATCTGTTTGTCGATATGGCGCACATCGCCGGCCTCGTCGCCGCCGGTCTGCATCCGAGCCCGTTCCCACACGCGGATTTCGTGACATCAACCACCCACAAGTCCCTGCGCGGACCTCGTGGCGGCATCATTTTGTGCAAAGAAGAGTTCGCGAAAAAAATCGACTCGCAGGTTTTTCCCGGCATCCAAGGCGGACCACTCATGCACGTCATCGCCGCGAAGGCCATTTGCTTCGGTGAAGCGCTCAAGCCGGAGTTCAAGGAATACTCCGCGCAGGTCATCAAAAACGCCCAAGCCATCTCCGCGCGCCTCACGCATCACGGCTTCCGCATCTGCTCCGGCGGCACCGACAACCACGTGATGTTAGTGGACCTCCGCAACAAGAACCTCAACGGCACCGACGCCTCGCACGCCCTCGACGAAGCCGGCATCACGGTGAACAAAAACGGCATCCCCTTCGACACTGGCAGCCCGATGAAGCCCAGCGGCATCCGCATTGGCACTCCCGCCGTCACCACCCGTGGCATGAAGGAAGCCGATGTCGAGCAAGTCGCCGACTTCATCGCCGAAGCGCTTTCCGACCACACCAACACGGCAAAACTCCACGCCCTCCGCGACAAGGTCTTCGCCTTCAACCGCGCCTTCCCGCTGCCTTGGTGAACTTCGGGGATTGCTGATCAGGTGAAAAACGCCTGTTGGAGAGTATCGTGATTATTTTCTGCGAAACTCTCACCAACGAGGCGCTCACCTTGCCTCCGGATCAACGCATGTCCTTGGCATGCCGGGTCCTCGAAAGCATGGAAGCCGCTCCCACCCCTGAGGTTGATGACGCGTGGGAGGCGGAAATCGCCAGACGGATCACCCGCTTCAAATCGGGCAAATCGGTTCCCGTTCCTGCAAATGAGGTTTTCGCCATGCTTGACCGGATCGCCCCTTGAAGATGGACGGGACTCTCCAGTTCTTACCCGAGGCGCAGTCCGATGTGAGCAATATCACTCTCTACTATGAATCGGAGAGCAATGGATTGGGAACCCGCTTCAAAAAGGACCTGCTGCAAGTCACCCGGTCCATCGCTACGAACCCGCTGATTCGGCGGGAACGACCGGGAGGGCTATCGCAGAGCCAACATGCCGGGCTTCCCGTATTACGTGGTCTACATCCTCGCCGACCCGCTGGTCATTGTCGTCGCGGTCGCCCATTCCAGCCGCCCCCAGATTTTTGGAACGGCCGGATGGAGTAAAGCTGGTGCCCCCCTGCGAGCCACTCTCCTTTCCGGGAATCTCCGGCCTCGGATCAAAGTGCCCCTGTTCACGGCCCAACTTGAAACGGCGCGAATCCTGTCGGGATTACGACTTCCCTGGAATTTTATCCCTGAAAATCGAACGACGCCCGTTCGATC
>JBBRCO010000223.1:0-4518 GCA_038204755.1 Verrucomicrobiales bacterium
CTACTTCGAGTCGAGTGTCGCGGAAAAGGTGTATCACGACATGCTCCGCGAGGCGGGCGTGGAGGTTCTCTTCGGCGCAAGCGTGGACAAGGTGAGCAAAGACGGTTCACGCATCACGGCCATCACGCTTACCAATGGCGCGAAGCGGGAGGCGAAAGTTTTCATTGATGCCAGCTACGAGGGTGACCTCATGGCGAGGGCCGGAGTGGACTTTGCGGTGGGGCGCGAGTCGAAGTCTGAGTTTGACGAGGAAGCCGCGGGCATCCGCTTCGACAAAACACCGCGCAAGGCGCGCACCGTGGACCCGCAGGGCAAGCTGCTTCCAGGAATCAGCGCATGGGCAAAGGACCTTAAGGAAGGCGATGCTCATCCCGCGCCGATGAACTATAACTTCCGCCTAACCGTCGCCAAAGACCCGGCACAGCGGGTGCCCGTTCCCGCGCCCACGCACTACGATGCGAAGCGCTATTCTCTGCTCGGTGACTGGCTGAGCAACAAGACCGCACGCAAGGAGCCGGTGAAACTTTCCAATATCCTTGATCTCTACCAACGCCGGAACGGGAAGTTTGAGCTGAATAACAAACAGGATGCCATCATTTCGCTCGGTCACTTCGGCGGGCAAATGGATTGGTCGAATGCGGATTACGCCGGGCGCCAACGAATTTACGAGGACCATCTGGACTACACGCTCGGCCTGCTCCACTTTCTCGCCACTGACAGCTCGGTGCCGCTGAACATGCAGGTAGAAATGAAATCGCTTGGCCTGCACAAAGGTGAATTTGCGGACAATGGCCACCTGCCTTACCAACTTTACGTCCGTGAGGCCCGGCGGATGCGCGGAGCACATATTATGACGCAGCGTGACGTGCAGCAAGACCGCCGCAAACCGGACAGCATCGGTATCAGCAGCCATTTCATTGATGGTCATCACGTCCAGCGCGTGGCGATGAATGAAAGTGAATTTGTCAACGAAGGCCGCATCTGGCGTTTGGGGTACGCCTACCAGATTCCTTATCGGGCGCTGACGCCAAAGACCGATCAATGCACGAACCTGCTCGTCCCCGGCGCGGCGAGTTTTACGCATGTTGCCTTTTGCACCCTGCGGCTGGAGAGCGTGTGGATGATCACCGGCCACGCCGCCGGCGTCGCAGCAGCCATGACGGCAAAAAGCGGGCAGGCCATGCAATTGCTAGACGTGGCTGCGTTGCAAACCAAACTTCGCAGCCAAAAGCAGGTCGCGGATTTCCTTCCCGGCCAGCCAGAGAAATGCGAGCATCTCAATGGACCGGCAGAGTTTTGAGGTATGAAGAATCGCATGAGCACTACTTTCTCCCCGATTTTGAACATCATGGCTGGCCCTGGTCATTATCTGCGGACTCTGACAGGCGGGATGCGGTGCTTTTTCATCGCGGTGCTTGGGATGCTGCCGCTGGTTTGCAAAGCGGAGAAACCGGCACCGCTGACCCGCATTGCGGAGGTTCGTTCACTCACGCGGGAACAGGCGGCGGAGCAGAAACCCGTCGTGGTGCGTTGCGTCGTCAACTACGCCGGACGCGGTCGATCCGACTTTATCGTTGAGGATGGATCTGATGGGTGTTTTGTCACAGTGGAATCGGATGTCGAACCATCCTCCGCAGGTGGTTTCGACAAGATCGGTGCATTGGAATCAGGGATGCTTGTGGAGGTGCGCGGGGTGACATTGCCCGGTGGTTTCGCGCCGACAATTCTGATGGAAAGTGTGAAAATCTTGGGCGCGGTAACTCCGTCCAAAGCACTCAGCGTTTCCCTACCGGACCTGCGCACCGGTTGTTATGATTGCAGGCGCGTGGAGTTAGGCGGAGTGGTGCAGAGGATCTATCGGGAGCCGGGAGAGGCCCTCAAGGCGCGATTGGAAATCGCGACAAGGGATGGGGGCTTCGCCGTGACCATTGATGATTCACAAGGGCTTGATACCAGGAATCTGGTAGATGCGGAGGTCAGGGTGTCCGGGATTTGTTGCATGTTTTTCAGTGTCCGCGGAGAAGCGAACGGCGTTTACTTGCGGGTTCCCGGGGCAGGGGACGTTACCATTGTCAAACCCGCCACAGCCGATCCATTTGCTGTGCCGGAGGCTGCGAGTCTTGCGTTGCTGCCATTTCGGCGCGAGCCCCCGAGCCTCAATCGGCAACGTTTTTCGGGAGTGGTCTCTTTAGCCCGCCCGAGCCGATTTCTATACGTACAGACCAAACAGAGAGGCTTCCGGGTGAATACGTCCAGCAGCGAGGAGTTTGCTCCGGGCGATGTGGTGGACGTATCGGGTTTTATCGAACGCGCTAACGGTTTCGGGATCATGACTGAGGCGCAAGTGCGCAAAACAGGCAGGGCCTCCTTGCCGATGCCGATGAACGTTTCTCCCAGCCAGATCCTGAACGTGGCCGACGTGTCGCCATCGACCCTGCGCGGAGAGGATTACGAAGGCACTTTGGTGGTGATGCGCGGACGCTTGGCAAAATTTGAAAACGCTCCTGATCTGGAATCTCACAGGTTCTATGTAGATTGCCAGGGGATGTTGATTGCCGCTACCTTGCCGGATAGTCTTCCCGCTGCTGAGCTTGCTCGTTTCCCGCTCGGCAGCGAAGTGGAGCTAACCGGGATTTGCTCGGCGCAACTCAATGTCTTGTGGCCGGAGAATTTCGTCGCCAGGACGATCGGATTTTCCCTGTTGCTTCAGGGGTCGGAGAGCATCCGCGTGTTACGCGGGCCGCCCTGGTGGACTTCTGCCCGACTCCGCATGGTAGTGATATCGCTTGTCAGCGTCGTGGCAGCGGCGTTGGCTTGGGTGTTCCTTCTTCGCCGCAGAGTCCGGCAACAGTCTCAACGGATCGAGGTGGCACTTTCCACTCACCGCGATACGGAGCTGGAGTATCAGGCCGCCCTTCGTGAGCGGCATCACTTGGCGGCGGATCTGCACGATGGATTGCAACAAATCATTGTCGGGGCATCGTTCCGCTTGGAGGCGGCAGAGGCTTACGAGTTCGATGCTTCGCAAAAACTTCGGGAGCAACTTGATGCCGCCCGATCGGCAGTTCAAAGGGCGTTACATGCCCTCCGTGACAGCCTGCACAGCTTGCGTGGGATCCAGGAGGGGCCTCGCGAGTTCGCGGCACTGGTTGAGCACATGGTGGCGGGAATGGATCATTGGCCCGAGAATGCGGTGAGAGTGGTGGTATTGGGCGATGCATTTTCATTATCGCGCCAAGTCATGGGGAGCTTGTTGATGCTCGTTCAGGAGGCATCGTCAAACGCCCTGCGCCACGGAAAAGCACGATCAATCACTATCAAGGTCCACTACATGACGACTGGGCTCGATCTCAGCATCAAGGATGACGGTCAGGGTTTTGATCCGCAAAATGCACCCGGTATCGCCGAGGGCCACTTCGGTCTTGATTCCTTGCGGAACAGGATGAAATGGTTGAACGGGAGTTTGATGATCCGCAGCAACGTCGGCACCGGAACCTGCGTCACCGCGCACCTACCTCGGCATAGTGCCGCGTCGAAATCCGTAGATTTTCACCCATCCGCATTGTGAGCAAACCATCTCGAAAAATACCTCAACTCAGGGATGGTCAGGCTCCGTTCTTTCTACCAACATCCAGCGTAATGGTGAAAGGTAACAAGCTCAGTCTCCTGATTGTCGATGATCACAGCATCGTCCTGGCCGGGCTGAAGGCGTTGCTGTGTACGGATGCCGGAATTGGGTGTGTGGAAACAGCTTCGTCTGCAAAGGAAGCGATCCATTTGTGTTCCGAGTTTCACCCTGATGTGGTTCTCATGGATTTGCGAATGCCAGGCCAAGACGGCTTCCATGTGATGGCCTCCATGCTGGAACACTGGCCGGATCTTCGAGTGATCATTCTCTCCGGCACAGCCTCCAAGGCGGATATCTCATTGGCCCGCCGCAGCGGTGCCATGGGGTACCTCGACAAATCCGTCAAGCGGAAGGTGCTCGTCCACAGCATCCGCACCGTTGCTTCCGGAGGGACGGTTTTTTCCAGTCGCCCCGAACTTGAACGCGGCGTTCCCGCTCTCACCGGGCGAGAATTGGAAGTCATTCAGCACCTCGTGCGGGGTCTGAATAACGACGAGCTGGGACGTGTTCTCGGGGTGGGCATAGAAACCATCAAAAGTCACCTGCGCTCCATTTTTGTCAAATTGGCAGTGGCTTCCCGCACCGAAGCCGTGGCCCGGGCCTACGCGTTGGGTTTGGTTTCGGCTTAGACCTCTTGACCTCCCGGATACCGGTAACGGAAAATCAAAAAATCCCTCAGTTGAGGGATGGCGGAGCCGGGGTGGCAGTGGTATGGATTCATCTTGGTATTGAAAATTTTCGACTGGCTTAGGACGGGCGAAATAATAAATGTCCCATACTGTTTAAGTTTTGTTAAGCTTTTTCATGCTCACGACCGTTCATTCTCTCGCTGATAAGTTCACTGCCATTTCCGCAACCCTCACCGAGCGGGGCTTGAGGCTTTGGGCTGC
>JBBRCO010000224.1:0-4514 GCA_038204755.1 Verrucomicrobiales bacterium
GTCTTCTGCCGTGAGTGCTGGATCGGCGGGCGGGATGATGAAGGAGTTTTCCCCGTCCTTGGCGAATTCACAGACCCAGCCGTCGAAGGTGGAAAGGTTCACCGATGCGTTCATCGCGGCGGTCATGCCGGAAGTGCCGGATGCTTCACGGGTGACGACGGGATTGTTCAGCCAGACGTCCGAGCCGTTTTTGAGGAAACGCGAAAGCTCCAGCTCGTAGCCGACGAGCACGGTGGCATTCGGATAGTCCTTGGTAAGGCGGATGAGGTGGTTGAAGGTATTGATCGCCGAGTAGTCGAACGGATAGGGTTTTCCAGCCCAGATGATCTGGATGGGGCGCTCGTTGTTATGAATCAGATCGCGGAACAAGCGGATGTCACGGGCGATGAGGTCGGGCCGCTTGTATCCGGCGAAACGGCGGGCCCAGACGATGGTGAGCACGTCGGGCTTGAAGAGCTTGCCCGTCTGATCGGCCACGACGCGGAAGAGCCGCTCCTTGAGCTCGCGCTTGCGGTGTTTCAGTTCCTCGATATCGCCGCGGAGGCGGGCGTGTTCGAGGCCGTGGTCCGCCCAGTATTTTTTGTTCTGGGCGTTGGTGACGTGGGTGATCTCACAAATGTTAGGATAGCCCTTCCACATTTGGCGGGAGACCTCGCCGTGGAGTTTCGAAACCCCGTTGGCGATGCGCGCGAGACGGAGGGCGGCCAGCGAGTGGTTGAACTCACCGCCCTCGATGCCGGTGATTTTCCGGACTTCATCCTCCGGCACGCCACCGAAAAACGAGAAGTCGAGGAGCAGATTGAAGCTATGCTTTTCATTGCCCGCTTCCTCCGGCGTGTGGGTGGTGAAGATGAGGCGCTTCTTCACTTCCTCCAGGCTGTGATGCTTTTCGTAAAGGTGGAACGCGGCGGAAAGGCCGTGCGCTTCGTTGAGGTGCCAGATGTCCGGCTCCACGCCGAGTTCGTCCAGCAACCGCGCGCCGCCGGCACCGAGGATGATGTATTGGGCGATGCGGCGGAGGTGGTCCTGATCGTAAAGGCGGTGCGTGATGGCGCGGGAGAGGTCGTCATTTTCCTCCACATCCGTGCTGAGGAAAAACATCGGCACCGTGTTGAAAATATCGCCCGGCAGATACATCGCCTTCACCCACACCTGGTGGCCGTGGACAGGGACGGTGAAACGGATGCCGGTGTCCTGGAGAAACGCATATTCCTTTTTCCGGAACTGCACCGCCAGCTCGCGGTCCTCGCCGCGTGCCTGATTGTAGTATCCATAGGTCCAGAGGATGCCGATGCCGCAGAGGTTTTGGCGCAGTGCGGCGGCGGACCGCATGTGCGAACCGGCGAGGAATCCGAGGCCGCCGGAGTAGATTTTGAAGCTCTGGTCGATCGCGAACTCGCAGGAGAAATAAACCGCGCTTTTCGCGTATTGGGGATCGATTTCGTAATTATGGGCGAAGGGTTTCGGGAGAAAAGATGATGGCATGATGTGTCAGGGTGGAATATGCAGGGTGATCTTTGAAATGTCCGGCGTGAGACGATGGTAACGGAAAATCCGCCAGCGCCGGTCCGGAACGATCACAAAGGAGTGGGATGGTTATGATGAACTGACGCCGGAAACACAATGGCAAACCGGGCTGCGCAAATAATGCTAGTCCCATACCGAGCTCCGACCAATTTCCCACTTCCCAGTCATCTGGAAACGAACGACTTGTGCGCTATTTCCCGCCGCTCTTCCACTTCGCCCGCACTTCCTGCAGCGGTTGTTCGATCCACCGCCACGACGCCAGCGCCAGCCCCCAGGTGACCGCCGCGTAGATGGCCACCCGGAAAAGCGCGCCGATCCCTGTCTCAAACGAGCCGTTCCAGAGCCACCACATCAGCTTGCCCGTCACCAGCGGCGCGAGGTTGTGAAACAGATAGATGCCGTAGGAAACCTGCCCGATCCGCTGCAGCACCGGATGCTCCAGCAGTCTTCCGCCGATCCCGGAAAACCCCACCGTCCCCGCCGCGATGACGCCACAGAGCGCAACCGACAAAAACGTCTGCTGGAACGACCGCAGCCCGAACGTCTGCCACCCCATCGCGCTCCCGCCGAAGACCGCGAGGTAGGCCAGCAACGCCACTCCGGAGACCACTTTCAGCCCCGGACTCTCCAGCGACATCCCGCGATGCACCGCCAGCGCCAGCAGGCCGCCGATGCCGAAATAATCGAGACACGCCCATGTCAGCACCTGCGGCCACGCGATTCCCCATAACTGGATGTCGTCATGATGGATCCGCGCAAACGGCCCGACCGCTGAAAAAACCACCACCGCCACCACCACCCAGCGGCGTGGCAGGAACCAGATCACGAACGGCCAAATCAGATAGAACTGCTGCTGCATCGCCAACGACCAGAAATGATTGGTCCCGAACGGCCAGTAACCGAGGAATGCCATGTGGATGTTGGACAAATGAAACACATACCAGCCGATCGCCGCGTCCGTGACATCCGGGGCCCTCACGATCCACGCCAAGGCCAGCGCCACATAATACGGCGCGAGGATTCTCAATCCGCGGCTGAGCTGATAGGATTTCAGTGCCGCCCGTTTCCAAGGGCCGCCGCGTGCCTCGCTGCGGTCGCGCTCGCGCAGCAGCGAGCCGGTGATCAGGTAGCCAGTGAGCACGAGGAAAAAGAACAGGAAGATCTCGAACGGAAAAATCCGCGGCCACCCCGGCGGGCACCAATGGTCCCAGGCGATCGCCATCATCGCAACCGCCCGGAGCCCGTCGAGTTGCGCGGCACGTCCTTTCACTCACCGCTTGAAACCACGATTCGGCGGAGTGTGCACGTTTTTTCGGGGCGTAACTGAAAGTGATGGGCAGGCGGCTGAGGAGTTTGGCGTGCAGGACAAGTAAGCTGTGGGAGCGCCCTTGCGCATGGTTTCCCGGCGTGAAACAGGCATTCCTGCCTGTTATTCCAAACGAGCGCCCTTGCCGGAAACACTTCGTGAAAAGCTGAAATGTTAATCCGTGAGCAGTGACCCCATTTACTTCGAAAGGATGAATCTTCATCCCGGACAGTTTTTGGCCAGTGCCATTGGCTATATGTCCAGCCATGCACGATCACATGGAGCCGGCTCTCGGCGGAATTTCCTTTCCTAGGTTTGAGGAATCGGTTGCCGCCGCTGAGCGGCACTTTTCCCGGATCAAGGAAAAATACCCTCAGCTCAAAGCTTACTTGGTTCTTTCGCTATCCGTCGGACAAACCGAAGTCGGCAACAGTCTGCAGAAAAAGATCGCGGAATTCCCGGATCTCTTCCTCGACAACGCAGTCAGAACCGAAGCACTGAATCTGACCCGCAAACTACGGTCACTTGAGAAGAAAAAGGAAAGCGCGGAAGCCCACCAGCGACCAGAACTGAACAAACAGATCGGGATTCTGAATGACCGGCTCCAGGAAATTTCCTGCCGCCTCCTCGTTGCCGGAAACTGCCGGTTCGAGATCCGGTTCCATCACCTCGAATACGACCTGATCTGGAAACTGCAAACGGACGAATTGGTTGATCGCAAACTCACCCCGCAAACCAAAGCGTCTATCCGCATCGTTCTCGGCACGGCCTCACAACGTTGCCCGTGATGAAACGTAAGGATCCTGGGGAGAAGGTGCGTCTCCGCGCCTTGAGTCAAGCGGGTGTCGCCACCCGCAGTGGGAAAGACTATACCACAGGCGGCGGAGACGCCGCCCCGGACTCACAGCGCGGAGACGCGCCGACTCCTAAAGCATAACCTCGGCACAGCCTCTCTCGGCCGCTCCGACCTCAAGCTCCCCTTCGACTTTCTATCCCTCCGCCTCCTCCATTCCCACAGCCAAGCATTGAACCTCACACCACCCACCCAAGAAGACATCCACGCCCTCCAACACCTCCAGAACGCCACCCCCGGCGACTTCGCCAACGTCGCCAGACAATGCCGCTTCCAACACCCGAAACCCGCCTCCCGCTTCCTCGAACTTTTAATCCAGGAATGTGAGATCAAAACGACTGACTCTTCCCGAAAAATCGGGTTTCTACCGTAATTCACTATTTAGCATTTCAGAATTCCAGCGTAATCACGATTTCTCATCCCACTGAAACTCCAGCCGGTCTCCAACCACTGAAATGCGAATCACCCGCTCGCCTGAAACTCCCCCACTCAGAATCTTCTCCGCAATCGGCCCGCCCAACAAACGATCCATCACCCGCTCCGGATTCCTCGCCCCGTATTCCGGGCTGTAACCTTCCCACAGGATCAGCTCCACCGCGCTTTCATCAAGCTCCACCGTCACGCCCCGATCCGAAATCCTCGCATGGAGCATGGGCATCTTGCCCACGTTCTTCATCCTCCACTCCGCGCCGCCACCACCCCCGCAATCTCCTCCGCCCCACCCGCAACTCAACAACGATAGAGGTAGGAACGGGGCTTTCGCCCCGCTCCCCCCTCCGAACCGGACGTGCGGATCTCCCGCATCCGGCTCTCCAGTCAGTAGTTTAC
>JBBRCO010000225.1:0-4507 GCA_038204755.1 Verrucomicrobiales bacterium
CGGATGGGCGATCTCACCCGCGCCTCGCAGGTGACCTACGGCGACCTTCCCGAAGCGCACCGCGAGCTGGACGCCGCGAAGGACCAGCTCTCCGCGCTCCAGACCCAGGGCGCGTTGCTCCAGGAAGAAGTCACCGAGGAGGACATCGCCCGCATTGTTTCCTCGTGGACGGGCATCCCGGTGAATCGCTTGCAGGAGGGCGAGAAACAAAAACTCGTGAGCATGGAACAGCGGTTAGGCGAGCGCGTGGTCGGCCAGAAAAAGGCGATCAAGGCCGTCGCCAACGCCGTCCGCCGCGCCCGCGCGGGTTTGCAGGACGAGAATCGCCCGATCGGCTCATTCATTTTCCTCGGCCCCACCGGCGTGGGAAAAACCGAGCTTTCCAAGGCGCTCGCCGAGTTCCTTTTCGATGACGAGTCGGCCATGGTCCGCATCGACATGTCGGAATACATGGAGAAACACAGCGTCGCCCGGCTCATCGGCGCGCCTCCCGGCTACGTCGGCTACGAGGAAGGCGGCCAGCTCAGCGAACAGGTCCGGCGCAAGCCCTACACCGTCGTCCTTTTCGACGAGATCGAAAAAGCCCACCCGGATGTCTTCAATGTCCTCCTCCAGGTCCTCGACGATGGCCGCATCACCGACGGCCAGGGCCGCACCGTGGATTTCCGGAACACCGTGCTCATCATGACGTCCAACATCGGCTCGCAGTTCATCCTCCACGAGGAAAACGCCGAGCAGCGCGAGGCGAAAGTCACCGAAGCCCTGCGCGGCCATTTCCGCCCCGAGTTCCTCAACCGCATCGACGAGATCATCATCTTCGACCGGCTCCAGCAGGAGGAAATCACCACCATCGTCGATCTCCAGCTCGCCCGGGTCCGCCAGCGCCTCGCCAAGCAGGGCCTCGGCCTCGTCCTCTCGGCCGCCGCGCAGGAACACATCGGTAGCCAGGGCTACGATCCCGTTTACGGCGCAAGACCCCTGAAACGCACCATCCAGCACCTCCTGCTGGACCCGCTGAGCCTCGACGTGCTGGAAGGCAAATTCGTGGACGGTGACACCATCCACGCCGAAATGGACGGCGGGCAGATCGTTTTCACCTCGTGAAAACTCTGAAAAAAGATGAAAGGATTTGAAAAATTGAGAACCGCCCCCGTTCACTATTCACCACTCTGCTTTGACCAAATTTCTCTCTAATCAAACATAATGTTACCATGCGAGGACTGACCCCGTCCATGCTCGCCCATCGTCCGTGGACCGATGCCGGGAATGGTCGCGATCTCTCCATGTCATTCCGTATTCCTTCCGCCATCCAGCGTCGCACTTCATTTACCTTGGGAGCACCGCCTTGGTCGCTCCCGCGATCTTCCCGGCAAGGGTATCGCGCAACGAGGTCACCCTGAGCAGGATTCCTTGCACATCCGCAGTCACCTTCGACGAGCAAGTGCTCCCCTCGCTTGCAGGCTTGTCGCGGCTTGACAAATCCTCAAAACATCACAAATTTGTGATGTTATGAAGACCGCCACCGTTCGTGATTTGCGCTATGATTTTCCAAAGATCGAGGCTTGGCTGGCCGGTGGGGAGGAAATCCTCATTACCAAGCATTCCAAGCCAATCGGGAAAATTTCCTCTGCGACCGCACTGCTACCTGCGGCAATGCCACCGCTGCCGGACTTCGATGCAAGGCGGAAAAAGACCTGGGGCGGTCGGTTTTTCACGCAGGAGGAAGTGGAGGAAATGCGGGCATTTGAAACCGGCGAACCATGATCCATTACGCGGATACCAGCTTCCTGTGTTCGTGCTACCGGAGGCAGGACCATACGCCTGCGGCAGACCTGATCCGCGAATCCCTGGCCGAGCCGCTGCATTTCACAAGCCTGCTTGAGTTCGAGTTCCTGCAAGCCATCGAGCTTCAGGTCTGGCTTCGCTCGCGGGACAAGAACAAGGGTTACTCCCGGCGGGAAGCGGACCGGATGATCCAGGATTGGGAAAGTGATATCGCCACCGGCATCAACCGGTTGGTGCCCTTCGACATGGATGCGGTGCTGCGGCACTCGCGCGTGCTTTCCGGGCAGGCGACGGCCAAGGGCGGCCACCGCACTCTCGATATTTTCCACGTCGCCACAGCGGTGCATCTCAGGGCAAAACGTTTCCTAACATTCGATAGCCGCCAGCGGGCAATCGCGCTGCACGCGGGTTTGGAGGTTCCTGAATGAGCCGTTTGAGATCCGACCAGAGCGTGATCCAAACGACGACAAGCGCCGGATGAAATGGTTTCTCATCACTGTCCTGGCCTTGGCGGGGTGCCACAAGAGCGTCCGGCCTCCGCTGTCTGGCAGGCTTCGGACAATCCCTCAGTCCCAGAGGCGGACCCGCTGGCGGAAAACAAGGTTGCGATAGGACAGAAAGCCTCTGACAGAAGGCCTGTCCCGTAGTGATAGGCAGCAGGTGGATCAGGCGTTTTCCTCAAGCACGTTTTTGATTCTGGGCCATACGAGGATGGCTTCGACGACCATCCAGATTTCCACGGCCAGCGTGACGATTGCAAATCCGGCGAGCACCCAATCGCCTTGGCTCAACCAGGATGTTTCCGCCCCGAGCGAGCGATAGAACAGTTGATAGCAAAGTGCCCAAGCGGGGAGCACCAGCATGAAAACCGCCGGAATCGCGATGAACCAGATCGGCATGTTGCGGCGGCGCATCCAGAACAGGATCACGATGAAGGCGAGCCCGGCGAGCAGCTGGTTGATCGCGCCGAAGAGCGGCCACAGGATAAAGCCACCTTGGCCGGCGGTCTCGAATTTCCAGATTTCTCCGGTGCGCGGCGCTGCGGCAAGCAGTGCGGCGACCAAGACGGCGAAGATCGTCGCCCCATGGCGGTTGCTCAGCCAGGTGAGGGGATTGGCGGTGATTTTGATACCGGTGTGCGGCGCGACGACGTTTTTGTGTTTGAGGAGCGTGCCTGCTAGTTCTTCGATCACGTAGCGCTGGAGGCGGCAGGCGGTGTCCATGGTGGTGGCGGCAAATGAGGCCACCAGCACTCCGACGAGTGCGGTGCCGGCTGAAAGCGGCAAGCCGATGGCGCGGAGGAAATTGGACGCACCTTGCACAAACGCCCCGAGCGCGCCGTTGGATGCGGTCGGCCAATCGGCGTAACGCGAAGTCCACGCGGCGGCCCCCGTGAGCACCTCGCCGCTGGCGGTTTTCACCCCCAGGCCAATGCCCGCCACGCAGGCGAGGATCACGATCACTGCGAGAAATCCCTCCGTCAGCATCGAGCCGTAACCGACCAATTGCGCGTCGGTCTCACATTTCAATTGTTTCGAGGTCGTCCCGGATGCGACGAGGCAGTGGAATCCGGAGATGGCCCCGCAGGCGATAGTGATGAATAGAAACGGAATCATCATCGGCAGCGGTGAATGGTGGCCGGTATCGATGGCCGGAGCGACGATTTCGAGAGGGATCCTGCCCCCGCTTCCGTTAGGCATGCCGATGAGAGCGGCCACTACCAAGCCGGAGACCATCAACCCCATCGCGGTCAGGAGTTGCAGCGAGTTGATATAATCGCGCGGTTGCAGCAGCAGCCAGACCGGTAGAACCGAGGCCGCATACGAGTAAACCAGCAGAAACCCGACCCAGCCAATCAACGGCCACCCGCTCAGCCACGCGTTGATGGAATGCAAAACCCCGACGTCACCGAAAAACACGCTGACATACATCAGGACCAGCGCGATCAAGGAGGGGACCAGCAATTTCATCCCCCGACGGTGCAGGTAGCCGCCAATAACCATCGCCAGCGGGATTTGAAACAAACACGGCAAGATCGAAGCCGGAAAGGCTTGGAAAATCTTTGCAATCACCACCCCGAAAATCGCCAGCACCACCGTCAGCGCGAGGAATAGAATGAACA
Organism: Verrucomicrobiales bacterium; assembly: GCA_038204755.1. GTDB lineage: Bacteria > Verrucomicrobiota > Verrucomicrobiia > Verrucomicrobiales > Akkermansiaceae > Luteolibacter. The sequence continues at coordinate 3,908 of JBBRCO010000225.1, forward strand.
GAAAGAGCAGCCGCGTCCGCGGATGAATCACCCGGCCCGAGATGTCGCCCACCGTTTGGCCGCGGTTTCTCAGGGAAACCACCAGCGAGCCGAGGTCATGCACCGCGCCGATGAAAATCGAGCCGAAAAGCACCCATAACAATGCCGGCACCCAACCCCACATCACCGCGAGCGCCGGCCCCACGATCGGGCCGGTGCCGGCGATGGAGGTGAAATGGTGGCCGAAGACCACGCTCTTGGCCGTCGGGACGAAATCCGTGCCATCCTCCATTGCCACCGAGGGCACCACGCTCCGGTCGTCCAATTTGAACAGCTTCCGTGACAGCCAGCGGCCGTAGGTGTGATAGGCGATCAAATAGGCCACGAAGGCGCCCACGGCGATTAGGAGGGTTTCCATAACTGAATGGGAAGGCACCAGAAAAGATCCCGGGCGACCAGCTCATTCTCGGTGATTTGACGAGGGCGTCACCCACGCGTTCCGCATGCGGTCTCAGTCTCCCGACTGCGCAGCGTTGCGGATCTTCGGGTGGAACAATCCATAGATAAGTGCGTTCACCGGCGGGGGAGATGTTGGGGGTAATTGGCGGCAGTATGTCAGTC
>JBBRCO010000226.1:0-4433 GCA_038204755.1 Verrucomicrobiales bacterium
GCCGCCGGTGAGCTCGCGGACGCAGAGGACGTCGAAGCCATCGGCGATGAGTTCCTGTTTGACCGGCGAGGCGTGGGTGAGGGCGGGCAGGCAGGCGCCGGGGCGGAGATTCGCGAAGAGGCCGAAGTGCTTGCGCAACGGCAGCAGTGCGCCGCGCTCGGGCTGGATGTCGGGTGGCAGGGATTCCCACTTCGGTCCGCCGACGGAGCCGAAGAGAATCGCGTCTGCCGCCTCGCTGGCGGCGACGGTTTCCGGCGGCAGCGGGTGGCCGGTGGCATCGATGGCCGCGCCGCCGACGAGGTGCTCGGAGCGGGAAATGGTGAAGCCGAATCTGGCTTCGACCGCATCGAGAAGCCGGAGGGACTCGGCCATGACTTCGGGGCCGATGCCGTCTCCGGCGAGGATCGTAATGCGGTGACTGCGTGACATGCGCGGGAAAATGCCGACCGCCCCGGCGCGTGGCAAGGATTCAGGTGGAGCCGGGGAAATTTAAGATTTCAAGGGAAACGAATGGAGGTGGTCTGAGTACGTAGTCCAGCCCTTCCGGGCGTCTTTCGTGCCAGAATAAAGACGCCCTTAAGAGCTGGACTACGAACGGAAGAGGCCGCCGGATTCAGCCCCGGCGGTCGATCTGCCTATCGCAGACCCCCATCTTCGCCAGCCGCGCTGCCAGATCCCTGCGCGGAATCGGAGCCAGAGCCTCGATTTCCAAGGCCTTCACAAGCGATTCGCGATCGCCCTCGCCGAGCTTGTGCATGCCCAGCAAGGCGCGGACGGAAACGTTTCGCGGGTCGCGGGAAATGACTTCCACCGCGCTGTCCGCCGCCACGCTGCCTTCCTCGACCACCCGGAAATAGAATCCACTGCGGCCGCTCTGGAGAAACGGCTTTAAGATGTCCGGGCGCGAGAGCTTGTGGCCGAGCTTGAAGCAGGGGATGCGCGCGCTGGTCACCTGCAGCACCAGATCGCCGATGCGGTGGACATAGCCGATGCAGACCTCCGTCTCCAGAAAACCGCTGAGCGTTAGATTTTCGCCGAAGGTGCCGGGGGGGAACGGGGCGGCATCGAGCTCGCTCTCCCAATGCGCGTAGTGTTCGACCGGGTAGGCATACACCGCCTGATGCTCGCCGCCGTGGACGGTCAGATCGGCCTGGCCATCCCCTTCGAGGCCGAGCCGATGGACGCGGACCGGGCTCGTCATCGGCTCCTTGTAAATGCCCGTCGGCACGTCCTTGCCATTCATGATGACGTCCTGCGGGAGGGTGCGGTTCACATGCAGCACTTTCATTTCGCCGAAGGTGGAGCGGCTTCCGTGCCAGCCAACTCATGCGATCGAGCAGCGGCGATTTTGTGACGAAATGAGGCGGTCCACGTTGCCGCGCGGTTTCCAGTAGAAGGCTTCCCTCAAAGTAATCTGTTCGGCCGGGGTGAGATCGAAGGTGGCGAGCGGGCGGGTAAAAACCGCGTCCCAAAAGGCGTCGCGTGGATCGACGGCGAGGGTTTTGGCTACGGGATCGTCGCGTTGAGGATCGAGGAAATCGTGGAGCTCGTCGAGCTGGTCGCGCACGACGCGGGCGGAGTGGAGCGCGGGCGGATACGTCGGATAGAGATAGTGCCAGATCTGATAGCGGCTGCGGATGGCGGGCACGGCCCACAGTTCGTTGGTGAGTTCCGCCCAGGCGAGCGGGGTGGAGAAGAGGCCGTGAATGAGGATGAGCGGCGCGCGCTTGGGATCGTAGGGCTCCATCAGCGCGAAGCCGGGTTCGCGGTCGGATTGCGCCCGGATCACGGAGGTGGAGCCGGAGGACTGGAGCGGTCCGGTCTTCTCCAACAGGGTGGTGAAGGGGACTGTGAAATCGGGGGCTAACGGCTGGCGTTTCCCCGCGAGGGTGACGGTATCGGTGCGCATCCGGTCGATGAGCCGGATCTCGACAGCTCCCTCCGGTCCGTAGATGGCGACCGCGGTGACGGCGCGGGTGATGCCTTCCGGCGGATACCATTTCTCGATCGTTTCCCGCCCGCGGTTTTCGCGGTAGCCGGCGAGCGGCACGCCGGTACCGTCCATCCGGTGATGTTCCAGCCCGCGGACCTTGAAGGTTCCGGCAGGTTCGAGCCGGTCGAAGTAGCGCGGCGGGAAAATGCCGGGACCGCCGGGGTGCCAAGGGACCCGGTAGCCTGGTGGCGAATCCGGCGACAGGTTGCCATGATTTTTCGCGATCCACTGGCCGAGGCTGCGGATGGCGGCTTCATCGGTCGCGCCCGCGAATGCCCGCACGAAATCGGAGCTACCGGCACTGGAGCGGGTGCTGCTGGTAGAGAGGCGCACCAGCTTGGCCGGAGCGCACGCGGCGAGGAACAAGCAGGCAATGAGGATCGGTTTCATGACACCGGAGAAGTGGGGCTGCGGATTGGAACGAAACGTATTTCGAATTTCATTCTGCCGCGCCGAGCGTTACACGAAAGCCCGTTCCGGCAAATTCCCAATGCCCAAGACCATGTCCCAGACCCGCATTTTCCTGATCCGTCACGGAGCGACCACGCTGAGTGCTGAAGACCGCTTCGCCGGGGCGACGGACGTGGCTCTATCCGATGAAGGTCGCGCGCAAGCGGGCCGTCTCGCAGAACGACTCGCGCCTGTCCCGGTGGCTGCGGTTTACGCCTCGCCGCTTGGGCGGACGGTGGAAACCGCGAACATTCTCGCAAGTCCCCACCGGATGGAGGTTCAGCAGCGCGACGGCCTGAGGGAGATTTCGCATGGTCACTGGGAGCGACTGACGCGGCAGGAGGTGGAGGAGAAATTTCCCGAAGAGGCGGCGTCGTGGGAGGAGGATCCTTTCACCTTCGCGCCGGAGGGGGGCGAAAGCGGCTTGGCGGTGACCGCCCGCGCGCTGCCCGCGCTGATCGAGATCGTGCGACGGCATGAGGGGTGCCCGGTCATCGTGGTTTCCCACAAGGCGACGATCCGGCTGCTGCTGAGCTCGTTGTTAGGATTCGATCCGCGCCGCTATCGCGACAATCTGGATCAGGATCCCGCCGCGCTGAACATCGTGGATTTCAAGGATCCGGTGCGGGCGCGGTTGATGTTGTTCAACGACACCTCGCACTACTCGTCATCCGGCCTCGCCTTGCCGAAGCCGGCCGATGCCTGTCTCTCGAAATGGTGGACCCGCTGAGATGATGAAAATCGCCATCGGATCGGATCATGCGGGCTTCCGCTACAAGCAGGAAATCATCGCGCATTTGCGAAGCGCCGGGCATGAGGTCACCGACTTCGGGACGGACTCGGATGCGCCGGTTTCCTACGTGACCTTCATCCGCCCGGTCGCCGAGGCTGTGGCTGCGGGGGAATACGAGCGCGGAGTCGTGCTCGGTGGATCGGGAAATGGTGAGGCGATCGCCGCCAACCGCCTGCGGGGAATCCGCTGCGGACTTTGCTGGAATGTCGAGTCCGCACGGCTCACGCGGCTGCACAATGACGCGAATGTGATTTCGCTCGGCGAGCGGATGATCGACCTGCCGACCGCGCTGGCGATCGTGGACGTGTTTCTAACGACCGGGTTCGAGGGAGGGCGGCACCTGGAGCGGATCCGGCAGTTGGATGCCTGAGAAGGATGAGGCACCTCTCTTGCCGCTATTCCAGATCAAGGCGTCTTCGCGGTGCTTTACCAGCCTACTATTTGAAGTGATAGTAGGTTCCTGAGCTCAACAGACTCGAAATATTTCCATTATCCACCCAAGGATATACTAATCTGATAGATCTCCCAAAATCTTCCTTGGCCAGCTTTCCTCCACGGTCTTTCAACAGCTTCGACACCATGTCGTATCCGTGATTCATTACTTTTCCGGCGATTGCAGAGTAGCTATCGATTCTCTCCTGCTCCATTTCGGGGTAAATTTTTTTCATCCGGTCGTTCACCGGAGTCATCCAGTTAGGACCCCATTCCTGGGCCAAATCTAGCGCGTAGTTCAATATTTGTTCTTCGGTTGCCGTTTTTAGGTTCAACGTTTTTCGTCTAAGTATGCTATCGAATACCCAATTGGTGAAATTTTCTAGCATGGTCACGCTATCTTTTTCCGTGTTCGGGCCGATCTACATCACACGGTCGAGCAATGGCTTGCCTGCGGAATAGTATTTCAAATTCGCGAGGAAATGGCGGACCAGCGTCTCGTCCTCGCCCGCGTGTCCGCCGGCGATGTGCGGGGTGATGAAGCAGTTCGGCTCGCCGCGCAGCGGGTGTTCGGCGGGCAGCGGCTCGGGGTCCGTAACATCCAGCCAGGCCGCGCCGAGGTGACCGCTGCGCAGGGCGGTGAGCAGCGCGTCCTGATCCACGGTCGTGCCGCGGCCGATGTTGTGAAGCACCGCGCCGGCCTTCATTTGCGCGAGGCGATCCGCGTCGATGAAATTTCGCGAAGCGGCATTGTCCGGGAGAATG
>JBBRCO010000227.1:0-4396 GCA_038204755.1 Verrucomicrobiales bacterium
GACGGCACCCACGAGGACACCATCGAGCAGATGGACCGCATGCTGCGCGACCGCCTCTACAACGGCAACCCGCAGCCCGACGAAGCCGGCCGCATCCGCGTGGACGATTGGGAAATGGAAGACAAGGTCCAGCAGCTCGTCGGCGAGCGTTGGAAAATCGTCGATACCGACAACCTCGCGGAGCTCGGCGATTTCGAAGGCTACCAATCCAGCTTCCTCCGCCTCTTCGGCTTCGGCCTCGCGGGCGTGGACTACGACGCGGACACGGACATCGCCACCCGCGTGCCGTCCATCAAAGGCTAACAAATCAGAAACGTCTGACCGCACGACACGCTCATGAAAAAGCACCGTGCGGAAATCCTCTCCACCCTGCCCAGCTTCGGCTGGTTAGCGTCGTTTGTGTTGGCACCGACCTTGTTGGTGCTAGCCATCGCCTTCCGCACCACCGATCCATCCGGCGGCATCGGTGCAGGGTGGACGCTCGACCAGTTCCGCGTCTTCGGGGAAAAAAGCGTACACGTCCTGCTCTGGCGCACGCTCTGGATCAGCGCTCTAACCACCGCTCTCTGCATGATCCTCGCCTTGCCGGTGGCGTGGTTCATCTCAAGAGCGGGCGCCTTGTGGCGGCCACGACTGTTATTACTGGTGATCGTCCCGTTCTGGACGAATTTCCTGATCCGCGTCTTCGCGTGGAACCAGATCCTCCATTCCGAAGGTGCCCTCGCCCGCTTCCTCCGCACCGTCCATCTGCTGGGGGAAAACGATTCATTGCTCTTCAACTCCGGAGCGGTCGTGCTCGTCAGCGTTTACACCTATCTTCCCTTTGCAATCCTGCCGCTCTATGCCGCTGCGGAGAAATTCGACTTCAGCCTGTTGGACGCCGCCCGCGACCTCGGAGCCACTGCGTTCCGTTCGGTTTGGTCGGTGTTTCTTCCCGGAATCCGCAAGGGCATCGCCACTGCGTTTGTCATCGTTTTCATCCCGATGCTCGGCTGCTACGTCGTCCCCGACCTCGTCGGCGGCGCGGACGGGCAGATGATCGGCAACAAGATCGCCCAGCGCAATTTCGCCGATAGAAACCTCCCCGCCGCCTCCGCGCTCGCAGCGGTCCTGACACTCGTGGTGCTGGCCCCGATCCTTTTCCGCCGCAAGCAAAACAGCTAGACCACCGTGTGCGGCCAGAAGATCACCGAGCCATCGACGTTCGCGATCATCCGCACCTGGCTGTCCTGCGAAATGACAAAGCCGATCACATCCGGCGCCACCGAACACAATCGATAGACAGAGCGGTGCCGCGTGCCGTCCCCCTGCACGTCCCAAGCGGTCATCATGGTTCCCTCCAGATCATGCGCATGCCCCACCTGCAGCACGTTGCGGTCCACGCGGATTTCTCCGCCGAAGCCGATCAGCCCCAGCCGCTTGTCCAACACCAGCGCACCGTCCACCTGCATCAGATCGGAAAACAAACGTGCGAGCTCGAAGAACGCCTCCTCCAGCCGGTCCAGCTCCTGATCGCTGCTGTTGCGGAAAACCTGCCACGCATCCTCCAGATTGATGATCCGTTTCACAAACTGCAAAGAAACCCGATGGGAAAGCTCCGCATAGGAATCGAAGTCCATGCTCGCCGGCAGACATTGCGTGCCCAGCGCCTCCACCAGCCGCTGCCGGTGGCCGGCGAATCGATCCCTCAGCAGCTTCGATTGGAAAACATCCATCCGCGGCCCATGAAACTCCCTGCCCCGCCACTCCGCCAACAGCGAGTAGCCATGATAGAAAAGCATCCAGCCCGGATCACGCACATGGATGATCGGATGCGGAGTCTCGTCGCCGACCGGTTTTCTGCCTCCCGCCACCAGATTCAGCCAGCGCGGCCCGGTGTTGAGAATCCCCCAGATCCGGAAGCCCTTGTCACGGTCCGGCCAAATCGCCACCACCGAGTGAAAAAAACTCGCCGCCGGGCTCAGCCGTTTGATCTCGTTTTCCGTTAGGTTGTGCGGTGTGCTGAAACGGATCGCATGAATCCCGTCCGGCGGTCCCTCCGATGGAGGAAACGCTTCCGGCGGCGCGATGATCACCCGCGCCCTAACTGATCTACCCTCTTCTTTCAGCAAACTCGATGCATATAACACATCACACACCGTGCGCAGTAGCATTTCACCAGGCGCGCCATCGTGGTCCTTCAGCAGGTTCTGGAGGTGGCAAACCAGTTCCGCCAAGGTGAGGCCGGGAGTTGAAGAAATGCTGGGGTTCATGAATGATGGATGGGCGGGTTCCAGTTCCTACCCCGCCCCGGTGCATCCGGCAAGCATCTGCACAAACCAAGCAATCCAATGAGCACATCAAACAACCGAAGGGACCCACTCCGCCAGCATTGTCGGCGAGGACGCGAGTTCCGCGAGCACTACGAGGCGACTGCCCATTGGGCGGCATCGGCCAGCCGCAGCACATCGCGTCCGCCGCGGTCTTGCTTGCTTCCTCAGACTCGTTGTTTGTCACCGGGGAAATGTTCTGGATCAACGCCGGCGTCCATTGATGGAGACGGCTCTGCACTTCTCCCCCCGGTTGGCCCCGCTTGAAGAACGGCGGTAGAGGGCCGCATTTCGCAGAAAATGGGGATTTTTCCAGGGGTTCCAGTCGGTCACCATTCTGGCTTGATACTTCGGGGTTAAGAATCAACCCTGCGCGTCCATGTCCGCTGCTGTTCAACATACTCTCGCTGGCTCCGCCACTCTCGAAGGCACTTCTCTCCACACGGGACAGAAGGTCACGCTCACTCTCAAGCCCGCTCCCGAAGGCCACGGTTTCAAATTCCGCCGCATCGATTTGCCGGATCAGCCGTTCATCAGTGCCGATGTGGATAAGGTCCAGACGGTAGAACGGGCGACGACGCTGGCCGAGGGATCGGTGAAGGTCCACACGGTGGAGCACGTCATTTCCGCTCTGACCGGGATGGGCGTGGACAACGCGTTGATCGAAATGGACGCGAACGAGCCGCCGATCGGCGATGGTTCATCGAAGCCGTTTGTGGAAATGATCCTGAAAGTGGGCCTGCTCGCCCAGAAGGCTCCGCGCAGGGTTTGGGAAATCCGCGAGCCGATCCATTTGGAAACGGGCGATGGCACCATCATCACGATTGTCCCGTGCAAGACCTTCAAGGTTTCGGTGACCAACGTGGGTCCGGACGGGCGATTCACGCAGTATTTCTCCAGCGAGGTGACTCCGGCTATCTATGAGAAGGAAATCTGCGCAGCGCGGACTTTTGTTTATTACGAGGACGTGAAGCCACTGCTAGATAAAGGCCTGATCAAGGGCGGTTCGCTAGAAAGCGCGGTGGTGATCCGCGGCAATGAGATCATGTCGAAGGAGTCGCTGCGTTTCGATAACGAATTCGCCCGCCACAAGGCGCTCGATCTGATCGGCGACCTGATGCTCTCGGGCGTCCGCATTTTCGGCCATGTGATCGCGGTGAAGCCAGGTCATGGCCCTAACACGAAAATGGCCTCCACGTTGAAGACAGAATACTCGCGAATGCGGATGATGGTGCCAGCGCCGATCCTGATCCCGCATGGTGAGAGCGTGCTGGACATTCACGAGGTACTCAAGATTTTGCCGCACCGCTATCCGTTCCTGATGGTGGACCGCATCGTCGATTGCTTCGGCGACAGCAAGTGCACGGGGATGAAAAATATCACGATCAACGAGCCGTATTTCGCCGGTCACTTCCCTGGCCATCCCATCATGCCGGGCGTGCTGCAGCTTGAGGCGATGGCGCAGGTTTCCTCCGTGCTGATGCTCCGCAAGCCGGAAAACGTGGGGAAAATCGGCTATTTCATGAGCGCGAACAGCGTGAAATGGCGTCGTCCTGTTTTGCCTGGCGACACACTTTTCATCGAAACCGAAATCATCAAGATGCGCGGCGCCATCGGCCAGACCCGCTGCCGCTGCCTCGTGAACGGCGAGGTGGTGTCCGAAGCAGAACTGAAATTCGCCCTGATGGATCGGTGAACGAATTTGGTTAGAAGTTATGGGTTATTTGCTAAAAGTTAAGACACTCACTTGCGATTCGCATCCCAGCTTTCCCCACGCCATCCTGCTTCTTCCCGTTTACCAAATAACTTCCAACTATTAACTTTACCACCCAATGTCCGACCGCAAGACTCTCGACGAACGTGCCCGAATGACCGACCTGGAGCGGCTCCGCCACTCCTCAGCCCACGTGATGGCCACCGCCATTTTGCGGATCTGGCCGGACGCACAGTTTGCCTACGGCCCGCCCATCGAGGCTGGCTTTTACTATGACTTCGAGATGAAGCACCGGATCACTCCGGATGATTTCGAAAAAATCGAGGCGGAGATGAAGAAGATCTCAAAGGAGAACCAGAAATTCGAATACAAG
>JBBRCO010000228.1:0-4390 GCA_038204755.1 Verrucomicrobiales bacterium
GTGGTCGGGGCGGCCAGATTCGAACTGACGACATCCGCGTCCCAAACGCGGCGCTCTACCAGGCTGAGCTACGCCCCGGTGCACGGGCGGACCCTTGGGGAATCGGCGGTGCGAATCAAGAAATTCTTTAATCAAATTTCATCCCTCCGGAATTTTCACCGCGCCAACCGAGAAAATCCTTGCTGGAACAAAGGCCCGCGACACATTTTCGGGAAATTCCGATGAATGAGATCCAGCAAAAAAAAGCAGCCCGACCTGCACGCCCTGCCTGACCTCAGCTTCCGCCGACTGGAGATTTTCTCCACGGTCTGCCACGAGAAATCTTACGCAAACGCCGCCATCGAGCTGCACACGACGCGCGCGAACGTGAAGCGGGCCTGCGAGGAATTCGAAAACGCAGTCGGGCGGAAACTCTTCGAGGAAAAGGACCGGCAGCTCGGGCCGACGGAGTTTGCTCTCGGATTGTTAGGCCGTATGGGACCGCTGTCCCGCGGCCTGCGGCATCTGGAGGAAGGAGTGCGCTCTCTCCATCAGAACGGACGCGTCCTGCGCTTCGCCGCGGCGGGCGAGTTTTTCCGCGGCGGGCTGTTCACTGAGTTCCTCGCCCGGCTGAAGATCAATGACGCGTTCCGTCCCTGTTTCCTGAAAATCGATCCAGCCCGCTACAAGAACGCGCTGCTCAACGCCGGGTGCGATGTCTATTTCGGCATCAGCCTGCAGCCGTCGGACCGGATGGAGCTGGTGGACCTCGGCCCGATTCCCTGGAAAATCTCCGCCAGAGGCAAGCTGCCCACCCGTCCCGCCGATCTCAGGAAGTTGAAATGGGCCATCGCCGAAGCCGGAGCTGCTGGCGCGGCGGACGCGCTCCTAACCACATTCGGTGCCGCAGGTGGCGAAATCCTATCTGATGCCGGGGCCGGCCACGATGTCACCTTCCACCCGGACATCACCGGGCCCCGGGGCGGTGGTGGGAAATCCATCTGGCCGAGCTATCGATTCACCGCAGTGCTTCGCAAACATCATCCGTATTCGGACCTGAGAGCCCGCCTCGACGCCGCGGTTCCCGCCTGACACCACCATGGACATCGATCTCAGCGGCCTCCTCGTTTTCCGCCACTTGGCGGAGACCGGCAGTTTCACCGAAACCGGCAAACGCTGCAAAATCCCTCAGCCCACCGTCAGCCTGATGATATCAAAGCTGGAATCCGCCGTAGGGCTGGTGCTTTTCGAAAGGTCTCCAACAGGTACACGTCTTACTTCCGCCGGTCGGCAGTTTCTCAAGCATGCGAACGAAGTGTGCGAGGCCTATCTCGATTTCAGCGACGTCATGCGCGCGCTGGGACGGCGGATGGATCGCAAGGTACTCGTCGCCATTGACCGCTCGTGGTTCGGCACGGTTCTCAAGAATGAAATCGGTGCCGATCCCACCATGGAAATCTGCGATCTCGCACCTAACTGGACAGCAGCTCTCGCCTCCAGCCAATACGACGTGGTCCTCACCGGCCGCTTCCTCCGCGCGGGCCTCTCGCCGGAAATTCAGGAAGCCGTCATCCGTCACGAGCGCGGCGTCACCGTCGCATGGAATCCGGATTTCTATCCATTTGATCCGGTGAATTTCAGTTTCCCCGAGGTCCTGCGCGGCACCATTCTGATCCCGAACCGCAGTGTGGTCACCGGCTTCGCATCGTTCCTCCTGATGTGGTGCGACTACGCCTACGGCATTCAGCCAGCGAACACGATCCGTTTCGGCTGCGAAAAGGAAGCCGCGGCCGCGGCGCTGGCCGGGCTCGGAATATTGTTAGGTCCTAGCGACGTTATGCCCCGTCTCGCTGCGGTTTGCACCGGACTCACCCACGTCCGCACCTTTGAGTTCCTCCTGCCGGAAGCGTTTACCTATGGCGTCTATTGCCGCAGTGATGAAGATTCCAGAGATGTCCTGACCACTGCGGCGATGATCGGCAAGCTGGGGAGAAAGCTTTTCCTCTGAGTCGAGCCTAAGCCCGTTTCCGGCCGTTTCGAAATCCTTATAGGGCTATGCAGAATCCGCACCAACTGTCGGTGGGAATGTGCGCGGACTGCGCTTATCGATCTTTTGTCTCTGGACCTAACCAACAAACCAACCGAAAATCATGAACCCGCAATTACTCCTCAACGAACTGAACCAATCGTCACTTAATACAGGAGGACGTCGTAATTTCCTCCGCCGGATCGGCCTTGCCACCGCTGGAACCGCCGGTTTGGCCGCTCTTTCCTCACCTGCCAGAGCCGCCGCAGCAGGACCGTCCGACACCGACGTCGCCGTTCTCAATTTTGCGCTCAATCTCGAATACCTCGAAGCTGAGTATTATTTGCAAGCCACGACCGGTGACGGCCTCGAGGGTGCCGCAATCGACGTGGATGGCAGCGGCGGCGAAAAGGCCGGTAAGGTGATTGTGAAAAAGAAGTCCAAAGTGAAATTTGCCACCCCCGCCTTCGAAGATTACGCGAATGAGATCGCCATTGATGAGGCGAACCATGTGAGATTTATCCGCGAGGCGCTGGCCGCCAACGGCGCGGAAATTGTCGCCCGCCCGAAAATCGATCTGCGCGACAGCTTCAACGCCCTCGGAACCCTGATCGGCCTCAAGTCGTTCGATCCTTTTGAGAGCGAAGTCAACTTCCTGCTCGGTGCCTTCGTTTTCGAAGACGTGGGCGTAACAGCTTACAAGGGCGCCAGCCCGCTCCTTTCCGATAAGGGCATCCTTGAAGCCGCAGCAGGTATTCTCGGAGTCGAGGCCTATCATGCAGGAATCATCAGGACCTTGCTCTACTCCCAAGGGAAGGCAGTCCGCCGCCTGGCTGGTGAGATCTCCAGTGTTCGCGAATCCTTGGATGGCACTAAAAAGGACACGGATCAGAAACTCTTCAGAAATGGCATGGCTAACTTGGTGCCCACCGATTCCAATTCCATCGTCTTCAGCCGCAGCACCCGTCAGGTCCTGAACATCGTTTACGGTGCCGTGGACGCGGAAAAAGGACTCTTTTTCCCTAATGGTATGAACGGTGCCATCACGAAATAAGGCACTCTCAGCCAGCGAACACAAAAAAACCTACCCACCAGACCGGTCCGCGCACGATGGCGTCGCGGGCCGGTTTTTTGCATCGGGACATCGCGAATTTCCCGCTTGGCACATTCCACGTCTGCCATCACATTCCACCCACACGACAGGGGCGCTTCATGATCGAGAAGCCGAGATTTTCCGACGCGCGGGAAAGACCCTCCGAACCTGACGCGGGTCATGCCGCCGTAGGAAGTCGAAACCGCCAGCAGTTTCCCTTTCCCCGGCCGTGCCTCATCCGCACGGCCTTTTTTTTGCTCTCATCTCTCAAACACCGACACTCAGCCTCTTCCCACCATGATCTCCACCGAAGAATCCACCGGCGCACCTGCTCCAGAAGCCCACGACGCCTCCCTCGCCCCACTCCCAGCGTCCACCCGCATTTACGTCCAAGGCGAACTCTTCCCACAAATCCGCGTTCCCATGCGCGAGATTTCCCTATCCGACACTAAATCGTTCAACGGACGTATTGAGAAAAACGCCCCCGTCCGCGTTTACGACTGCTCCGGCCCGTGGGGCGATCCTGCTTTCTCCGGCACCTCCGACCAAGGCCTCCCCGCCCTCCGCCGCGATTGGATCCTCGCCCGCGGCGATGTCGAGGCCTACGACGGCCGCCCTGTCCAGCCGCAGGACAACGGCTACCTCACTGAGAAACACGCCGAATACGCCTCGCAATCCGAGCGAGCTAACAAATTTATCGAATTCCCCGGCCTCACCGCCGAACGCCGCCAGCCATTGCGCGCTAAACAAAAAGAAGGGGGCACCGGCGTCCCGCCTGTATCTTCCTCTTCCACTCCAGTCACCCAACTCCACTACGCTCGCCAAGGCATCATCACCCCCGAAATGGAATTCATCGCCATCCGCGAGAATCTGAAAATTTCAAATCTCGAATCTCAAATCTCAGATCAGCGGGACGACATCGTCCGCAACAACCTCGACAAGCAGCACGCCGGCTCGACCCAGCTTCCTAACAGCCCCTATACACCCAACATCTTCCAGCGTTTCCCGCAGCGCATCCCCGCCGAGATCACGCCCGAGTTCGTCCGCAGCGAAGTCGCCGCCGGTCGCGCCATCATCCCGCTCAACGTCAACCACCCGGAATGCGAACCAATGATCATTGGCCGCAATTTCCTCGTAAAAATCAACGCCAACATCGGCAACTCCGCCGTCGCTTCCTCCATTGAGGAAGAGGTCGAGAAAATGCGCTGGTCCACCAAATGGGGCGCGGACACCGTGATGGACCTTTCCACCGGGAAAAACATCCACGCCACCCGCGAGTGGATCTTGAGAAA
>JBBRCO010000229.1:0-4348 GCA_038204755.1 Verrucomicrobiales bacterium
GGTAAGCTACCACAAGCGTGCTCAGAAGGCCCTCCGAAGCATCCCTTCCGCCCGCGCACGAAGCATCGTTGAATCCATCAACAGGATCGCTGATCTTGTTCTCTGCGGCCCGGGAGGTAATCCCGCATTGCCGGAACTTAATCTCTGTACTACCAGAGGTAAATCTCGGCAGCTCTGGGGCAATGTCACCAGACCCGGGGCGACTGTTTCCGCTCCGGCGGTGAATCTCCGCACCCTGGCGGTGATTCTCTGCGCGGACGGAGGTATCCCCGAGGCTACGGGATTATGCGTTCTTCCAGGAGTGCCTTGGGAGAAGGGGTCTATGGGTCGGGTTGAATATTGCTTTCATTCCTTTCCGTCTGTCCGGGAATTGACGAATGCAAGGTGACGACGATCAACGTGAGGTTACTTCGGTTGCCGCCTGACGGAGGCGTTTCCCCTATTGAAAGAGGATGATTTGTTACGAAGCGGATCGTTTGTCCCGACCGAATGCCACCCGATCCCATGTCACGGGTTGCGCCGCGGCTTAACGTGGTTAACATCCTGCTTCGGAAATCCGGACCACCCGGCATCCATTCCATCCCCGCATGATCGGTCTCGCCCTTAAAATGCTCTTCGGCGATACCGCCAAATACCTGATGCTGGTGGGCGGTTTGTTTTTCGCCACCTTCCTCATCGTCCAGCAGGCTTCGGTTTTCTGCGGCCTGATGACGTGGACGACGGCGACCCTGAAAAACGTGGCCGCGCCGATCTACGTGGTCGAGGAAAGGGTGGAGCAGATCAACGAGACCAACCCGCTGCGCGATACGGACGTGGCCCGCGTCCGCTCGGTGTCCGCGGTGCGCTGGGCGATGCCGCTTTACTCGGGCATCCAGCGGGTGCGTTTGGGAAACGGGGCGTTCAAGACGGTGCAGCTCATCGGCATTGATGCGGCATCGCTGGCGGGTGCGCCGGGACGGATGGTTGCGGGGAGACTGGAGGATCTGCGGCTGCCCAACACCGTGGTGATCGACGAACTCGCGATGGAGAGGCTCTCCGAAGATCCGGAAAAGCCGATCGGCATCGGCTCGGTTTTCGAAATCAATGATGTGGAGGCGCGGGTGGTGGGGATTTGCAAGGCGATGCGCTCGTTCACCGGCGGCCCCTTCGTCTGGACGACGTATGAGCGGGCGCTGCAATACACGCCGCCCTCGCGGAAAATGCTCTCCGCCGTGATCGCCGCGCCCAGCGTGGGCATGACGCCGGATGAGGCGGCGCTGCAGATCGAGAAACAAACCGGGTTGCGCACCTATGTGAACCGGAACTTCGGGGACAATAAGAAGGATTTCAACACCTCCACGATCTGGTGGTATGTGAAAAACACCGGCATCCCGATTTCCTTCGGCACCACGGTGGTGATCGGTTTGATTGTCGGTGTGGCGATCTCGTGCCAGACGTTTTACGCATTCGTGCTGGAGAACCTGAAGCACCTCGGCGCTCTGAAAGCGATGGGGATGTCGAACTTCCGGCTGAGCATGATGTTGCTTTTCCAAGCGCTGACGGTTGGGCTGATCGGGTTCGGGCTGGGCATGCTCGCGACAGCCGCGTTCGCGATGGGTGCTCTCAAGAGCGGCCAGCCGCCCTTTGTCATGCCGTGGCAAATCCCGGTGGCGACTTTCTGCATCATCCAGGTGATCTGCATGCTGGCCGCCCTGATGGGTATCATCCGCCTGAGTTTTTACGAACCCGCAATGGTCTTCCGTGCCTGATCCACCTCCATCCAAACACCGCATCGTCGTCGATGTCCGCGCCGCCGAGAAAAGCTTCGGCGACGGGGAGACGCGCATCCACGTGCTCAAGCAGGTGAACCTGCAGGCGCGCACCGGCGAGATTTCGATGCTGGTCGGCCCCTCCGGTTGTGGGAAGACGACGCTGCTGAGCGCCATCGCCGGAACGATGCGTGTTGAAAGCGGCGAGATCGAGGTTTTCGGAAACCGGTTGGAGAAAATGTCGGGTGGCGCGCTCACCCGCTTCCGGGCGAAACACATAGGCTTCATTTTCCAGCAGTTCAACCTCATCCCGACGCTCACCATCGCGGAAAACGTGGGTGTCCCCCTGTTGATCCAGGGCGTATCCAGCGGCAAGGCGCTGAAGCGTTCGCGGGAGATCTTGGATGAGGTGGGCATAGGCGGGCGTTGGAAGGAGCGCCCGAACAAGCTCTCAGGCGGAGAGCAGCAGCGGGTGGCGATCGCCCGCGCGCTGGTGCACGAGCCGCCGCTGGTCATCTGCGACGAGCCGACCGCCGCGCTGGATGCGCAGAATGGCGAGATCGTGATGGATCTTTTCCGCCAGGTCGCCCGCTCGCCGGAGCGCGCCGTGATCATCGTAACCCACGACAACCGGATTTTTTCCTACGCCGACAGGATCGCCCGCATGGACGATGGCGAGATCCTCGAGGTCACCGAGCAATCACACAAAGAACCCCCGCATTTCATCCACGAACCCGCCCACTAACACAGGGGCTGTGTCCAATAAATCTCCACTCTCCAAGCCCCAATCCCCAATCCCTCTCCCATGAACCTGATGTCAAAAATCATCCGCTACGGTTCCATCCTCGCCGCCGTTTTTGGCTTGGTGGCGATCGTGAACGTTTCAAGAATCCAAGCCGATCAGGCGATGCCACCACCCGGTGATCCGCCTGTCATGCCGCCGCAGAAACCCTATCCGGATGCGGTCGCCGCCACCGGCATCCTTGAGGCGCTCAGTGAAAATGTGGCCATCGGGGTCCCGCTCCCCGGCTTGGTCACGGAGGTTTTCGTGAAAGTGAACGACGCGGTGGAAAAGGGAAAGCCGTTGCTGAAACTTGACGACCGTGACCTCCTTGCCGAGCAGCTTTCCACCCGGGCGCAGCAGGAAATTTCCCGTGCGCAGATCGCCGTCAGCGAGGCCCAGCTCGCCAAGCTCGAATCCCAGCTCGCCCGGCTCGATGCCGTGACCGACAGCCGCGCGGTCAGCCTCGATGAGATTGAAAACCGCAGGCAGGACGTCGCCGTTTCCCAAGCCCAGCTCGCCGCGGCGAGGGCCCAGCTTGCCGCTTCGGAAATTTCCCTCAAAAGCATAGGCCTTCTCATCGAGCGGCTGACCGTCCACGCCCCGCGCGATGGCACGATCATCCAGCTAAACATCCGCGCCGGGGAATACGCCGCCACCTCGCCCAAGACCCCCGCCATGATCCTCGGCGATACCGGCAAGCTCCAGGTCCGTGCCGACATCGACGAGCAGAACGCCACCCGCATCCGCGAGGGGCAGAAGGCATACGGCTATCTGAAAGGCGATCCCGAAGTCACATTCCCGTTGGAGTTCATCCGCATCGAGCCCTACGTCATTCCCAAGGTCTCGCTGACCGGCTCCAGCACCGAGCGGGTGGACACCCGCGTGTTGCAAGTGATTTACTCCCTTCAGCGCCCGACAGACCCTCCGCTTTACGTCGGCCAGCAGGTTGACGTATTCATCGAAGCACCCCAGCGCCACAAGTAACCATGAACGCCCGCCTGCTCGCTCTCCCCGCCGCTCTCGCTCTCGGCTCCTGCATGGTGGGGCCGGATTTCAAAATCCCGGGACTCTCCGGCGGCTCGAAATGGAAGGAATCCACGAGCACCGCCGCCACCCGCCTGCCCGACAACTGGTGGCGTCTCTTCAACGACCGCGAACTGACCCGCCTCGTGGACCGCGCGCTCGCTGCAAACAACGACCTCGCCGCCGCGAAATCCCGCGTTGATACCGCCCGCGCCCTCGTCGGTGTGGATCAGGCGAAACTGTTCCCCACGCTCGACCTATCCGGCAACGCAGGCATTTCCCGCAGTTCTTCCGATGCCCTGCTCGGAAACCTCCCGCCCGGCGCGAATGTCGATCTGGAAATGCAGCGCTACCGGGGCAGCTTCGATCTTGCCTACGACCCCGATCTCTGGGGAAGGAACAAGCGCTCGGTGGAAGCCTCATCCGCCGAGGCCGCCGCTGCCGAAGCGCTGCTCGATTCCCAACGCCTCGGCATCGCCACCGAGGTTGCCCGCCAGTATTTTCTCCTCAGGGGACTTGACGCACAATATGCCGTTCTCCAAAACACCTTGAAAAGCCGCAAGGACGCACGCGACATCCAGAAATCGAGAGCCGATGCCGGCCTGGCCGACGGCCTGGCCACCAGCCGGGCCAGCACGGAAGTGGCACTTGCCGATAACGACCTCGGAGCCGTCGAACGCCAGCGTGGCTCCGCCGAGCACGCGCTTGCAGTGCTCTGCGGCGTGCTTCCCTCGGGATTCTCCGTCGCCCGCCGGGACGCGGATGGTGCGCTGCCCGTCATCCGCCCCGGACT
>JBBRCO010000230.1:0-4329 GCA_038204755.1 Verrucomicrobiales bacterium
GGATCAAGCGGAAATCTTCGCCCGGCCATTTCTACCCCGCCTTGGGCACCGGATTTCGGCCCGAATCACCGCTGAAGACCTCCGCCCGCCTCACTCCCCTCGGAACTCCAACCCGATCCCTTTTCCAGACCAGTGGTCCGCAAAGCGATGATGCTCACCGCACTCCAACGGTTCAGCGGGCGGCGGCTTGGGTCTGCTGCTGGCGGAGTTCGAAGCGGCGGGTTTTTCCGCTGATGGTTTTGGGGAGTTCGCTGACAAATTCGATTTCGCGCGGGTATTTGTAGGGCGCGACGAGGTGTTTGCAGTGGTCCTGCAAGGCGTGGGCGGTCTCGGCGGTGGCGTCCTGGCCGGGGCGCAGGACGACGAAGGCCTTGACGATCTGGCCGCGGACTTCGTCGGGCTTGCCGATGACGGCGGCGTCGAGAACGGCGGGATGGGCGCTGAGCGCGCTTTCGACTTCGAATGGGCCGATGCGGTAGCCGGAGCTTTTGATCACGTCGTCCTTGCGACCGATGAACCAGAAATTCCCGTTGCTATCGCGGGTGGCGCGATCTCCGGTGAGATACCAGCCGCCGCGGAAGTGGATGGAGGTTTCTCCGGGGTTTTTCCAATACTCCTTGAAAATGCCGATGGGGCGGCTGGTGGCGATGCAGACGGCGATTTCCCCTTCATCGCCATCGGCGACGGGAATGAGATCGTCATCGATCAGGCGGATATCGTAGCCGGGAGTAGCGCGTCCCATGGAGCCGGGGATGACGGGATTTCCCAGTGATTTAAAATGGCCGATGAGGACGACGGTTTCGGATTGGCCGTAGCCTTCGTGGACGGGCAGGCCGGTGGCGGCCAGCCAGGCTTGGAAGATGCTGGGACTGAGAGGCTCCCCGGCGGTGACACAGTGGCGGAGGTGGGGAAACGAACGATTGCTGAAATCCACGCGGATCATCATTCGAAGCGCCGTGGGGGGAGCGCAGAGACTGGTGACGGGATATTTTTCCAACACATCGAGCGTGTGGCTGGCGGAGAATTTCCCACGGCCGTCCATGGCGAAAAGGCAAGCACCGCAATGCCAGGGGCCGTAGAAACTCGACCACGCGGCCTTGGCCCAACCGAGGTCGGAGGTGTTCCAGTGGATGTCGCCGGGACGGAGATCGAGCCAGAGCCGTCCGGTGACTTCGTGGCCGAGACCGTAGCTGGCCTGGGTGTGGAGCACCATCTTCGGGCTGCCGGTGGTGGCGCTGGTGAAATAGATGATGCCGGGATCAGCCGAGCGGGTGGGAGGGGCGGAGAAATCGCTGGATGCGAGAGCGAGGGCGTCGGAAAAGTTCAGCCAGCCGGAGAGTGGCTCATCGATCTGCCAGCGGATGCCGTTGTAGTCCGGGAGTTTCGCCGCGCCCTCGGCATCGGTGATGACGGCGCGGATGTGGCCGGTGTCCAAGCGGTAGGTTAGATCGTGGGGCGTGAGCTGCGGTGTGCAAGGGACGGGCACGGCCCCGAGCCGGGTCAGACCGAGCATGGCGATCCACCACTCGGGCACCCGCGGCAGCAGGATCATCACCGGATCGCCGGGGCGGATGCCGGATTCCTGGAAGGCCCGGGCCGCGCGCAGGCTGAGATCACGCATCTCGGCGAAGGTGAAACGGCGCTCTTCAGTTTCGTCCTCGTTGATCCACCACAGGGCGGGCGATTCAGGCTGTTTCCGCGCCCATTTGTCGAAAACATCGACGGTGAAATTGAAATACTCAGGTTCCTCCATCATGGCGGGGCCACGCATATCTTGAGGTGGAATTGGATTCAATGGTTACCTTGTGAAATTTTCATCCGGCTAACGAAAACAGCGGACCCCTTTCGAGATCCGCCGTTTTGAGAGAAGAGAAGATGCAGGCGGGACGCCTACGCTCCTTTATTTAATGAAGCACTTTGAGCTTCTTGATGCCGAAGACGGCGTCATCACCCAGTTCTTCCTCGATGCGGAGGAGCTGGTTATATTTCGCAACACGGTCGGAGCGGCTCATGGAACCAGTCTTGATCTGGCCGCAGTTGGTGGCGACGGCGAGGTCTGCGATGGTGCTGTCTTCAGTCTCACCGGAGCGGTGGCTGAGGACGGAGGTGTAAGCGTTTTCCTTGGCGAGTTCGACGGCGTCGAAGGTTTCGGTGAGGGAGCCGATCTGGTTCACCTTGACGAGGATCGAGTTGGCGACGCCGAGCTTGATGCCCTTGGCGAGGAAATCGACGTTGGTGACGAAAAGGTCGTCGCCAACGATCTGGGTGGTCTTGCCGAGCTTGTCGGTGAGGATCTTCCAACCGTCCCAGTCGTTTTCACCGCAGCCGTCTTCGATGGAAATGATCGGGTAGTTCTGCTTCAGGCCGACGTAGTAGTCCACGAGTTCAGCCGCGCTTTTGACGGACTTGTCGGACTTTTTGAAGACGTAGGCGTTTTGCTTTGCGTCGTAGAACTCGGAAGCTGCGGCGTCGAGAGCGATGGCGATATCGGTTCCGACCTTGTAGCCGGCCTTTTCGATGGCTTGGCAAATGACGCCGAGGGCATCTTCGGCACCTGCGAGTTTCGGGGCGAAACCACCTTCGTCACCGACGGCGGTGGAAAGTCCGCGGTCGTGGAGGACCGATTTCAAGGCATGGAAAACTTCGGCACCGTAGCGGACGGCTTCGCGGAGAGTCGGCGCGCCGATCGGCACGATCATGAATTCCTGGAAGTCGATCGGAGCATCGGAGTGGGCACCGCCGTTGATGATGTTCATCATCGGGACGGGAAGCACCTTGGCGTTAGGGCCGCCGAGGTATTTGTAAAGCGGGATGCCGAGCTGTGAGGCGGCGGCCTTTGCCACGGCGAGGGAAACGCCGAGGATGGCGTTCGCACCGAGGTTTTTCTTGGTGGAGGTGCCGTCGAGCGCAAGCATGGCGGCGTCGATGGATGCCTGCTCGGTGGCACAATAGCCGAGGAGCGCGGGAGCGAGAACGGCGTTGACGTTTTCAACCGCCTTGAGGACGCCCTTGCCGAGGAACCGTGCCTTGTCGCCGTCGCGGAGTTCGACAGCTTCGTTTTCGCCGGTGGAGGCGCCGGATGGCACAGCGGCGCGGCCGATGGAGCCGCCTTCGAGGTGTACATCGACTTCGACGGTGGGATTGCCACGGGAATCGATTACTTCGCGGCCGCGGATTTCAACAATGGTGGTGTAGTCCATAATGTATTTAATAGTGTGTGGATTAGCGGGTTTTTTGAGAGACTTAAGACTTTAAGACACAAAACTTGAGGTTCAGAAAAAGAGATGCTCTTTTTTCACGTCTTCCAGTCTTATGTTTTGTGTCTTTCAAGGATTGAACGGCCTGATGGAAACGATGGTGAGGGTTTCCATCACTTCGCTGACTTGGTCGCGGATCTGCACGGCATCGTCAGGAGCGCGTCCGACGAGAGCCTTGCCGACTTCCGATAAATAGGAAACCGTTTTCGTTTCCGGGATGGAATCCCACGCGCCGAGCACCGTCATTTCCACGGTGGAGCCGGAGGAGTCCCTGAGGGTGACAATCGTGCCGATATTCACCCTGCCGGCGTCGGAACCCTTGAAATCCGTGCCGCGGGAGTTGGAGATCTCCTTGTCCAACGCGTTGCGGCGGTGGGCGAGGTATTTCTCCAGATCCTTGGCGGATTTGTATTCGAAGTTCTCGCGGAGGTCGCCGTAGGAGCGGGCGATTTTGACGTCGTTGAGATTCTGAGGGATCTTGTTGCGGATGATGTCGTCGAGCTCGGCCTTCTTCTTTTCGAGGCTCTCCCATGAAACGAGGAGGATTTCATCCGGGCGCTTGGTGTTCACGCCGCTGACGAGCTCGGCGGTTTCCGGGCGCACCTTGATGATGCGGGCCATGAGGGATTTTTTCTCAAGCTCGCCGAAGACCGGGCAGTCCAACAGGCGGCGGGCGAAATTCCGCGCCTCGTTGATGTCCATGATGGCGACGAGATCCGTGAGCAGGCTCTTGTCATCGCCGAGCAGAGACTGAAGGCGCGAGGTCTTGCGGGGGCCGTCGGAAAGATGGTCGTTTTCCAACAGATTGAGCACCGAGGCTCCGACATCCGCGCTGAAGACTTCCTGCGAAGGGCCTTTCCGCTCGCGGCAGACCCAGATGAGGGCATCCGGGCCGAGGGCACGGCGGGCGATCGCGGAACGAAGGTGGGTGACGAGGGCCGCCATGCCGCCGCGTTCTTGGAGAATGCGGGCGATTTCGGTGACACCACGGGCTCCGACACGGTCGAAAACCTGGACGATTTTGCTGACCCAGTCCTCGCCGAACGCGTTCGGGAAGGCTTCGTAAACGGCG
>JBBRCO010000231.1:0-4318 GCA_038204755.1 Verrucomicrobiales bacterium
CAAACGGCACCACCTACTACCCGGTTCAGGATGCCATCCGCAGCAAGGTCAAGGATATCAAAAATAATCCCCTCGCTATGCGACTCATAACCACCGCCAGCGGCGTGGTCTCCGAGCGCTTCGATTGCGACGATGCCGGCACACCGATCTTCCTCACCAGCGAGGGCATCGTCCGCGTCGGAGCCACCGCCTCCCTCAGCGCTTACAAATGGCTGGCCCCGGAATCGTGCCATGATAGCATCTCCGGCCTGTTTTTCCACGGTGGCGGAGTTTACAGCCCGGATCTGGGCCAGGATATTTCCGCGAAGATCAAGATGACGGTAATCAAGTCAGGGCACCAATACGTCGGCCACGTGTCCCTGATCAAATGAGGGCGGCCTCGCTTCTTCTCCGCTAAAACGCCCTGCCAAAAGGGCTTGCCAGCTCGGCCCATATCCTGCTGGCATCACGCACCGTGTCCGACTTTACTCCTCATTCCGGACTGCAGCCTGCCCTCGGCCGGTGGCAGGTGCTTTTCTACGGTCTCGGCTCAATGCTCGGCGCGGGAATCTACGCGCTGGTCGGCCGGGCGGCGGAGTCGTTGGGAAACGCGGTATGGTTGGCATTTCTGGCAGCAATGGTGGCGGCGCTGCTCACGGGTTTGTCCTACGCCTGCGTCGGCGGGCGGTATGCGAAGGCGGGCGGAGCGGCGTATGTGACGCAGCGGGCGCTGGGCCGGCCGGCGCTGAGTTACGTCGTCGGCATCGCGGTGATGATGAGCGGGTTGACGAGCATGGCCACGGGTTCGCAGGCGATCGCGGAGAACCTGGAAAAGGCGGTGGGCTTCGCGCTGCCGATCAAGGCGGTGGCGATCGGGCTGGTGTTCCTCATCGGCTGCGTGATTTTCCGAGGCATCCGGGAGAGTATGTGGGTGAACATCGTTTGCACGGCGGTCGAGGCATCGGGGTTGCTGTTCATCATCGCCGTGGGGGTGAAATACTGGGGTGGAGTGAATTATTTGGAAACGCCCGCGGACACGGCCGGAGTCGGTTCGGGGATTACGCTGGCGTTGGTGCTCCAAGGGGCGGTGCTGATGTTTTTTTCGTTTATCGGATTTGAGGACATTCTCAATGTGAGCGAGGAGGTGAAAAATCCGAAACGCGACATCCCGTTCGGCCTGATCGGCGCGATGATCCTCGCCACGCTGATCTACATGGCCGTCGCCGTCACCGCAGTTTCCGTGCTGCCGTGGCGCGAACTCGCGGCCAGCAAGACGCCGCTGATGGAGGTGGCCCACCGCGCGGCTCCGTGGTTCGGCGGCATCGACCGCGTTTATCTCGGGATCACCATTTTCGCCATCGGCAATACCGCGCTGCTCAACTATCTGATGGGCTCGCGCCTGCTTTACGGCATGAGCCGCCAAGGCCTGATGCCGGCGGTTTTGGGGAAACTGCATGCGCAACGCCGCACGCCGCAGTTAGCGATCGTCGTGCTTTTTGTGATCGTTTCCCTGCTCATCCTCAGCGGCGGCGTGAAGCCACTGGCGGAGGCGACGGTGCTTCTGCTGCTGTGTGTTTTCACCTTGGTGAACATCTCGCTGATCGTCCTCAAACGCCGCCCGAGCGAGCCGTCCGATGGCTTCGATGTCCCGCTCGCGGTTCCCATTCTAGGCGCACTGGTTTGCGCCCTGCTCGTGGTGGTGCGGGTGCATGCGGCGTTCACCGCTGAAAAGCCCGGGGCGTGGGTCGCGCCGTCGATCGCGCTGGGGATTTTCGTGGTGAGTTTCCTGCTCTACTCGCTGCTGAAGCCGAAGCAGGTGGTGGTGGAGGAAATTTAAACCACCTCCGCCGCACGCACGTCCTGGATGATCAATTGCAGCGTCGTCCGCCCGCGGAAGGTGTTTCTATCAATCGTAAACGCGATGTCCCACGGCGGATCGGGCAGAGGATATTCGCCGCCGCCAAAGAAGACGGCATCTTGCTCGTGGTAGCCTTGGCGCAGCATGAAGCGAAGGTGGTTGTTCTTCATGTGCAGTGGCGAACGGCTCAGACCGACGTTGCGGGAGATGAAGACGGGCTGGGGATTTCCGCTGCCGAAAGGCTGCAGGAGATCGTAGCTGGAGAGGAATTCGAGGGAAAGCTGATCGAAGGAAATTTCCGCATCATACATCAACTTCGGCTGGCGTTGTTCCGGGCTGGTGTGGTTGAGCACGTAGTCGGCGAAATTTTTCCGGAAACCGTCCATTTTTCCCTCCTCAATCGAGAGCCCGGCGGCCATCGCGTGTCCGCCGCCAGCGATGAGGTCGCCTTCGCAGGCGCGGATCGCCTCCACGAGGGAAATTCCGTCGATGCTGCGGCCCGAGCCTTTTCCCACACCCGCTTCGTCGATCGCGATGACGAACGTCGGCTTGTGATACTGGCGCATCAGCCGCGATGCCACGATGCCGACCACGCCGTGATGCCATGTCCGCGAACCGAGCACGATCACTGGATCGCGCGCCGGATCGAAATCACGGGTGAGCATTTCCACCGCCTCGCGACGGATCAGGCCTTCGTGGGTTTGGCGCTCTTTGTTATAGGCGTCGAGTTTCAGCGCGAGATCGTGAGCGAGGCGGCGGCAGTCGGTCGTCAGAGTCGCCAGCGCGTCTTCCGGCACATCCATCCGTCCGGCCGCATTCAGGCGTGGACCGATGCGGAAACCGACGTCCATCGAGGTGGCCGTGCCGTTCATTCCGGTGACTTCCTGGAGAGCGCGGAGGCCGGGATTGAGCGTGCTGGGCAAGTGTTTCAGTCCGTGGCGGACCATCAGGCGGTTTTCCCCGATCATCGGGACGATGTCCGAAATGGTCGCAACCGCAACCAGATCGATCAGTTCCTTCAAATCCAAATCCACTGCCCGCGTCTTCAGCAGCGCGTGGCCGAGTTTGAAAACCACTCCCGCCGCGCAGAGATAAGTAAATTCCGTCCCGCACTTCGGATTGACCAAAGCGCAGCAATCCGGCCGGCCCGAGAGTTCTGGCTCGTGATGATCCACAATCAGCACGTCGATCCCATCCGCCCGCAGCGCCGCCACTTCCGGGATGGAAACCGTGCCGCAATCCACCGTGATCATCAAATCCGGCTTCGGCCCTTCCTCCATGCAGCGTTTCAACGCCGCCGTGCTCAGCCCGTAGCCTTCCGGCCCCCGCCGCGGTATGAAATAGCGCGGCTCAAGACCGTAAGCTCTCAAAATCCGCCGCATCAGCGTGATCGAGGTCACCCCATCCACGTCATAGTCGCCGTAAATGCAGACTTTTTCCTTGCGGTCGATCGCCTGCAGCACCCGCTCCACCGCCGGTTTCATGTCCGGTATTAGGAACGGATCGGCCAAATCGCGCAATTTCGGTCGCAGGTAGCCCTCCAGATCGACGCCCGCGGGAAGTCCCCGTTGGCGGATCAGGTGCTCGAGTATCGGTGGAAACGCGCCCTCCGAACCTTTTTCGTTTTTCCGAAACGGTTCACCACGCGCGATCCACCTGAAAGGCTGAGCTCTCATGAAGTGCGGCGGACCCTAGGCGGGAAAATGGCAGGGACACAAGATTTGAAACGAAAAGCGTGCAAATGCGCCCGCTGCGACAGTTTGACCGGGCTGTAATGTGCCAAAATGTCGCGATTTTGCCAAAAAGTCACTTGGGTTTACAGCGCCAGAAATTCATAAAGTGCTTACCTACAAAACGTTAAGACGTGGTTGAGGCATTGTGGCACATTCCCTGCGAAAGAAGGGCATCAATTCAACGCCCGCTCGGGCTAAATCAATAAGAAACCACCCAAATGTCCAAAATTCTCGGAATCGACCTCGGCACCACCAACTCCTGTATGGCCGTCATGGATGGCAGCGAGTCCACCGTGCTGGAAAACTCTGAAGGCGCACGCACCACACCATCGGTCGTCGCATTCGCGAAAAACGGCGAGCGCCTCGTCGGCCAAGCCGCAAAACGCCAGGCGGTCACGAACCCGCAAAACACCATTTTCTCGGCCAAGCGCCTCATCGGCCGCAAATTCTCGGAACTGAAAGACGCCGACAAGCGCATGCCTTACACGATCGTCGCCGCCGCGAATGGCGACGCCCACATCCAAGTGGAAGTCGGCGGTGAGAAGAAAACCTACTCGCCTCAGGAAATCGCCGCCATGGTCCTCGGTAAGCTCAAGGCCGATGCAGAAGCCAAGCTCGGCGAAAAAATCACCCAGGCCGTCATCACGGTTCCAGCCTATTTCAACGATTCCCAGCGCAATGCCACCAAGGCCGCAGGCGAAATCGCCGGCCTCGAAGTGCTACGCATCATCAACGAGCCGACCGCCGC
>JBBRCO010000232.1:0-4307 GCA_038204755.1 Verrucomicrobiales bacterium
GCGCTGATGATCCGTCCGGCGAGGAGGAGATTCTTGATATTACGACTGTAGTAGCAGCGCCACGGAATGCCATAGACGCCTTTTGAGTGCCACTGGGTGCAGCCGTTTTTCTCCGAGTAAATGCCATCGGCCGGATGAAGGTCCACCGCCCAGCCGCCGTGGGACACCACGTCATCGAAGATCGTTTGTTCCACCACGTCCTGCTGGCGGATCAGGTAGTCGCCCTCGAAGCGGCGGCTCTCGCGTTTGCCGGGGACGTGGCCCACCCACTCGAGCGTCATGGTTTCCGCTTCGGGGAAATTCCCGGAATTCTTGATGTAATCCCACACGCCATAGACCACTTTCCAGAGCTCCCACTTGATCTCCTCCGTCTGATGGACGGTATCGAGACGTCCGCCGTATTCGATCCACCAGAAATTGCAGCCCTGCATGTTGGTGTTGAACTGCCGGTAGCGCGGGATCTTGGTGATGTCCTTCAAGGCCCAGCTCGGGGCGACGAACTTGACGGGCACGCCGACATCCTTGGTCGAGAAATACATCGAGTGGCCTAACAATTGGCCGTATTCGGCATCCGGCGCGAAGCCTTCGCCAAACTCCTCCTTGGACTCAGCGCCCATGCGGAATGCCGCACCGGACATGAAGCCGACGAGCCCATCGCCGGAGGAATCGCAAAACAGCGGTGCGCGGAGGACGTAGCGGGTGGAATTCTGCGGACAGAAAGCGTGCACCGCCGAGATGGTATCGGGATCGCTTTTATCCACCTCGTAGGCGGCGGTGTTGAGGAGGAGCGTCAGGTTTTTTTCGACGACGCATTTTTCCAACAAGATGGTGTCGAATATGAGCGCGTTGCCGAGGCGGTTACGGTAGAGGTTTTCCTCGAGAAGCTCGTTGATAATCCCGCCTTCACGCGACCAGCGGTTGTTGTTTCCCAGGTGTGAGGTCGCGCCGAGCACCCATAGCCGCACTTCGCTGGAGGCATTTCCGCCGAGGACCGGCCTGTCCTGGATGAGCACGGTTTTCACCCCGTGGCGGGCGGCGGCAATGGCAGCGCAGACTCCTGATAGACCGCCACCGACGACGATGAGGCCAGCGTCGATGGTTACTTGATTGAGTTCTCTGGATAGGGATGGGCCTTCGTGGATCATGGTTTGGTTTTTGTCTTGGGATTGCGCGAACCTGCCAGCACGGCAAGTCCGATGCCAGCGATGGCCAGCGAGAAAAGTGCGATGACGATGCGGTCGCCGGGATTGATCGGCACCAGGCTGATCATGCCGATCCCGAGTACGACCATGCTCCAGCCAACGATGCGCGCCGGGCCGTTATCGGAAACACCGCTCGCAGCGGCTTCGGCCTGATCTTCGGCGGCTTGCAGGGCCTCGATGTTTTTCCAGCGCTTGTCCTCGCCGCGCGCCATGAAATGGGCGATGAGCGCGATGAGGATCGGCAGCACCACACCGACGAAAGTTTTCGACTGGTCGAACAGCCATTCGGCGGCACCCCCGTCCTTCGGCGGCGCGATCCAACCGAAATGCAAGGCCAGCCCGAGCGGGATGCAAACGCCCGCAGTGGTCCAGAGTGCGCCGACGTTGACGCGCTTGCTGAGCAGGCCGAGGAGGATCGGAGCGAGCAGCGGGACGACCATCAGCTCGGTGATGGAAATGATGACTTTCTCAGCCCCGCCGAGAAGCGGGATGCCGAGCGCAATAACGGCGATGAGCGCGCCGAGGAGAACGGTGAACCAGCGCCCCGCGCGCAGGAGGCTCCTGTCGGTGATGCCCTTGCGCAGCGGTTTGTAAATGTCGTAGGTGAGCACGCCGGAGAACACGTTGAGCTGGGAACTGATGGTGCTTGCGGTGGCGGAAAACATCGCCGCCATGATCAGCCCGACCATGCCGATGGGCAGCACGTTCTTGCAGGAGCGGATGTAGGCTTCTTCCTTGAGGATGCGGATCGCTTCCGTCGTGGCACCCTCAGGAATGGGACTCTGCACTCGCCATAGAAGCGGCGGCAGCAGCCAGAGGAAGGGGGAAAAAAGGTAGAGCACGCCGAACAGCACCGTGCCGCGGCGGGCATCGCGGGCGGTGCGCACGCAGAGATAGCGTTGCACGAACGCGAACTCGGCGCCGATCATGAAATAGTGGATCGCCACCCAGCCGAAGAGGAAGAACCACGTGTATTTCGAGCCGGAGGTAAGTGCGAGGAAACCTTCCGGCGCCTGCGCGACGAATCCGCCGAGCCCGCCGACATCGAGCAGGATGAGGCAGACGACGAACACCACCGCGACATTGAGCACGATGAACTGGATCACATCCGTCATCAGCACCGCCCACAGGCCGCCGATCATGGTGTAGAAAACCACGATGCCCGCGAACACGAGGATGGCGGTGACCAGTTCAGGCGGCATTCCGGAGACCCCGCCGGCCGAATCGCTGCCACGCGTCACGGCGACGGTGAGGGTGGCGATGGCGTAGAGCGCGCCCGCCGAGCCGACCATGCGGTAAATCATCATCGACCATGTATAGAAATGCAGCGCGGCCTTGCCGAAGCGGCGTTCGACGAACTCCGCAGGCGTTTGAATCCCGAGGCGCTTCCATTTTCCGGCCACGGTGTATCCGGCCAGCAGGGCGGCCACGCCGTAGCAAAGGTTCACCATGATCGCCACCAAGCCGTGCTCATAGGCCATACCGCCCCAGACGACGAAGGTATTGGCGGAAAACATCGTCATGAACGCGCTCAGTCCGCTGGCCCACCACGGCGAGGTGCCGCCGGCGGAAAACATGTCGGAGGTGCTGCGCACCTTGCGTCCGAGGATCACCCCGATCGCAACGGTGCCTATGAGATACGCAACAAGAACAAGCCAATCGGCGATATGCATGGGTTTTATGGGTTGGTGCCAGAGGCGTCGAATTCGAGATAGGCGAGGCTGAGGCACCAGGCGGCGCCGTAGTTCACCCAGCCCTCGGCGTGGCGATAGGCACCCTCCGGATTGAAAGGAAACATCTCGCTGCCGGGGGCGGAGGAGATCGAGCCGCGGCAGAGTTCCAACCGGGCGCAAACATTGTCTTTGTATCCCAGTGGCCAGCCGCGTTCGATTCCGGTGAATCCGGAATCCGGCTTGTGCGGTGCGGCGGCAAGGCGTGGGTTGCGGCCGAAGACTGCATCGGCATGGGAGATGGCGAGCTCCCGCATGCGTGATTTCAAAGCCGGGTCGTCGATCACCCACGAGGCTGCCAAGGCGATGCCTGGTGTGGCGGCCAAGTTCCCCACATCGTTGAGTTTCGGAATGGTCCAGTTTTCGCCGTCATCGAAGCGGCGGATGTCCCACATGTTGGCGGAGCGCTTTGCGGCGACTTCGGCCCAAGCGGTGATTTTTTTCTTCAATCCGGGCGGGGCTTGATCGGGATAATTTTGCAACATCCACACCAGGTTCGGGATCGTGCGGTGCTCGCTCATCCGGTGGCCCTTGGTGGTGCGCGGGTCGTTCCAATCGAGATTTTTCACGATCCATTCCGCCTGCTTCACTGCCGCTGTTAGATAACGGTCAGGGGTGGCGAGTCCGTCGCGTTTGGCAATCTCATGCATCAGGAGATTCGGCACGATCGAATGCCCCGGTGCATGGCGGCCCTTGTAAGGATGGAGCAGGCCCCCCATCGGATTATGGCCGGTGACCTGATCGATGGTCAGATAGGTGGAGGGTTCCCACCACTTGTCGATCTCAAGGGAAGATGCCCAGTTTTGTTCGCAGAAATCGCGGCATTTCTCGTAGAAAGACTGCGGTAGCCATTGCTTTAATTCGGGCCAAGCCCAAACGACATAGGCGACCTGCTCAACGGTTTGTGAATGGATCTGGCGCGGATCGGGATCTTTGCTCGGGTCTTTCGTCGCGGGATTGACGAGGTAGAAGCCAGCGCCCCAGTGGATGAGTTTGACCACGTCCGGCGCGTCGTCGGAGGGCGGCTCGAGTTCGGTGTAATATTTCCTAACAGCATCCATCACACCCTCGCTACCCGGGTTTTTGGCGTCGAACTTGAACTCGGGGGCCAGCACCCGCTTTTTTTCCGCGTGCCAGTCGATCTGTCTAGGCATCGCCGCGACCCGCGCGGGGTTGGCGCGCTGGAAGAGGACGAGAGAAGGCACGATCGCGTCGTAGTAGGTCCCATCGCGCCATGGGCACCCGCCGAACGCGCTTGGATGAGTTCCGATCACCGACCGGGAATCGATCAGGAAATCCACCGCAGGTTGCCAGAAGAGATCCTTCCAAAAATTCGGACGGATCAAAAAGGGATCGCTGGTGCCCGGCTTGAGCG
>JBBRCO010000233.1:0-4237 GCA_038204755.1 Verrucomicrobiales bacterium
TTTTTTATACAAGCACATGAAGACGTTTTCCGCCAAGCCGCACGAAGTCGAGCGCAAGTGGTATGTGATCGACGCCAAGGGCAAGGTCCTCGGCCAAGTCGCTGTTGAGGCTGCACGCCTCCTCCGCGGCAAGCACAAGCCTATTTTCACCTCCCATGTTGATACCGGTGACTTTGTCGTCGTGATCAATGCCGATCAGGTTGTCTTCACCGGCACCAAGGAAACGTCCAAGATCTACACACGTTTCTCCGGCTACGTCGGTGGCCAGAAGGTCGAAACGCCACGCATCGTCCGGGAGCGCCGCCCGATCCTCCTCGTCGAGCGCGCGGTCTGGGGCATGCTCCCGAAGACCCGTCTTGGCCGCAGCCAGTTCGGCAAGCTCAAGGTTTATGCCGGTGAAAGCCACCCGCACGAAGCCCAGGCTCCAGTCGCCCACGCCGTCAAATAATCCGAACTTTTTCCCATCATGTCCGCCACCACTACCCAAAGCGCCACCGGCCGCCGCAAAACCGCAGTCGCCCGCGTCTGGATGACCGAAGGCACCGGCCAAATCACCATCAACGCCCGCAGCTTCGAGGAATACCTTCCTACCATTGAGCTTCAGAATGCCGTGCTCGCACCGTTCATGGCCGTCTCGCTGTCCAACAAGTTTGACCTCAACGTCATCGTCAAGGGCGGCGGCAAGCAAGCCCAGTCGATTGCGATCCGTCACGCCGTTTCCCGCTCGCTCACGCTGGTGGACCCTGAGAACCGCAAGCTCATCAAGCCGCTCGGTTTCCTCACCCGTGACCCTCGCATGAAGGAACGGAAAAAGCCGGGTCAACCCGGTGCCCGCGCACGCTTCCAGTTCTCCAAGCGCTGATTGGCAGTCTTTCAAAAAGCCGCACTCCTCACCGGGTGCGGTTTTTTTTGTGGTGGGTGGGCTGGTGTCAAACGTTATGAGTTAGAAGTTGAATGGGAAGGGCTTGCTTAGATGACACTCTTCCCCCCTTTAACAAACAACCTCTAACAAACCACATCACTCCCCTCACACAATCTTCAACCGCGCCAGATCCTGGGTATCGATCAGCCCCACGGGTTTCCCCTCCGCGTCCATTACCACGATATCGTCGATACGGTTCGCGCCGATGGTTTTCAGAACCTCCACCGCCAGCGCATCCGCCCGCACAGTGATCGGGCGGCGGGTCATCAGTTTCTCCACCGGCTTTTCACCGAGCTGCGGATCGCTGCGGAAACTGCGGGCGAAGTCGCCGTGGGTGAAGATCCCTGCGAGCGTGCCATCGCTTTTCAAAATGATACAGGCTCCGGCGCGCGCCCGGTTCATGGAATCGAGCGCGGAGAAAACATTCGCATCTTCCGGCACGGTCGGCAGCTCGGCATCTGAGCGCATGATGTCGGAAACCCGGGTCAGCAAGGCGCGGCCAAGCGATCCACCGGGGTGGAAGCGGGCGAAATCGGCCTCAGAGAAACCGCGGGACTCCAGCAAGACCATCGCCAGCGCGTCGCCCATGACCAGCATCGCGGTGGACGAGGAAGTGGGCGCCAGATTGAGCGGGCAGGCCTCGCGAGCGACCGAGGTGTCCAGAGTCACCTCGCTGAAACGGGAGAGCATGGAGCCGCTGTTACCGGTTATCGCGATCAATTTCACGTCGAAGCGCTTGATAAACGGCAGCAGGTCGAGCAGCTCGCGGGTCTCACCGGAGTAGGAAAGTGCGAGCACCGCATCCCCATCGGAAAGCAGGCCAAGGTCACCGTGCAGCGCGTTTTGGGAATCCAGCACCACGGCGGTCGCACCGGTGGAATTGAGCGTCGCGGCGATCTTGTGGCAGATGTTTCCAGATTTCCCCACCCCCACCACGACGATTTTCCCCCGGTGTTCGAGCGTGTTCCGGAGGATCCCGACGGCGGTGGTGAAAGATTCATCCAGCCGCTCCGACATACGGTGCAAGCCATCGGTTTCAATCTCAATCACGGAGCGCGCGCGGGCCAAGTAATCCATGGCCCATCACAAACCCAGAACCACCAGCTTGGCAAGCGCGGGAAAACAGAAGATCCCGAAAGTTGATAGAAATCCCAACTGCGGATCCCGCCATGATAAAGGCATTTCCGCCCGTTCTTTCCCCTCGCCACTTTCGCCCGCCTGATGCAGGATGCCGCTCATGAAAACCCTGCTTGCATCGGTTCTGACAGTTGCCTGGATGGCCTGCTCCGCCACTGCTACGACGATCACGGTCGTTCCTATTTTCGAACCCATCAGCCTGCACGGCACGGATGGCGACGAGGCCATTTCCGAAATCGGCGAGGCTCTCCAGGCATCCGTCATGTCGCGGCCGATGGCGCTTTCCGGAGCCATGCCGGAAGATCTCATCCACGCCATCCGCAGCCC
The DNA here is from genome assembly GCA_038204755.1 of Verrucomicrobiales bacterium. GTDB lineage: Bacteria > Verrucomicrobiota > Verrucomicrobiia > Verrucomicrobiales > Akkermansiaceae > Luteolibacter. The sequence continues at coordinate 2,387 of JBBRCO010000233.1, forward strand.
GCATCTGCTGCCGACAAACAACCCGAACTACAAGGTCCAGGAGGCAAACCTGCTGGTGCTTTGCAACGTCGGCATCAACGGCGAACTGACCGAGACCGGCCTCATTGTCCGGCTCGATGTCGCCCAACTCGCCATCCCGGCCGACGTGGACCTCACCACCCGCCAGATCCTCAAGCTGGCCATCATATCCGTTAGAAAAACCCTTGATGCCTACCAGCGCCCGCAGTCGAAGCCGCTCAACGTCACGGTCATCATCGACGGAGCCGACGACGCGAAGGCCAGCCTGCGCGATCTCGGGAGCAAATTTGTCATTGGAGACGAGCCGCCCGCAAATTGAATCCGTGTTTTCCCTTTTCAATCAGGGGGGGATTCCGCTTTCATCGGCCAGCTCCAATTCCGCATGACTTCCCCAACCAAAGATCCCCGTCCCTTCAAGCGCGCCATCCTGAAACTCAGCGGAGAAGCCCTGCGTGGACCTGGTTCCCGCGATAACATTTCGCCAGAAATCGTGGACCGGATCGCCCTGGAAATCCGCGAGGCGGTATCCGAGGGACTCCAGCTCGGCATCGTCGTCGGCGGCGGAAATTTCTGGCGCGGTGCCAGTGCCTCCGCCCGCGGGATGGACCGCGCGACCGCCGATTACGTCGGCATGCTCGCCACCGTCATGAACGCCCTCGCCCTCGAAGGCGCGCTCGAACACCATGGCGTCACCTGCGTCGTCCAGTCCGCCATCGAAATGAAAAACGTCGCGGAAACCTTCATCCGCCGGAAAGCGGAGCGCCAGCTCGACGAAGGAAAAGTCGTCATCTTCGCCGCCGGCACCGGCAATCCGTTTTTCTCCACCGACACCACCGCCGCCCTCCGCGCCAGTGAGATGGGAGCCGACGTCATCCTCAAGGCCACCCAGGTGGACGGCGTTTACGATTCCGACCCACGGAAAAATCCCGATGCGAAACGCTACGAGACCGTCACCTTCCAAGAGTGCCTTTCCAGCCGCCTCAACGTGATGGACGCCACCGCGTTCAGCCTCTGCATGGACAACCATGTGCCGATCATCATTTTCGATCTCGCCCCGCACGGCAATCTTTCCCACGCCCTCCGCGGCCTGCCAATCGGCACGCTCGTCCACGGCGAATAATCATCTGAAATTTCAAATCTCAATTTTCAAATCCCAATCCCCATGGATCCCGAAGAAGCCATTTTCGAAGTCGAGGACGCGATGACCAAGTGCGTCGATTATCTCATCCACGAGTTCGCCGGCGTGCGTACCGGCAAGGCCAGCCCCGCGCTGATAGAAAACCTCGACGTGCATGTCCACGCCTACGGTGCCGTCTCAAAACTCAAGAGCCTCGCCGTCATCAACTCGCCCGAGCCCCGGATGTTAGTCGTGCAGCCTTTCGATCCCGCCACCACCCGTGACATCGAGCGTGCCATCCGCGAGTGCAAGCTCGGCCTCAACCCCGCCGCCGCTGATAGATCCATCCGCGTCCCGATCCCGGAGCTCTCCGAAGAGCGCCGCCGCGACATGGTCAAAATGATCAAACAACTCGCCGAAGAAGCAAAAGTCCGCCTCCGCGCCGCCCGCAAGGAAGGCATGGACACCGCAAAAAAAATGAAGGTGGACAACGACATCACCGAAGACGGCCAGAAGGATTTCGAAAAGGAAGTCCAGGAGCTCACCAACAAGTTCACGAAAAAAATCGAAGAACACGCCGTCGCGAAAGAGGCGGATCTGATGAAGGTATGACGTGATACAGGCATTCCTGCCTGTTCTTCAAGTGGTCCGATCAGAAAAGTGGTCCGCACAGTCCCCTGTGCGGAATCTCGGTTCGCAGGATGGCCCTGCCCCTA
>JBBRCO010000234.1:0-4164 GCA_038204755.1 Verrucomicrobiales bacterium
ATGAACGACGAGGGCTGGATGCACCTGGCCTTGGAGGAAGCGCGCAAGGGCATCGGCCGCACCGCGCCGAATCCGCCGGTGGGCGCGGTCATCGTCAGGGACGGGCAGTTGTTAGGAAAAGGCTGGCACCGAGCTGCCGGCTTACCGCATGCCGAGCGTGAGGCGCTGGCGGACGCGGGGGGTGATGTGAGAGGTGCGACGATTTACATCACGCTTGAGCCATGCTCGACCCACGGTCGCACGCCGCCGTGCACGCAGGGGATCGTCGATGCCGGCATCGCGCGCGTCGTTTACGCCTGCATGGATCGGAATCCGCAACACGCCGGGCGCGCGGACAGGTTGTTGGAGGAGGCGGGGATCGAGGTGGTTTCCGGCGTTTGCTCGATGCAGGCGGAGGAAATCTTGCGGCCGTTTTTCAAAGTCCGCGAAACCGGCCTGCCGTGGGTGATCTGGAAATCCGCGATGAGTCTGGATGGCCGCATCACCCGCCCACCCGGCGAAGGCCAATGGCTAACTGGTGAAGCCGCCCGCGCCGATGTGCAGAGACTTCGCTCTACGGTGGACGCCATTCTCACCAGCGGTGAAACCGTGCGCCGCGACCAGCCCGCTCTAACGATCCGCGTTCCCGAATTGTTAGCCGGACGCCAGCAACCCTGGCGCGTCGTCGTTTCCGACCGCCCGGAAACTTTGGCGCTCGACGAGTCCATGGATCGCACCCTCATCCGCCCCCGCGGCGACCTCGCGGAAATCCTGCGGAACCTCGCCCGCGAGCAAGGCGTGCTGACCGTGATGGTCGAGGCGGGAGGAGTTTTTTCCGCCGCGCTGTTCGCGGCGGGTTTGGTGGATGAAGTCATCGTTTACTACGCCCCGATTCTTTGCGGCGGCCCCTCGGCCGGGCTTGCTGGCGCGGGCCTGAGCGAGGCGCTGCATCTGGATGAAATTGAGTTTGTACAGTTCGGAGATGATGTCCGGCTGCGTGGGGTGGTGAGAACCGGGCCGCCGGGGATGAACTTGCCCCATTAAGCATCGAGACCGTGTCGCTTGCTCGCGATAGCCCCCTTCGATCATGATTTAACCGGCAAGCTCGCCGTCCGTCGACATTTGACGTCGATGGTACCAAACCAAGATATACGAAGCGAGAGATGAAAAAGATCGATACAACAAATAGAAAAAGGAAATGGCAGTCAAAGCCAGGATCACAGATGCAAATGGAGCAAGAAACACGCTTGTAACCACCACGCCAAACAAGCCGAAGATCAAAGCAAAAAGCGCTACAAATAAACTACTGACGACTCCTGAATTTCTTCGGGTTCCGGTTGATAGATCATGAATCGCGAAAGCCGTCATTCGTTCGTTCTTGAGATTTCCGGCCGCTATCACCATGTCACCCACAGCGATATCCGTAAATCGGCTTGATGAAAAAAATACTTCGATATGGCAAATCGAAAACTCGCAATCGTATGTCTCACTGGCGGTAATATCCGAGATTCTGATAGTCGCGAGCGAACGGGTCACGATTCCTGAAATGGATTTCATGAGTTGCTGTGTTTCTTTTTGGCGGGCTATGCGGCTAAAGTTGGCCAATGCTTGGCAGACTGGCAGACTGGCGATTTCTGACGAAACATTTCTTTGATCGCGATCACACTCCATGCAGCGCGCCGAGGATGCGGCGTGACTCGTCCTCGGTGAAGCGGGTGCCGCGCCGCAGCTTGCTGGCGAGGGTGTGGGAATTCACCCCGGAGAGGCGGGCGAGTTTGGACAGGTTGAGCAGGGGCGCGAGGCGGGTGATTTCCTCGGCGGCGAGGTCCGGCTCGGGAATGGGGTCGTCGTGCTTGGCCGCGCTGGCTAACCAAGCCTCGGCGGCATCCTCGATCATAGCGGCGGCTTCTGAATAGGTGGCTCCGTGGCTGATGCAGCCCGGAAGTGCAGGCACGTTGGCGAGGTAGGCTTGATCTTCTTCGGACCAGTGGATTCTAACGAGGTATTTCATCGGGTATGGTTTAGTTAAGGAGTTCGCGAATTTCTCGAACATACGCGGGTTTGATGTGATTACCATGTTTCGGCAGGGTAATACGACGACCGTCCGGGTGGCGGTAAACTTGGTGGCTACCAGTGCCGAAATCCCACGTGAAACCGGCGCGCTCAAGGACGGAGACGGCTTCGGCGAAGGTCACGTTGTGGACTTGGTCCGGGTTCATGATTTTCGCCTTCAGCTTGTCCGCCTTGCCCTTGGGAAGGTGATGTGGAGAAAATCCCCCCAAAGCAAGTCGGTGAACGAATTTCCGTGCAAACCTTGCAGGTCTTAGCAACCGAGGGCCGATTCGAGCGCTTCCACCGCGTGGTCGATTTCCTCAAGGGTGCTGGAAAGCGGCAGCATGAGGACGATGGTGTCGAGAATCGGCCGGGTGAGGAGGCCGTGGGCGCGGGCGGCGTGGCAGACCGCTTCGCCGAAACGTTCGGCGGGTGGGAATTTCCCGCCATCGGGTCGGCGCAGTTCGATGCCGGCGATGAATCCGCATTGGCGGACATCGTGGATCAGGGGCTGCCGGGCTTTCAGCGTGGCGAGTGCGGTGGAGAGGCGGGAAATTTTCGCAGGTAGTTTTTCGAGCGTCCGCTCCGTTTCAAAAACGTCGAGGCTCGCCAAGGCGGCGGCGCAGCCGAGCGGATTGGCGGTGTAACTGTGGCCGTAGTTGAACGCTTTTTCCGGCCCGCCGAGAAAAGCGTCGTAGATTTTTCCGGTGGTGAGCGTGGCGGCGAGCGGCAGGTAGCCGCCGGTGAGGCCTTTCGCGAGGCAGAGGAAATCCGGGATGACGTCCTCGTGCTGGCAGGCGAACATTTTTCCGGTGCGGCCGAAGCCGGTCATGACTTCGTCGAGGATGAGGTGGGTGCCCGTTTCATCGCACCATTTGCGGAGCGCGGCGAGCATGCCGGAGGGCCAGGGCCGCATCTCGTTCACGCCTTGGATGAGTGGCTCGATGACGACCGCCGCGATGCCATCCGCGGCGGGGAGTTCCTCAAGCGAGCGGACCAGCCGGACGGGAAAGCCCATGCCGCGCACGCGTTCGGAGAAGCGGCCGCCGCCGAGCGAGGCGGCGCCGAGCGTGTCGCCGTGGTAGCCATTCGCGAAGGAGACGAAGCCGGTCCGATCCGGCTCGCCGGTTTGTTGGCGGTATTGAAGAGCCATTTTCAAGGCGCACTCGATCGCGGTGGAGCCGTCGTCGGAGAAGAACACGCGTTCGAGGGTTTTTCCCGGAAAATAGCCGCAAAGCCGTGCCGCCAGTTCGGCGGCGAGCGGGTGGGTGAAGCCGAGGAACGAGGTGTGCGCGACCTTTTCCAACTGGTCCCGGATCGCCGCCTGGATCGCCGGGTGGGCGTGGCCGTGGATGTTCGTCCAGATCGAGGAATTGCCGTCTAAATAGCGGCGGCCCTCGGAATCCCACAGCCACGATCCCTCGCCGCGGACGAGCACCAGCGGCTCGTGCCCGCGCGCGCACCACTCCGCCTGCCGGGTGAAGGGATGCCAGCAGTGGGCCCGATCGGTCTCGATCCATCGACGGGTATCCTCGCGCATGCGGCGAGGATGGAAGACGCGTGGGGAGCTTCAACGCTTTCATGAAAAAAGAGGCGAAATCGTTACTTGGAAATTCTCGGAATTCATTCTGCTACGCGATGACGTGGTGGCGTGCGGCCGGAAATGGGATACATCTCTTCCGTCGCCGCCAGCAAGTTTCCCCCCAGACGCGCTGCGGATCCCGGCACACTTCCCCCCTGAAGACCAGTCGGCGGATGTTGGAGGTCCCCCCTCCAACATCCGCCGATTTTTTTCGCCGAAAAAGCGTCCCCATCACGCGATCACGGCATTCCATGTGGCCGGAAATGGGATATCTCTCAGGTGTCGCCGCAAGCGCCACTTCCCCCCGAGTGCCTTGCGAACCGCGACATTTTCCCCCCGAAAAAAACAGTCGGTGGATGTTGTGGGCTCCCCCTCCAACATCCGCCGATCACTGTTTACGGACCGCCGCCCGCGGATGAAGACTTGCCCCGGTAACGCCTGCGGTTTAGTCCCTGCGGCCCGATTTCCATGTCTGTCTCGCCTTATGCCATCCCTTCGCCCGCCTTGCAGCGCGAGGTGAAACGCCGCCGCTCGTTCGCGATCATTTCCCA
>JBBRCO010000235.1:0-4127 GCA_038204755.1 Verrucomicrobiales bacterium
CGCGGGGATTGGGTAACGTGGCCCGCACAGCCCTCTGTGCTTTTCTGTCCGTCCCGCCATGCAAAAAAACCCCCCCGCGGACTGGGCGGACCACATCGAAGCCGCCGTGGCCGGCCTCCGCCGCGCCCGGCTCTTTGGCAGGATGCAGGATGGCGCCGGAACGCTGAAGTATCCCGAGGCGTGGATTTCGCCCCAGGCCGATCTCGCCAAGGCGCGGCGCTTGATCGGGAAGCATGGCTACGGTCGCCGGAAGGAAGAACTCGAAGACGCTGAGCGAGCAATTCCGCACAGTTCGGGCGGAGGTTGATACCCGTCTCCAAAATTATATCGACCCATCTTCATTACCAGAGGTCCGGCAGCCAGCCAGCCTAGGGCATCGCCCTAAGTGATCGCTGGGGGCGGTCTTTGTTCGTGGTTCAGCCCTTTGGGGTGTTTTCCGGGCGGCAATTGCAATTTTACGCGATCCTTATCCTGAACCATTGAATTTCCGTCAATTGCAAGCGACTGTGTTCAGGTAACATTGAATTTTTTCTATTTTACACGCGCCGTTCTGCTGATGACAGCTCCTCGCTTGCAATTTATAAGAACCAATCTGCTTGTGACATCGAATTGATCGGGTTTTCCATGCAGATGCATTCTTTTAAATGAGAATAGCGCCTCTGATATATGCAACTGCGTTCTTGTAACAACGAGTTGCTTGATGTCATTTTCCTCCTGCTCCGAGCGTTACTTTGATCCTTCCTATGCCTGACGATGTTGCACTTCCTGTTGACCTGATTTCTCCAAGTCCTGTGTCGGCTCCGGTGCCTGCGGCTCCTGATGCATCGGTTTTACTGGATCCTCTGAAAGTGCTGGGGGCGGCGGGTGATCCGGCGCGGTTTGGGATTCTGAGGGAGCTGGCGGGCGGGCAGGCGCTATCGGTGATGGAGCTGGCGGCGCGGCTGAAGCGGACGCCGGATCTGATCTCGAAGCATCTTAAAGTGCTGCGCGAGGCGCGGATGCTCATCACTGCAGCATCACCGGATGGGGATGGGCGGAAGCAATTCCACGAGGTGCCCGCGCCGTTTCGGAGTCGCGATGCAGCCGGACGGCCGGTGCTGGATTTCGGCACGGTGCTGATCCGGTGTTGAGTCCCCTGCTCCCTATTCTCCCAATCCTAATCGTGCGTTGGTATAACCGGGATTTCTCCGGATTTCCCATCAGATCCGGGGATCGAACGGCACCATCGGCAGGCGGAACTCAAACTCGGTCCAGCCTTCCTCCGCTGCGGACAATTTCAAATCGCCGCCGTGAGCACGCACCAGCTCGCGGGCAATGTTGAGGCCGAGGCCGTATCCGCGGACGTTTTCCCCGACAGCGGAGCCCCGGCGGAAGCGTTCGAAAATCCGCTCGCGGTCATCCGGCGGGATGGTGCCGCCGGAATTGCCGATTCGGACGACGACCCATTGCCCTTCGTGAAATGCGCGCACTTTCACCAGGCCGGTGTCGCCGGTGTATTTCGCGGCGTTTTCGATGAGATTCTGCAGGACCAACCTGACGCGCCGGCCGTCGCAGAGGGTGAGCAACTCGCCGGGCAGTTCTTTTTCCACCGTGATCCCGCGCTCCAGGACGAGCGTCTGCAAATCATCCAGCGCGGCCTCGATCATCGGCTTGAGATCGAGATCAGCGGACTCCAACTGGAGGCGTCCGGCATCGGCTTGGGCGAGCAGGAGCAGATCCTCAATGAGCGCGGTGAGGCGGCGCGTCTGCTGCCGGAGCACGGAAACTTCTGCGAGCTGCGCGGCGCTCAGGTCCTTATCACCTGATAGGTGGTCCAGCCCGACGCGCAGGATGGCGATGGGGGTTTTCAACTGATGGGACGCGTCCGCCGAGAAGCGGGTGGCGGATTCGTAGGACGTCTGGAGGCGGTCGAAACTGCGGTTCAAAACTTCTGTGAGGCGTGCGATCTCATCGCCGGACTGCGGCAGTGGCAGACGTTCCTTCGGCGAGCTCGCGCTGATCCGCTCCGCCGCATCGGTCAGGCCAGCCACCGGGGCGACGGCGCGTCTGCCTAGCAAATGCCCGCCGATGAACACCACGGCACCGACCACCGGCAGGGCGAACAGCAGGCTCCGGCGGAGTTCCTGCTGGAAACGCTCGATAGAAGAGAGGGAGGTGCCGATCGTCACCCGGTAACCGCCCTGCTGGAACACGCCGATCCGACAGTTATTCCTGCCGATGAGACTGGTGTAGCGGACACCCAGCTCGCCCCCGGGCGACGCGCCTTGCAGATTGGGCGAGCGATAAAGCAACCTGTCTTCCGGCCCCCGGATCAAAAGGTAGTGATCGCGGAGGGTCTCCGGGATCATCGCGTCGGTGAGGGGCTGCCTCGGATCCCTTGGCTCGCTGCCGAGGTTTTGAAAATCCCAGAACAATTCCTTCACCTCGCCTTCCAGTTCCTCATCGAGCTCGGCGAGCTGGTTATAATAGAGGATGGCCAGCACGATGGAGATCCCCGCCGCGAGCGAAATGACGGTGAGCAAGGCCGCGTAAGCACCAACCTTGACCTTGAGGGACCAGTTTTTCATCGCGGCAGTCGCAAAACGTAGCCGACGCCGCGCACCGTGCCGATGACGGATTCCTCGCCGGGTTTGTCGAGTTTCTTGCGCAGGCGCATGATGAAGATTTCCACGGTGCGGGTATCGTATTCGTGCTCGCGTTCCCAGATGCGCTCGCACATTTCGTCACGGGAAAACGTGCGCCCGGGCTCTTTCATGAAAACCTGGAGGACCTCGAACTCGCGGGGTGAAAGTTCCACCCGCTCTTCACCGCGGGAGAGCCGGCGCTTCACGGTGTCCAGGCAGAAATCCCCCACCCGCAGCACCGCCTCCGGCTCTGGAACGCCACCGCGGCGGCCTAGCACATCCACCCGCGCCAGCAGTTCCTCCATCGCGAAGGGTTTGGACAGATAGTCGTCAGCGCCCGCCTTCAGGCCTGCCACACGATCGCCGATTTCCGAACGGGCGGTGAGCATGAGCACGCGCACCGGCAGGGCGGCGGCACGGATCTTGCGGAGTATTTCAAACCCATCAATGCCTGGCAGGTTCACGTCCAAAAGGATGAGGTCGAAGTGGTAGGCCGTCGCCATTTTCAACGCCCTGTTTCCATCGCCCGCCATGCTCACGGCGTGTCCGGCCCGCACCAGCGCCCGCTTCACCAGCGCGGCGAGCTGTTCTTCATCTTCTATCAACAGGATGTCCATTTGATTCGTTGGTTTACTCCAATTAGGCGGTCTATGGCAATCGCGCAATGCCGTATGTGTCCGGTCCGGTGATCATCATCCCTAATTCCATCGGCAGATGGCAAGCCGGATTCCCACGGCTTTATGGAGAATGTCCTCGTAACCCCTTCTCCCGAGGCGAATCCGCGACGATGCCGGTGCCGACTTGATAGACGAGACGGTCGCCGTTTCCAACGAGGGTGCGGATGGCGATGTTGGGTGAGGACCCGCCGTTGTAGCCGAGCCAGCCGATGACGCCGCAATCGATGCCGCGCGGGGTTTGTTCGAGCGGATGGATAATTTCCTTGGCGGAAGTCTGGAATTCGTAGGCCAAACGGCGGTCTTCGTCATGACTCCGGAGCAGGCCTTCTGTCATGTGCGCTTCTACGACGAAGAGCACCACCGCGAAGCCATCCTCACCCGGCCCGTGCTCATGTCTGGGGTCGGTCGGCAGTCCCAGAGCGGTGGCCAAAAGACCGTCAGAGTCAGAGTTTTGCACGAAAAAGGCGACCTAGTCGCCCAAGCTGTCATGCGGACTAGCAACGAGTTGCATCAGATCCGAGCCATTACGGAGCGATGGACCGTCGAGCAGCGCTGGACGCTGCTATTAATCCGCGTGCTTCGCCGTTGGCTGGGAGGAAAATGGCGGTTGCCGTGTCTCATCTTGTTAGTGGTTTTCGTATTCTCGGCGCAATGGTCCGACAGCGAGATCTTCGTCAAGCTGTGGCCAATGCAAGCCGAAAGGTGAAAGCTCAATGTCAGCGAGTTGCTCACCCGTTGCTCTCGACAGCCGCCCGTATGCCGAGCATGGAAAGCTGAAGGTTGCTCCGCTCTGCATCGTCACGACGATCTGGCCATTTGCTGGCTT
>JBBRCO010000236.1:0-4103 GCA_038204755.1 Verrucomicrobiales bacterium
CGAACATCGGCATCTTCGTGGGCAGCGCCGTGGTTTTCGCCACGTCGCTTGGGCTCGTGCGCAGTCAGGCGACGGTCGAGGATGTTTCCTGGATGAAGGCGATGATCCCGCACCATTCGATTGCGATTTTGACGAGCGAGCGCGCACATATTTCCGATCCGCGGGTGCGGCAGCTCGCGGACGGCATTATCGAAGCGCAGCGCAAAGAGATCGCCGAGATGAAGGCGCTAATCGAAGACCTCGGGAGGAACCAATGAAGCCAAACAGTGAAAAAATGCGCCAGAAGGACCGCAGCGCGAAGTGGACGGACTATATCCCACTCATGGTCATTGTCGCACTGACGCTGCTTGCGGCGTGCGCCAAGCAATACGCCTATCTGGCCGGGGCTGACTGGGATTGGATGCGCTGGATGCACGATTTCATGGGCTTCTTCCTCGTCGTATTCTCCATGTTCAAGTTCTTCAACATGCCAGGCTTCGCCGACGGCTTTCAAATGTATGATCTGCTGGCAAAGCCGTTCCGGCCCTACGCCTACGTGTATCCCTTCATCGAACTCGGACTCGGCCTCGGCTACCTCGCGCACTGGCATCCCGCGGTGGTCTATTCAGCCACGATCGGCGTCATGGTCTTCGGCTCGCTTGGGGTCCTTAACGCATTGCGCAAAGGTCTCGATCTCGAGTGCGCTTGCATGGGATCGATTCTCAAAGTTCCGCTCTCGACCGTAGCGCTCATTGAAGACCTGGGTATGGCTGCGATGGCAGCGGCGATGCTGGTGATGACACGCTAGTGGCTCCAGCTCGCCCATGAATAACCAACCAATACCGACAACCTTTCTCGATCCCGTCTGCGGCATGAAAGTGCGCGCCGATTCCCCCGCCGGAAGAGTCGAGCATGATGGCACAATAGAATGAATACATTGCTTTCAACTGAGCATTCCACGCTCGGGTCACGCGCGCCGGTCAAAGAGGGTTTGGAGGATTCTTCTGCCCGACACGTTGCCATCTTCGGTGCAGGAATCGCCGGACTGAGTGCCGCACACGAACTGGTCCGGCGCGGATATCGCGTCAATGTGTATGAATCGGGATCCGAGGCTGGCGGTTTCTTTCGCAGCGCCCGAATGCCCCGGACAGGCAACCTGCCCACCGAGTATTCGTGGCATGGCATGGGGCCATGGTATCATAATTTATTCGATCTGCTAAAACAGATTCCCTTCGACGATTCGGGAAGCGTCTACGAAAAGGCTCTTTCCCGACCGATTGCATTTGGAATCTTTCCCGACGCCGGCAAGGCGGAGTTTTTTGACCGGGGGCTGCGCAGCATTCCCCGGATGTTTCGCATCTCGACGTGGGAGTGGTTGAAATGGTCGTGGCTGATGCTGAAAACGTGGAGTGCGAATGTCCGGTCGCAGGAGAAGTATTCCCGACTCAACGCCGCCGAGCAGTGGCAGCCGCTGCTCAGCGAACAGGGTTACAAGACGTGGCGGTCTTGCTTTGGGCCATGGATCGGTTCGGATTGGACCAAGGCCTCGCTGCACCACGCGGGGCAATTTTTCCGCAAGCAGCTTATCTCCCAACCGCGTCATCTACACCCGGCCGACGATCAAGGTCCGGCGTGGAGCCATGGCGCAGGAGACGGTTGGTTGCTGCTGCGCGGACCGAGCAGTGAGTTTTGGTTTGATCGTTGGATCAAAGATCTGGAGCACCGGGGGGTTTCCTTTTCATGGAACGAACGTCTTGAGCGCCTCCATTTGGACGACGACCGGATCAGCGGAGGTTGGTTGGAATCAGGAACGGTCGTTTCAGCCGATCTCTACATCTTGGCGACCAACCCGTTTGCTGCCGCGGAAATTATTGCGCGGACCCCCGAATTGGAACGGCAGGAGGAACTCCGTCTGTTCAAGCCTCTCATCCAGGACGGTCCGCATATTCAGGTGTCGTTCCGCATCGGATTTGCCGAACCGATCAAGTTTCCGCGGGAGCGAACGGCGGTGGTCGTGGCGGATTCCGAATTCAACCTCACCTTGTTCGCGGAAGAACAGGCGTGGAGCGCCAATGTGGATTTGGGCCGGAACCTCAAGTCGTTGTGGACTGGAACCAGTTGCGTCGGCACCGTGCCGGGCAGGCTCTTCCAACTCCCTGTGAGTAAATGCACCAAGGAGCAATTTCTCGCCGAGGTGAAAATCCAGATCATGAGCTGCCAATCCCTGAATGAATTGATCAAGGAAGCGAATGGCGGCCGGGGACTCGCTGAATTTGAAATCGTGGAGGTCGAGGTGTGGCACGAATGGACGTTTTCGCCGGAGGGAATCCGAAGCCCCCAGCCCAAGTGGGTCACCTCCATGAATACCCAACCCTACCTGCCGAGCCAGGTGACACCGATCTCGAATCTGTTTCTCGCGGGCGCCCACACCCGGACGGAAGCCGACGTCTGGAGCATCGAGGGTGCAGTGGAGAGCGGCCGACGAGCGGCGCGCGCGATTGATTCCACCGTCCAAGTGATCAGCCAGCACAAGCCGTGGTGGCTTCGTATCATCAGCTCATTGGACGATGTATGCTATCGGGTCGGTGCACCCCATGTGTTGGATCTGCTTTTGGTCGTGCTCTCCGCGTCAGCTGCCGCGACAATCCTCGGCCTGCTGATCGAGAGTCAGGCCTTTGCGGAAGCGTTAATCGCAGGATTCTACCATTTGGGACTCCTCAGCCCATGAAAAGAAACATGATGTTTCCGGGGCACGCCGATGAGAACTGGGCGGAAGCCGAGGCTCAACTGTCGCCCGGTGGTGTTGCGCACACGGGTCGATCTGAATACCCGAATCACGGCGATCATGACGCGCCTATGGCGGCGGATTTCCGGAATCGTTTCTGGATATCGCGGGCTCTGACCCTGCCGATTCTCGTCCTTTCACCGATGCTCCAGCAGTTGGTGGGGCTGCGGGATGCGATAGTCCAAACACCACACCCACACTTATGAATCCATGGCTTTCACTGTTACCTCCGCTGATTACCATCGCGGTGGCCATCTGGTCGAAAAAAATACTCCCTTCGCTTTTGATCGGACTGTTAACCGGCAGTTATCTTTTGCATCCCACGCTCACCGGTGGCTTTGAAGGTGCGGTGGACCAGATAGTGAAAACCTTGACGGACAAGGATAGCCTCCAAGTGCTGCTCTTTCTCTATTTATTCAGCGGCTTGATTGGAATTATGAAACGCTCGGGTGGCATCAAAGCTTTTTCCGACAGAGCCGCGAAATACATTAAAAGCGAGAAAGGGGTGTTCTTCACCTTGTGGGCCTTGATTCCCGTTACTTTCATTGATTGCGGATTCCGAATTGTTGGCGCTGGTTCCATCACCCGTTCATTGGCCGAAAAGCATAAGATCGCCCCAGAGAGAATGGCCTTCATGCTGAACAACACCGCCAGTCCCGTGGTAGAACTGATCCCCATCGCCACGACCTACGTTGGATTTAACGTCGCGATCATTACTCAGGGATTAAAAATTGCCGGCGTCACGGAGGGCGATTCCGCCTACACCATCTGGCTTAAAGCCATCCCCTTTGAATTCTTCAGCATCGTGGTCATTCTGATCACCTTCCTTTCCCTCTTCGTTCAATTCAAGAAGGCCGGCCACAAACTTGGAGCTGCGCATGGCGGAAAACCAGAAACGGGCATGAACATGGAAGATCCGAAACCTTTGATAAAACCACGGGTGATCAACCTCATTGTTCCCATGTTTTCTGTAACTCTGTTTAGCTTTTTCTTCTTTTGGCTTTTCGGCAGAGAAAAATCGGGCGGCGCCTCCTTTATATCAGCGCTAACCAACACGGAACCGAACCGAGCCATGCTCGTGGCACTGTTTATCTCCATCGTGGTCACCGCGATCTTCTACGTGTTGCAAAAGTATAATCTAAAACAACTGACCGCCGATGTTATTTCGGGTGGGAACGAAATCATGACCACTCTGGCGATTCTTGCCATCGCCTGGCCATTGGCTGCGGTTTCACAAGAGCTGGGATTGAACGCGCTTATTCAACAGCAGGTGGGAAGCTCCCTGCCGGCGTGGAGTGTTCCGGTTTCGGTGTTTCTTTTGTCTGCGGCGGTAACCTAT
>JBBRCO010000237.1:0-4020 GCA_038204755.1 Verrucomicrobiales bacterium
CGTTCATGAGGGGGACGATGGAGAGCATCTTGGCAGAGGTGCCGACTTCGAGGATGGGGAAGAGGTCGGTGTTATAATCGCGCAGCACGTTTCCGGTGACGGAGATGGTGTCGAGGCCCTTGATGATGCGCTCTAACGAGAAGGTGCAGGCTTCTGCGGGAGGAAGGATGCGGAGATCGAGGCCGGTGGTGTCGTGGTCTTTTAGGCAGGTTTCGACCTTGGCGATGATCTGGGCGTCGTGGGCGCGGTTTTTATCGAGCCAGAAGACGGCGGGATCGCCGGAGGCGCGGGCGCGTTTGACGGCGAGTTTCACCCAATCCTGGATGGGGGCGTCTTTGGTTTGGCAGGCGCGCCAGATGTCGCCGGCTTCGACTTGGTGGGTGAGAAGAATTTGAGATTTGAAATTTGAGATTTGAGATTCGGCACCGGGGATGGTGACGACGCGGACGGTGCCATTGGAGGGGATTTCGAAGGTTTTGTTATGGGAGCCGTATTCCTCGGCGGCCTGAGCCATGAGGCCGACGTTAGGGACGGAGCCCATGGTCTTGGGATCGAGCGCGCCGTTCTTTTTGCAGAAGCCGATGGTGGCTTGATAGATGCCGGCGTAGCAGGAATCCGGTATGACTGCTAGGGTGTCGCCGGTTTTTCCTTGTGCGTCCCAGACTTTTCCACCGGCGCGGATCATGGCGGGCATGGAGGCATCGACGATGACATCGGACGGGACGTGGAGGTTGGTGATGCCTTTGTCGGAATTCACCATGGAGAGGGCGGGGCCGTTTTGATAGGCGAGCTGGATGTCGGCTTCGATCCCGGCTTTTTTGTCGGCAGGGAGTTTGTCTAACTTTGCGATGAGGTCACCGAAGCCGTTGCGGAAATCGACGCCGAGCTCCTTGAGGGTGGCGGCGTGTTTGGCGATGAGGTCCTTGAAGAAGACTTCTACGGCGTGGCCGAAGATGATCGGGTCGCTGACCTTCATCATGGTGGCTTTCATGTGGAGCGAGAGGAGGACTCCATCAGCTTTTGCCTTGGCGATCTGCCGGCCGAGGAAATCGACGAGCGCGGCCTTGCTCATGAAGGTGGCGTCGAGGATTTCACCAGCCTTGAGCGGGGTGGATTCCTTGAGGACCTTGATGGTGCCGTCCGCGCCGACGAACTCGATTTTCACATCGGTGGCGGCGGGGACGCAGATGGATTTTTCGTTGGAGAAGAAATCGCCATGGCCGTCCATGGAGGCGACGGTGGTCTTGGAATCGGCGGACCAGGTGCCCATCGAATGCGGGTGCTTTTTCGCGTAGTCCTTGACGGCGCGCGGCGCGCGGCGGTCGGAGTTTCCCTCGCGGAGGATTGGATTCACGGCACTGCCCATGACTTTCGCGTAGCGGGCATCGGTGTCAGCGGTGCCGGGGAAATCCGGAAGCGCGTAGCCTTTCGATTGAAGCTCCGCGACTGCGGCCTTGAGCTGCGGGACGGAGGCGGAGACGTTCGGGAGCTTGATGATGTTGGCTTCAGGAGTTAGGGTCAGCGCTCCGAGTTCGGCGAGGGCGTCGGCGATTTTCTGGTCATCGGTGAGGAAGTCCGGGAACTGGGAAATGATGCGTCCGGCGAGCGAGATATCGCGGGTTTCCACGGTGATGCCCGAGTGCTTGGTGAAGGCTTGGACGATGGGGAGGAAAGAGTAGGTCGCGAGCGCGGGGGCTTCGTCGGTCTTCGTGTAGATGATAGTGGGAACCTTGGACATGATCTTTGCGATGTGGAATACGGCCAGCCGTGTAGGGCATGGGCATGGCATGGTCAAAAGCAATTGCTTCGCCAAATTGTGAATGAAATGCACGGCGTCGATCTCTCCGATCCATCTGGAAATGGCAGCTTGTTGATCGTTTTCCAGCAGGGATGAATGAAATCGCAAAAGCCTGTGAATAACTTGGGGAAATGCCTGCAGCGCCCCGCGTTTGGCGGGATTCCGCGGGTGGTTGTGAAAATCGGGTCGTTCACGTTCGGGGCTACCGCCAGTGGGTGGTTGCGGGGCTTATTCACTACTGGTCCGCAAGTTTTATGCGCTTGATTGAATCTTAATCTGTTGAAAATGAGTCAAATAGACAGATTTCTTGGCAGCTGCCCGCAGTTGTTGGCTGGTTATTCACATGGAAATTTTTGTAGCAATGCATGAATTATCAATCTGAGCGGACGGCGGAAACGAGGCGCTGGATAGTTAAGAACACTGTTGTGAATAACTTGGGGAAAAGCACCTCCCGCGCGTTCGGAAATCCCCATAAACCAAGGAATCGCGCGAGGTTTCCGCAAAATATGCGGTGGTGAAAATGTCGGACACCGATTGATCCGCTACCCTCCCTGCCAAACTGTTAAGCGCAGTGGCGTCTTTGGGCTTTACGGCCTGCGCCGATCCCTTCAGACAAGGGGGCCTGCTGCGCGGAATCCTGCGGGGCGGACGTTCCCAATTCTATTTAAACATCCATCATGGACATCCAAATCGCCACCCTTTGTGACTTCGCCGCTGACTACAACGGCAAGCTCGTCATCTCCGGAACCTTCGACACCCTTGCGGCCCGTGCGGTGCCTGTCGTGCACCCTTCGTGCGCGCTGGCCATGCGGTTCTGCTTCACTCCAGAAGATGCGGGCCGCCACAAGCTGTCCATCAACATCATCAACGAGGACGGCGAATCGCTAGACCCGAACAACATGCCGATCGAGCCTGAGTTCGAAGTAGCGCTTCCGAAAAACGTTCCTTTCCTCACCCGCAACATCGTCATGAACCTGCAGGGCCTTCGGTTCGAGGAAGATGGCATCTACTCGATCGACATCGGCTGCGATGGTGAAATCCTCGTCCGCCTCCCGCTGCGCATCGTCCAGGTGACCCAAGGGCCTAACGGCGAAACTCAGATGGCGTAATTGGCAGGCATGGTGTATTAGAATGCCATGCCCACGCCCGCCACCTATTCATGTGCCCTCGTCACCGGTGCCTCATCCGGTCTGGGCGAGGAATTTGCTCTTCAAATCGCGCCACGGGTTGACAAGATCGTCATCGTGGCGCGACGCGAGCCCCATCTCCAACAACTCGCGGACCGCATCCGGTTCCGCCATCCACGGGTCGCCGTCGCCGTTTTCGCGTTGGACCTGACAGACCCCGCCGCCCGCGAGACGCTGGTGGAAACCCTCACCGCCAGAGGGTTCACGCCCGATTTGTTAGTCAACAACGCGGGCATGGGTGACTACGGCGAGTTCGCCACCTCCGACTGGGAGAGAATCCGTGCCATGCTGCGGGTGAACGTCGAGGCGCTCACCCATCTGACTCATCTGCTGGTGCCGGCGATGATCCGCCGTGGGGGGGCGATTATCAACATCAGCTCACTGGCCAGCGTGATTCCGATTCCAGACTTCGCGGTGTATGCGGCGACGAAGGCCTACGTTACGAGTTTTTCCGAAGCGCTGCGCATCGAGCTGCGAGAGCATAACATCCCGGTGCTCGCCGTCTGCCCCGGCCCGGTTCATACCGGCTTCGGCGAGGTTTCCCGCCGCACGGAGGACTCGCAGGGAATGCCGTCACGCGAGTGGTTTTACGTCCGCAAGCAGCAGGTCGTGGCGGAGTCGCTGGCTGCGCTGGAACGGAAAGCCGCGCGGGTCTATCCGGGATTGAAAACAGCGGCGGCGGCGCTGGTTCTAACTGCTTTGCCGATCGTCGTGCTGCGTTTCGCGATGGGATTCCGGCCGCGGCGGAATGGTTGAAGAACAGGCGGGAATGCCCATGTCCCGAGTTGCGGAAGTGTCAGGAAAAGCAGAAGTCAAACCCGCTCGGCGAGCGGCTTGTAGGCGCGGAGCGTCTCGCCGATGTAAATCTGGCGCGGCCGGGAAATGCGGCTGTCGGGATCGTCCATGACTTCCTTGAAATTGGCGACCCAGCCGGGCATCCGGCCGATGGCGAACAGCACGGTGAACATGTCCATCGGGATGCCGATGGCGCGCATGATGATGCCGCTGTAGAAATCGACGTTCGGATAGAGCTTG
>JBBRCO010000238.1:0-3878 GCA_038204755.1 Verrucomicrobiales bacterium
CTCAGCCTCGCGAGAGCGGCGGAAAATCTCAATCTCTCGGCTCCGGCGCTGAGTCTTCAGTTGAAGCAGTTAGAAGAAAGCCTCGGTCACAAGCTCTTTGAGCGCACGCGTGGCGGCTTGGTGCTCACCGAAGCCGGGCGCGTCGCCCTCGACTACGCGGAAACGATCGGCCGCGCGGGTGAGGAGCTGATGGACGTGATGCAGCACCGTCCGAGCGGCGGCCGGCAAATCCTGCGCGTGGCTGCGGTGGCCACGATGTCCCGGAACTTCCAGTTGGAATTTCTCAAGCCCGCCCTTCACCGGGCGGATGTCGAGGTGGTGGTGCGCTCCGGTGGATTGCGTGACTTGTTAGCCCTGCTGCACGCTCACCAGGTGGACCTTGTACTTTCCAACCAACCCATCCGCCGCGATGCGGAAACGCCATGGCACAGTCACCTGCTGGAAGAACAACCCGTGAGCCTGGTGGGAACGGCAGCATGGAAAAAGAAGCGGCTGCGTTTTCCACAAGATTTTCGTGATGTGCCCGTCATGTTGCCGAGTGTAGAGAGTAACACCCGCGCCGGATTTGATCGACTCCTGGCAGTGGCTGGCGTGCGGCCCTGCATCATGGCGGAGGTGGATGATATGGCGATGCTGCGATTGTTAGCGCGGGAGGGCGACTGCCTCGCGCTCGTCCCACCGGTGGTGGTGCGCGATGAGATCGAACGCGGCGAACTGGTGGAAACCCATCGCATCCCGCAGTTGAAGGAAACCTTTTACGCCATCACCCCGAGCCGCCGGTTCCCGAATCCACTGGTGGGTGAACTGGTAAAACGGATGACGGGGAAGCCCAAATAAAGGTCGATCACCGTGGGCGCGTCATCTTTGCCGGGGTCAGCAGATCATCGAGCTGCTCCTTGCTGAGCCATTCTTTTTCCAGCACGAGATTGTAAACGCTGGCGCCGGTGGCGAGGGCCTCCTTGGCGATGGCGGCGCTGCGTTCGTAGCCTAACACCGGGTTGAGCGCGGTGACGAGGCCGATGGAATTCTGCACATAGGCGAGGCAGCGTTCGACGTTCGGCTGGATGCCGGAAATACAACGGGTGTGCAGCGTGATGGCGGCGTTTCTCAGAAGCGTTAGCCCGAAGAGCAGGTTGAAGGCGATGATCGGCTCGGCCATGTTCAGCTCCAGTTCGCTGGCTTCCGACGCCATCGCGATGGTGACGTCCGCGCCGATGATCTGATAGCAAACCTGGCTGACGACCTCCGGGATCACCGGATTCACCTTGCCGGGCATGATCGACGAGCCGGGCTGCATCGCGGGCAGGCGGATTTCATAGAGGCCGCAGCGTGGACCGGACGAGAGCCAGCGGAGATCATTGCAGATTTTCGAGAGCTGCACGGCGGCGGCTTTCATGGCTCCGCTCATCAGCGCGAAGACGCCGCTGTCCTGGGTGGATTGCACAAGGTTGGCTGCCAGATAGACGGGCAGCCCGCTGATTTCCGCGAGGTGACGGGTACAGAGGACGGCATATCCAGGCGGGCTGTTAATGCCGGTGCCGATGGCGGTAGCTCCCATGTTGACGGATAGAAGCTCCTCGGACGCGCGCTCCAGATAGCGGATGCCATCGCCGATGGTGTAGGCGTAGGCGCTGAATTCCTGACCAAGTGTCATCGGCACGGCGTCCTGGTTTTCCGTGCGGCCCATTTTCAGGATTTCGGAAAACTCGTCGGCTTTGTTTTCTAACGATAGTTTCAGCTCTCGCAACGCGGAAGTGGCGTCGCGGAGAGTGAGAATAACGCCGAGCTTGATGGCCGTCGGATAGGCATCGTTGGTGGATTGCGAGCGGTTGACGTCGTCGTTCGGGTGGAGGAATTCGTACTGGCCCTTGCGATGGCCGAGGATTTCCAGCGCGCGGTTGGCGATGACTTCGTTGGCGTTCATGTTAGTGGACGTGCCCGCGCCGCCCTGGATCATGTCGATGGTGAAATGCTCGTGCCATTTCCCCGCGATGATTTCGTCGCAGGCGGCGATGATCGCGTCGGCGCGCTCGGGTTTGATCACTCCGAGGTCTCGGTTCGCGCTGGCCGCGGCTTTTTTCACATAGGCAAGGCTGCGGACGAAGTGGCCGAAGTGGTTGAGCGGGATTCCCGAGATGGGAAAATTTTCCATGCCGCACAGCGTCTGCACGCCGTAGTAGGCGTTGTCCGGCAGCTCGCGCTCGCCGAGCGAATCGTGCTCTTTCCGCCACGTCGCGACGACCGGGGCCGAGCCGGAAAGCACCCGCTCGTTCGCCGCGCGCAGCCGCGTGCTCAGGCGGCGCGCGATGTGGCCGACCATCCGATAGAAAACTTCCGGCTTGTTTGCGCGCAGATCGTCGAAGACCTCGCGCGGGATCAGCCAGACGCCCACATCGGTGAGCGCCACGCCGGACGCCGAGTGCGGCAGATCGTCCAGCATCACCCCTTCGCTGAACGCGGTGCCGGCGGTGAGCGTGGCCAGCCGCGTGGTGCTGCCGTGGTTGCCGCGGACGATCTCGACCTCGCCCTTTTCCACGATGCCCATCCACAGCCGCGGCGCAGATTCGTGGAACAGCCATTCGCCCGCCTTGAAGGAATGCAGCGCGCCACGTTTGATCAAGGAGGCCAGCTCATCAGCCTCGATGGACACCGTTTTCGCCAGCGAGGCGATCTGTTTTTCCGAGAAAATCATGACTCACTGAAATTGGCGACGATCAGCCCAACGTCAAGGTTTCCGCTGAAATCGGGCGGCCGGCGCTCGGTGGGCTTGCAGTCCTCCCGCCATCTCTTTAGGAAATTCCCGTGGCCGCCAAACCGAAGACATCTCCTGAAAAAGCCGGAAACTTCTTCGCCGTTGTCGGCAGCGATGAAGGCCTCGTCCGCGAAAAGGCCCTCGTCCTTTACAACCAACTCACCGGCGGCGTGGATGACGGATTCACCCACGAGACCATCGATGGCATCGCGGACAACTCCGAGTCCGCCTTCGAAATCTGCTCCTCCACCGTCCAGGCCCTGCTCACCATCCCGATGTTCGGCGGCGACAAGGTGGTCTGGCTGCGCAATGCGAATTTCCTAGCAGACAACGTCACCGGCCGCTCCCAGCGCACCGAAGCCGGTGTCGAAGGCCTCAAGGCCACCCTCGAACGCGGCATCCCCGGCGGCGTGAAAGTCCTCATGACCGCCCAAGGCGTGGACAAGCGCCGCGCGTTCTGGAAATTCATCGAAAAAGCCGCCGACGTCCAGGTCCACGACCGCATCGACACCAGCCGCGACGATTGGCAGGACCAGGTCGCCTCGCTCGTCACCAAGCGCGCCCGCGAGCTCAACCTCCGCTTCGGGCCGGACGCCCTCGCCCTCTTCGTCATGCTCGCCGGCGAGCAGTCCCAACAGATCGGCAACGAGCTGGAAAAACTCGATCTCTATCTGGGCGAAGAACGCCGCGAAGTCACCGAGGACGACGTCCGCGTGCTCGTCCCGCTCAGCCGCGCCGCCGTCGTTTTTGAAATCGGCAAGGCCATCCAGTTAGGAAACGCCGCCCGCGCCATCCAGCTC
Source organism: Verrucomicrobiales bacterium (assembly GCA_038204755.1). Taxonomy (GTDB): domain Bacteria; phylum Verrucomicrobiota; class Verrucomicrobiia; order Verrucomicrobiales; family Akkermansiaceae; genus Luteolibacter. The sequence continues at coordinate 3,553 of JBBRCO010000238.1, forward strand.
ATCGACCAACAACTCGAAGCCGACGAATCCGCCATCGGCATCATGCGCGCCTCCATCATCGGAGTCGTTAGAAACCTGTTCATGGCCAAGCTGATCATCGAGAAATTCAAAGTCCCGACTGGCAACTACAGCGCCTTCTCCGGCGGCCTCAACCGCCTCCCCGAATCCGACCGCGCCTGGCTCCCGCAGAAAAAAGACGGCTCCGGCGTCAACGTCTTCCCCATCTTCCTCGCCGCCGACAACGCAAAGAACTTCGAGCTCACCGGCCTCCAACAAGTCATGGAAGCCACCTTGAAAGCCGACCAATCGTTAGTCACCACCGGCCT
>JBBRCO010000239.1:0-3867 GCA_038204755.1 Verrucomicrobiales bacterium
AAAAATGCGATTCATGCGGGGCATGTGCGATGTGAGCCGGATTTTCAAAGACCCGCCACCGCCTCGCGGGCCAGCGACTTCACTTCGCCCCACGTGAGGCCGGTGAGGGAAATCGGGTCCGGTTCCAACTCGGCATCTTCGAACCACGCCAGACTCCGGATCACCGTGAAGGCATCTGACGCAGGATATTTTTGCGTGAAAAATCCGATCATCTGCGACATCGGGAAATGGGCGGACAGCTCGGCAAGGTCGAAAAAATCCTTCTTCGAACCCCGGTTGGCGATCGCATTGAGCTTCATCGCCGCCAGATCCGGCAGTGAAACAAGAGCGATCCCATCCAAGCGTTCCACCGGTTCAAGCAACGGGTAGGCATGGCGCAGCAAATCCAATTTCACCCCACCGGCATCCACCGTCAGCGAATTCGCCGCTCGTCCCACCATGGTCGCGCCATCCAGCTCCAAGCTGGCAAACAGATCCTCGGGCGAGAATTTCTCCGCCGTGAAAAAATCCAGATCCACGGACACTCGATGGCCGAACCTCAGTGCCAGCGAAGTCCCGCCGCCCAATGCGAAGTCCCGCAGCTCCGACAGCGGGGCCAACCGGCTCAGCAAGTCATTCAGCGGCCTTGAAATGGCATCGAAGCGGAGCATCGGAAAGCGGCGGGTGAAAGTTGAAACCAGGCACAGCAGAAGGCGAAGGCACGAGGCTGAAGACTGCGCAGACCCTTCGCCAGCTCCGCAAGTTCCGGTTTTCCATAATGCGCCACCAAGATCTGCCAATCCCGCCACCGCCCGTATTCCAGCACCCGCCGCACCAGCCACGCCGCATGCCGCTCCGGATCGATCCCGGACCGGTCCACATCCCAAAACAGATGGTCGGACAAGTCATTCATGCCGGAAATCTATTCCTGACGCGGTCGCAGGGAAAGAGCGAAGCTCCGGTCCAAGGTTTCCAAGGTGCAACCAGCGTGGAACCCCGAATTTTCCGATCCTTCGTCGCCAGTGGTAGTTTGAGGAAACGCGCGGTGGCCACGATCAGGCGGTCGGCCGGGTCGCGGTGGAAATTGGCTGGAATGCGGTCCATTTCATGGGCCTCGTTAACGTTTTCCCTGAGCGCCGGAGCGAAGGGATCCGCCGTGTAGGCCCCCGTTCCGCGGAAGGCGAGCCAGGGCTTGGATTCCTTCCCAGCCACCACCCGCGCTACCGGTTTGCCGCGTTTGGAGATCACCAGATCCTCCCTGGTACGCGTTGATCGTTTTTCATATGACCAGTCTGGATAACCGGTTCGCGAGGGTAAGGTGGTTATTCTTCGTCGTCTTTTCCCAGATGGCCTTGTACTAGCGGCCTAACAAACCTGAAATTGAAGAATGGGAGGTATGGGCCCAGAAACGGGCGCAGATTTTTTTTAGAGAGCTCGAATTCGCTTCTCAAAATTCGAGCGGATCATTGCAGCCCACGGGGCGGAGTCTTTGAGGCAGTCAAACAAATCCGCTCTTACCGCTTGGCGGAATATGTTATTGGGCGAATGCGATTCGACGAGTGCAATGAGCCGCTCAATCTTTCCAAGATAGGTTCGCCGCTCATCCGCAAGCATATCGTCATGATCGAGTCCGAAGACTTCAATGGACTTGATTCCCTTTCCGCTTTTGTTGCAAGGTCTGGGAATATCTCTGTTCCACTCAATATGGCGATCCGGATCGACGTCATAAGGATTGATCAGCAGCGGCTTCTCATTTCCGACACTCGGATTTGTGACATCTGACCTGAGCGCAGGGTTCGAAAGCGGAAACAGATTGGCCTTATGCGCCGTGTCGTTGCAGCGATCACAGGCAAACAAGAGGTTCTCCCATTCGTAACTGAGCCAGAAATAGGCGGGTTTTTCCAATGCATCCCCGCGTTTTTGCTGCCAGCCGCTTTTGGGTCTGAAATGTTCGACCACTTCGTGCGAGGTGGGATTGAGGGTTTCGCAGTAGGCACACTTATTATGCTGGGCCTCACGCAAGATTCTCTTCACGTCCGCCTGCGCATAGATGCTGGATTTTGCCTCAGGCGTGACGCTCGTGGCGTTCCATTCATCCCACAGCTTTTTGGTTCCGCGCGCCGCTCTGGTGGCATGCCCGGTGGGTATGGCAGGACGCGTGAGGCGGATCATGTCACTTGCCCGATATTTCAGATTCCTTCAGCGCATCCTTGAGTTTTTCAAAGAGCCACTTGCTTGCTTCGGATTCCTGAGGTGCCGCCTTTTCAGTCACCTTGGTTTCGATTTCTTTGAGTTCCTTGGTTTCCGATTTCGTCAATTTCTCCTTCTTGAGCAGCTCGATTCTCCGATTCAACAGGTCGGAGAATTCCGGCATGCGTGAGGTCATGCCGTAAACGCTTTCCATGATTTGATCCAGACGCCAGCCGGCTGCAAACTCAGGGTTATTGATCACCTCGACCTCCTCCAGTCCGTCGTCACGCTTCTTGCGCCGGAGAACAATGAGCTTCGCATTGCCCTCTGTGGCTTGGACAACGATGGGGCTGTGGGCGGTGACGATAAATTGGGTGTTGGGAAACTCCTTGCCGATCGCCGCCATGGCCTCGCGTTGCCATTGCGGATGCATGTGCAGGTCAAACTCATCGATCAGGACAACCGCTGGTCCATCGTCCGGTTCTTCCAACTCGGGAAAGGACTCATGCATTCGTTTGACGAAATCAGTAAGCCACGCGGCCATCGTTCGGTAGCCGACTGAAAGCGAGCTGAAGGGGACTTCGCCGAACGGAGTCGTGCACATTAGCGCCATTGTAGTTTGCCCCCTTGGCCCCACCTGTGGTTTGATCGCGATACTTCTGATGTCAGGAAGGGTGTTTACAAAACAACGTTCGGCACTAGCTAATGCGCGTTTGGCATTTTCTGCGATTGGCCCTTCGTCTTTTGATACGTGATCAAGGCCAAGAAACCACTGCTCGGGGCTGATTAGCGGGTAATCGTCATGGTAAAGAGTACTGGTCGGTTCGCTTCCGCCGTTTTGAAAGAACGTTTCGCTTGTCAGATAGGGTGATGCGCCACTTGCGATATGTCGCCCGGCCCCGTAGCCAAAGAGGAAAAAATGGTCGGAATAGCTGCGGTCTAGTTGCTTCCATATTACTCCGGTTCCGCCGGCCTTCGCCCGGCCTCGCGGACTTATAAATTTGATATTGAGAAAAATTTCGTCGCTTGCTGGTGTTTTAGCCTCCAACGAATCGAGGCTTTCTGAAGCATTGGATACTAGAAGCTCGGCAGTAGTTTCATCTGATGCTGTCGCAGGGCGATTTGTGGCAAGCCACGATTGCCATTCGTTGCCGACAAGCAAGGGCCCATACATCGGTGGTCTGCGCTCGTCATCCTGATCAAATCCGAGCATTGTTGGTGTCATTCCCGCCAAATATTGCAACAGCGTCGTCTTCCCCGTCCCGTTTTCCCCGAGAATCACTGTCCACTGTGCAACGGTTCCGTCTGAGTGGCAAAAATCGAGAGTAACGGGCGAGCGGAAGGTGCGGACGTTCTGAAGTGTGAACTTCCTCAGATAGCGGCCAACGGGAGCGGAAGCGGGTTTCTTTTTGCTTCGAGTAGCCATCTTGATTTCCTGACGCAACGTCGGGTGACAACTCCCGCTCTGTCAAGACCTCCGTCGGAATGGAAGGAATCCAGTCCGACAAAGGTTTTTAATCAGATCGCACTCACCACGGCAGCGGGAACGCCCGGTTGAAGGCGAACACCCGCTCGCGGATGGCGTGGAGTTTTTCCACGTTGGTGTGATCGGCTAGAGCTTCGGCGATGAAATCCGCCACTTGTTCGACGTCCTTTTCCTTGAGGCCGCGGGTGGTGACGGCGGGGGTGCCGATGCGG
>JBBRCO010000240.1:0-3797 GCA_038204755.1 Verrucomicrobiales bacterium
CCTAACAAAACCACATCACCGGCGGCGAACTGCCCGACATGGTCGCCCACGCAGCGCGTGCCCTCGCCACTGGTGAATACCGTGAGTTCCATCTCGGTGTGAAAATGCCAGTGTTCCCCCTCGCCCTTGATCCGCGTGGTCCGGCCCGGCGCAACGACGCAATCCACCTCCCGCAGGCTCCGGTTCCAGCGCAAAACCCGGAACGAGTGCCCGCAGGGAACTTTAATTCGTTCATTCGAACCCCGCACGGAGAAAACCTAAGTCAGCCGGTGGACCGTGGCAAAGACTGAATTGAGACAATAGTCGCAGGCCGCGAGTCCACAGGCGTAGATCAAACGGCAGCGGTGAGCTAGAGTCCTTCTTAATGGACACTTCCACGAACTATCGATTTTCATTCGGCCCCTGGAACATCAGCGAGGGTGCAGATCCCTTCGGACCTGAAACGCGGCCCGCCTTCCCGCACGAGGAGAAGTTAGCGCTCTATCGACCGTTAGGTTTCGAAGGAGTGCAGTTTCATGACGATGACGTGGTGCCGGGTCTGGATGATTTGACCGCGGATCAGATCGTGGCCAAGGCTGCGGCGGTGAAGGCGATGCTGGCCAATCAGGGACTGGTGCCGGAATTTGTCGCGCCGCGCCTGTGGTTCTCGCCGCGGACCGTGGATGGAGCCTACACCGCTAACAGCGCCGGAGACCGCACCTACGCTTGGGAACGCACGAAGAAGTGCATCGACATCGCCCGCGGCATCGGTTGCAAGGCGATCGTGCTTTGGCTGGCGCGCGAAGGCACTTACATCCGCGAGGCGAAGGATGCGCGGCTCGCCTATCAACGCTTGCTGGAAACCATCAACGCCATGCTCGCCTACGATCCGGAAATTGAAATCTGGATCGAACCCAAACCCAACGAACCGACCGACCAAGCTTACGTTCCCACCATCGGCCATGCCGTGGCGCTGGCCTATGCGTCCGATGACCACCGCCGGGTGAAAGGCCTCATCGAGAGCGCGCACGCCATTCTCGCGGGGCTCGATCCGAGCGACGAGATGGCATTTGCCCTGGCCCATGACAAGCTCGGCAGCGTCCATCTCAACGACCAGAACGGCCTGAAATACGATCAGGACAAGAACTTCGGCGCGGCAAATCTGCGGGTCGCCTTCAATCAGGTCCGCGTGTTGGAAGACGCGGGCTACGGCAGCCGCGGCGAGTTCATCGGGCTTGATGTGAAAGCCATGCGCACCCAGTCGGGATGTCCGGTGACGGCCCATCTCACCGCCAGCCGCGAGATTTTCATACATCTGGTGGACAAGGTCCGTGCCATCGACTCCGCTCTGATCGATCAATTCCGGGATGCCCGCGACTACGAGGCCATGGAGCTCTATCTGGTCAAACACCTGATGGGCCTGAAGCAATAGCCTTCCTAACATCCACTCATGTCATCACCATGATCACGCCATCTCTCAGCCGCCGCAGTTTCCTGCAAACCACCGGCAGCGCCCTCGCTGCCACCGCCATCGGCCGCGCGGCACCATCCTCCGCCAACGGTAAACTCCAACACGCCTGCATCGGCGTGGGAGGCATGATGGGCGGCGGCGATCTCGGTAAATTCCTTTCCCATCCCGGCTTGGAAATCGTCGCCATTTGCGATGTCGATGCAGGCAATTTGGAAGCGGCCCGCGTGCGGGTGCCCAATGCCCGCACCTACACCGATTGGCGCGAGATGATCGTCAAGGAGGGCGACCGCATCGACTCGATCAACGCCGCCGTGCCCGACCACATGCACGCGGCCATCGCCATGACCGCGCTCAACGCCGGCAAGCACGTCTATTGCCAGAAGCCGCTTTGCCACGATGTGGCGGAGGCGCGCGCCCTGGCCGAAGCCGCCAAGCGCTCGGGACGCGTCACCCAGTTAGGCACCCAGCACGCGTCAGGCATGGGCGACCGCATGGCGGTCCATTACCTGCGCAGCGGGGCGATCGGCAAAATCAAGCGGGTCTGCCTGAGCGCCAACCGGCCCGGTGCCGAAAAATACCGGCTGCCAGGACCGCGTCCGGAAGGGCAGGAAGCACCCGCCGGTTTCCCGTGGGATTTATGGCTCGGCACCGCTCCCTCGCGCCCCTATGCGGCGGAGATCTATCACCCGGTGACGTGGCGGGCGTGGCAGGACTTCGGCACCGGCTGGTCCGGCGATATTGGCTGCCATCTCTTCAGCGCCGTTTGGCGGGCGCTCGATCTATCCGCTCCCAAGACTGTCTCCGCCAAGGTTCAGGAATCGTGGAAAAACTCGCCTGATCGCCGCAAGGACAACTGGCCGCAGTCCAACCAAATCACCTGGACTTTCCCCGGCACCGCCATGACCGAGGGGGGTGAACTCATCGTCGAATGGTATGACGGCGAATTCTATCCGCCGGAGGAAATCCGCTCCATCCACGAGGGCAACTATCCGGGCGAGGCCGCGATGTTCATCGGCACCGAAGGCTCGCTGCTGCTCCCCCACACCAGCGGCCCCATCCTCTATCCGCGCGAGAAGTTCAAATCGCTCGAACGCCCGAAACTCGAACCCCGCGACCACTATCACCATTTTGTGGACGCCTGTCTCGGCAAGACCACCACCGAAGCCAACTTCGGCTTCACCGGTCCGATGACCGAGACTGTTTTGTTAGGAACCGTGGCCGTCCGCGTGCCGGAAACCGTGCTGCAATGGGATGCCGCAGCCATGAAGTTCCCGAACCATCCCGCCGCAGACCCGCTGCTGCGGCGGACCTACCGCGACGGCTGGCGGATCGAAGGTCTCGGCTGACCGTGCTGGCCATCCCCATCGTTTCCCGCTACCGCTACTCTCCATGAAACGCCTCGACCAGAAATTGGCAAACCTCCTCAACGGATCCACCGCGACCGCCGATTTCATCATCGCCGATGCCAAGGACGCCGACATGGCCTTCGGCGTCACCGCGCCCGGTCCGCAGACCGGTGCCTGCCGCCATGGTTATAACGAATCCGAAGGCTGTTGGAAAACCCTCTGCCAGTATCGCGAACAAATCCGCGCGGTGATCGCCCAGGACATCGTCGATATCGTGCTGCTGTCCGCGTCAAATCTGGAGCATCTGGGCATGCGGGAAAACCTCTTCCAAAACTCGGCCATCACGCCGGCTGCCCGCGCCAACGACACCTCCGACGTGTGGGCGGTGCGCGGTGGAAAATACCCGACCGAGCATCCGTCGCGTTCGTTCCGCACGGCGACCATCGATCACATCAAATACGGCCACCTGACTGAAAACCACAGCGTCGCATTCACGGGTGCAGACCTCGGGCTCTATTCGATCACCTTTACTAACAACATCGACTGGGACTACAAGGCGCTGACCGACTATCACGAGTTCCGGATCGAGGCGGAACGCAAAGGGTTCCGGCATTTTCTCGAGGTTTTCAATCCGAATGTGAATCCCGGAATTCCAGACAAGAAGGTGGCGGCGTTTCTCAACGATCACATCATCCGCACGCTGGCCGGCGTGACATCGGCGGGCCGTCCGGTGTTTCTCAAGATCCCCTACAACGGGCCCGGACCGTTGGAGGAACTCGTCGCCTACGATCCTAACATGGTGGTGGGCATCCTCGGCGGCAGCGCGGGAACCACGCTGGATGCATTTCAGTTGATTCACGACGCCCACAAACACGGTGCCAAGGTCGCGCTCTTCGGCCGCAAGATCAACCTGTCCGAAAGCCCGCTGGCCTTCATCGAGTTTCTCCGCCGCGTGGTGGATGGACAGATCACTCCCGTGGACGCGGTGAAAGCTTATCACG
>JBBRCO010000241.1:0-3761 GCA_038204755.1 Verrucomicrobiales bacterium
TGGGAAACTCTTTGTTCTCCGTGAGCTTGCCTCCGCCCAGCCCCTCTACTATTGGAGCCCCATTGTTGGGAAGTCTGCAGGAAACAAACTGATTCTTGATATCTACGATACCTCGGCGGCTCCCACGCTTTCGTTGCTCGGATCCTGTGCGGTGACCCCAGGCGCAGGTGGCCGGGTCGCGACGGATCATTTGCTTTGGCCCCAGGCAAATCGCGCGGCCGTGGTCATGGATTTTAACAACTTCTACTGGTATGGCTGGGGAGGCACGATTCTCAATGATCAAATCAGCGTCATGCCAGTGAGCATCACCGCTGCTGCCAACCCCATCACCGCTGCTGCCAACCCCACGACCGCTGTTACCTCTTCCTTCGCAGTGAATTCCTCCGCAGTGGATTCCTTCACCCTCGATCCCGGTATCATGAGTCCTTGGCATTATCCGATCACTACACAAGTTCCGCGACTGGTGCTTTTCGATCTATCTCTGCCGGACGCCCCGGTGGCGGCAGAACCGGTGGATTTAGGATCTGCTGGAACGACGTTCAACGGGATCAGCGCGGCGGCTGACGGTTTAATCGTGTTGGGAATGTCCCAAGCGCAAAATGTGGCTTCCGGCAAATGGTATGATTGCGGGCAGAGCCTCAAGGCAGCACAAGTGATCGAGGTCCGCAGTGAGGGAGCACCGGTGATGCGTCGTGTGATCGACCTGCCAGGAGATTTGTTTGGCGTCACCGAACTGGATTCCAAAGGGTTCCTTGCATTCACCCGCAAACCAACCGCTGATAGCACAACCACTCTGGAAGTGAGCGCGAGTGACGGTTATGATGCGTTTTTCGTCGCAGGCGTGAGTGCGCCCGCATACGGCGCGACCGCTGTTGGCGGGCGGCGCTTGTTCATTGCGACCGGCACCGGAATACAGCGCCACATCCTCGGCGATGCTGGCAAATTCTCGGCTGAATCCACCTTGGATATCGGCTGGCAGCCGTACTCCCTGCGTTGGACCCAAGGTCGCTTGATCGGCTCCAATGGAACGTCACTTTTCCGGGTAAACGATGGCAAGAACACCCTGAAAAACTGGAAATTCACGAGCTGGTATTTCTCTCTGGAAAAGGTGGCCCTTGCCGCCGATGGCGATCTGCTGGTTCCCTTCGGTCAATACGGTGCGGAGCGCTTGAGCGATTGAACGCCGCAAGCGTTCCAAGCATGAAAATGCAGCGCTTGTCAATTGGTCGAAATCCGCGATGTTCCGCGCGACATGATGGTAATCGATAAACTTGAGCGGCGCTTTGGCTGGATTTCTTTTCCTGGATTCCTGCGCTACTACGCGCTTTTTCACGTCCTGGTGTTCGTCATCCAGTTCCTCCGGCCGGATGTCGGGCAGTTGTTCGAGTTCGACCGGGCGAAGATTCTCTCAGGAGAAATCTGGCGGGTGGCGACGTTCTTTTTCGCCACCGCGCAATTTGGTCCGCCGACGCTGATGAGCATCGTCTTCCTGATCTTCGCGGTGAACTTCGCCTTCATGATCGGCGACGGGCTGGAAGCGGCGTGGGGTGTTTTCAAATCCTCGTTGTTTTACTTCATCGGGATTTTCCTAACGATCATCGCGAACTTCGCCTATCCGTTCAGCATTCCGCTGAGCGGCTTTGTGCTCTATGCGTCGGCGTTCCTGGCATTCGCCACGCTCTTTCCGAAAACGGAGATCCTGCTGCTGTTCTTTCTGCCAGTGCAGATGCGGTTTCTGGGAATTCTCCAGGGTCTGGTGGTGCTGCTGATGGTAATCACCGCGCCGGTCCTGCTGCCGTATGTGATGTTAGGATTTGCCAACTACATCCTGCTGGCAGGCATCCCCGCCTTGCGCGGCACGGCGATGGTGATCCAGGCCGGTCAGCGGAAAAAGCGGTTTAACGCGGCGAAGGACCCGGCGGGAGATGCCTTCCACACCTGTGCCGCCTGCGACCGGACGGACGTGAGCGATCCCGGAATGGAATTCCGCGTGGGCAGCGACGGCCGGGAGTATTGCGCGGATCACCTGCGGGAATAAAAAAGTGCCCGCCCTCGGCGGGGAGCGGTCCTGTCCCGGACGCAGGAAACGAAGAGAAACAGCAAGGCGGCGGATTCCTCCAGATATTCCGGTGGCTGCAAATACCCATCCCGAACACGTCCGTGGCCGCCTTTTGCATGCAAATACCCATCCCGCACACGTCCGTGGCCACCCTTTGCGTGCAAATACCCATCCCGGATACGTCCGCGGCCATCCTTTGCAGCCAATACGACCTGAAATCACCAAAATGTCTCATCTTGTGACGATTTGCCCCCTTTTCGTCACATTCTCCCACCCGTTTTTGTCAGGGAAACCCCGCCGTTGTTGGATTGCGTGGCCTTACTTACATAATGATTTGACGTCCCCCGGAAACAGCTAGCAGTGTATTCCCGGTGAAACAAGAATCGCCATGACGGCATTCCCCACCATTTACCTCAAACTCCCCGACTCCAATGCCATTCCGCCAATTACCGGCCACCGATCCCGCCCGCAGCCAAGCCCTCAGCGCAGGATTGAAAAAATCCGCCGCCGTCACCGGTCCCGCCCGCCCCATCAGCGCGGACACCGCCACCCGCCTCACCACTTTCGTTCCGATATGGGAGAAAGAAGTGACCGAACGCGCCGATGCCCTCGGCAAGCAAACCTCCATCACCACCGCGCTCAACCTCGCCGGGGACAAGCTCCAGATGACCGTCAGCCACTTCATCCAGGTGTTCCAATTCGGCGTCGCCCGTGGCGTTTATTCCCCGTCCGGCCGTGCGGTCTATGATCTGAGCGTGAACGAGGAAACCGTCCCTGACCTCAAGTCCGAGGCGGATCTCCTCCTCTGGGCGGACCGCATCGTCAAAGGCGATCCCCGCCGCGTCGCGAATTTTTCCGAACCCGCCATGGCCATGCCGTCCGCCGCCGATGTGGATGCCATGCTGACCGCATACAATACCGAACTTACCCTCCAGACCGCCGCCAAGGATAGCCTCGAAAGTGAACAGTCCGATGTGAGCAAACTCCGCCCCGAGGCAGACCAACTCATCCGCGACGTCTGGGACGAAGTGGAATTCGCCCTCCGCCAGCTAGAGGCCCCCACCCTCCGCCGCCGCGCCCGCGAATGGGGAGTCTATTACGCCCTCCGCCCCGGCGAGCCGGATGAACCCGCCACCCCGGCAGACCCACCGCAGGCCTGATCCCGCATCGGGTTCCTAACCGCCCGGCATCCCCGATGGGATGCCGGGTTTTTTGTTGTAAACCCGCCAATCCATTTCCGAACCCACCTCTGGTCAGCCTCTAAGAACGGCGGCCACAGAGCAACTCGCCAACGTCACCTCCACGCCGACCCGGAACAACGCATATTTTGCTTCTCTAGCAAAAATGTGGAATTGGTTCTTGGCACCATTCTGCTTTTGATTCTTGATCCACCTGTCCGCTCCGGCGGATGGGGCCTGATAAACCTCGTAACTAGCGGTAGGCATCGACCGCGACATTGCTGGCAAAACGACCAAACGGCCGGGGAGGCGGCGGTGCATGTCCAGGACATCTCTTCGGGGGTGGCTAAAGACCGCTGCGGTCGACTCTGTGCGGCTTATTCACTCCCCGTCCACCAGGAAGGATTTTTCCAAATCAATCCATCCGCCCTCATGAAATCAATATTCGTTCTCTGTTTCCTCGGTTTGATCTCCCCGTCCTTCGCCCGCGACCTCACTCCCGTAAACTGGCAGGAAGAAGTTCC
>JBBRCO010000242.1:0-3751 GCA_038204755.1 Verrucomicrobiales bacterium
TTGATGGAAATCGCACAGAAAATCCTGCCAGTATCCGTCCTCAGGACGCTCGTGGCGCTTGAGGGCTAGCAGACTTCCGATTTGTTCGACCGATGGTTTCACTGCGATTGATAATTAGGAATTATTAAAAATAAACCCCACGCGCAAGCAAAATTTTCAAAATCTCTCTTCCCAACTGTCTTGGAGGGCGGATTGAAGTTGAAGGTGCGCATAGTGGAGTCGTGAACGAATGGTGCCTTCGGATGCTTTGAGCACCTTGGCGATCTCCGCGTGGGACATGCCTTGGATGTCAAACATCGTCACAACCATTCTATGGGGTTCAGACAACTTCATCATCGCTTCGTTCAATTTTATCTGAAGCTCGTTGAGATTGGTCTGCTTCTCGGGATTCGCCTCATGGGTGGTGTCGATTAGAGCCGGGTCCTGATGGACCGAGGAATCCAGGTCATTGAGACTCAAACCCGTGCGACGCTTGCGTTTCTTGAGAAAATTGAGCGTGAGGTTGACTGCTATCTGATAAATCCAGGTGTAGAACGTGGAACTTCCGCGGAATTTACCGAGTGATTGATAGGAGCGGGCGAAGATCTCCTGCAACAGGTCGTGGGTGTCCTCCTTGTGAGAAGTCATGTTATAGACGAGGCCGTAAAGCTTGTCGCCATATTTGAGGATCAGGGCGTCAAAGGCACGCGTATCGCCTTGTTGGGCACGCGTGATGAGGTCCTGGTCAGGGTCGGGGGGACGGGGCTGACGAAACATTAAAGGGGTGTGGTGGTGAGCAGCGGGGCCAGACTACACGGATGATCCCGCATGTAAAGGCAGGCGGCAAAAAGGCTGGCGGGGGAGAAACCGGCTTTGACGCGGGGGGCGGGAAGCCCCATCTTCTGCGTGCCATGGCATTTGCGGACGTTTTTCCAGATCTCATCAAGTGCCCGACGCCCCTGATGCGGCGATTCGAGCAGCTCATTTCCGAGGAAACGGGCGGCCCTCTTGAGTCGCTGGCCCGCCGCAGTCAGGAGACGACGCGGCGGCATTTTGGCCGGACGATGCGGCTTTTCGCGCCGCTCTACGTCTCGAACGAGTGCGTGAACAACTGTAGCTACTGCGGATTCTCGCGCGACGCTGGCATTTTCCGCACCACGCTCACCGTCGATCAGGTGGTGCGCGAGGCGAGACACCTTCACGGGCTGGGCTTCCGCAACGTTTTGCTTGTCGCCGGCGAGCATCCGAAATTCGTCTCCGACGGCTACCTTCAGGACTGCCTGGACGCGCTCAAGCCATTCATCCCCACCCTAGCGCTCGAAGTCGGGCCGATGGAGGACGGCCAATATGCCGAAATCGTCGGGCACGGCGCGGAAGGGCTGGTGGTCTATCAGGAAACCTATCACCGCGAGACCTATCAGAAGCTGCACACTGCCGGACCGAAGAAAAATTTCGACTGGCGGCTGAACTGCCCGGAGCGCGCGTATGCCGGCGGCTTCCGGCGGATCGGGATCGGCGCGTTGTTTGGTCTGGCGAACTGGAAACACGAAGCAATTTCCCTCTGTGCGCACCTCGAATACCTCTACAAACACGGCTGGAAGGCGCAATACACCGTGTCCTTCCCCAGAATGCGGCCGTACGCCGGAAACTACGAATACTCTCCGGATCCCGACCTCTATCTGCCGGACAAGGACTTTGTCCGCCTGATTTGCGTTTTTCGCACCCTTTTCCCGCAGGTAGGCATCGTCGTTTCCACCCGCGAGCCGGCACCGCTGCGGGATGCGATTTCGACTCTCGGCGTCACCCACATGTCGGCAGGCGCACGCACGGAACCCGGCGGCTACACCGGTGCCGGCAGCGACGACCTGCACCTCACCGTCAAAGGCCGCCGGGTGGAGCTGGAACAAAAATCCGGCTGTGAAAAAGCGACCGAGCAATTCCAAATCCACGACACCCGCAGCCCGTTGGAGGTCACGGCGATGTTGCGCAGCCGGAATCTCGATCCGGTTTGGAAGGACTGGGACGAATCCCTGCTAGCGGTTTCCTGATCCGATTTCCCCGCAATGACGGATCTTAATAGCTCCTCTATACAAAATACCATGAAACGCCGCGAATTGATCAAATCCCTAGCGATGGCCGCCATTGGCTCCACCGCTTTTCTCGCCAGCAGCGGACAAGCGTCCGCCGCTGCTGTGGTCCCTTTCCCACTTCTCAGCGTCGGTGAATCGACGCGATATGACACCGGACTGAAAATCAACTTCGTCGGCGTGAAAAACGACAGCCGCTGCCCGAAGGGCGGACTCTGCAACTCGGCCGGCGATGCGGAAGTGCTGTTACGCGTGAAGGTGGGCAACCAGCCGCCGAAGATCATCGGCGTCCACACGAATCGCAAACCGCGGGTCGTTGTGCTCTCCGCCCTGCCACCTGGAAAGACCGGCGTCCCGAAAAGCTACTCCATCCGGATCGGCGAGCTGACACCGCGACCGAAGATCGGAAAAAAAATCAAGCAGTCCGACTACCGCCTCATCCTTGGTGTTTCAGTGTCAGTCTGATTTCCATCAGAAAAAACTAACCCACCTTCTTCGGTTTCATACGCTTGGCGCTATTCGCCCCAATGCACAACCCACAGGGCACTGTGGCCACTGCCAGAATGAGCGAAGAGTGGTCCGCACAGTCCTCTGTGCGGTCTTCCGCCGCAATGGAACGGTCCTGCGAATCAAGATACCGCACAGAGGACTGTGCAGACCACCTCGACAACACGCCGCCATCTTCACCCGCCCCCGCGCTCCTCACAGGGTTCCGAATTTGCGGGCGAGTTCCTGTTTCCTGAAGTCGAAGATGCTCCTCAGTTTCGCCCCCACGAAAACTGCGTGCGCGATGGCGCCGAACGGCCCGAAACCAAGACCGTAGTGGACGAGATCCCGCATCAGGACACCGCCGGGGATTTCCTCAAAGGTGTGACGATGATGCCAGAATTTGTAAGGACCGAAGCGCTGCTCATCGACGAACGAGCGGCCCTCATCGACGGCTTTGATTTCCGTGACCCAAGGCATCCAGACACCGGGGACGATCATGACTTTGTAAGTGATGATCTGCCCTTCATACATTTTTTCACCCGGCAGACTGACGATTTTAAAACCCAGATCGCCCGGTGTGATTTCGTCGAGATTGCGCGGTGAGGAGAAAAATTTCCAGGCCGCTTCGAGAGAGATCGGGAGGCGTTGTTCCTGTTCGAGCGTGTGGATGGTCATGGGCTGAACCAAGGTGGCGTGAATGGCGGAACGCGCAAGCGGTGGAATTTTTCCGGATTGTGCGGCGCGGCGGAAGTGAATAATTCCCAGTCATGGATTTTGAAACGCTGAGCAGTTGGGCCGACGAGGAGCTGAAATCACTGGTGAAAATTTTACCGGCCGACGTGCAAGCGGCGGCGAACAAGGTGGTGATTTCCCTCGAAGAACAGCCAGGACAAGGTTCCGACGACGACACGCTGGAAGGCGACGAACTCGGGCTCTTCGAAGGCCCCTGCGCGCTGGACGAGGATGGCGACGGCGAAGTCCCGCGCATCCGGCTTTTCCTGATGAATATCTGGGAATGGACCGGCGAGGAGGAGCACGACTATCGCGACGAAGTGGGCACGACGTTCCTTCACGAGCTCGGCCACTACCTCGGCTGGGACGAGGACGAGGTGGCGGAGCGCGGGCTGGAATAAGTCGAAAGATTTCTACTTCCATCGCCCCGGAAAGAAGGATAACTCAGGCACAACTCTTTAAAT
>JBBRCO010000243.1:0-3568 GCA_038204755.1 Verrucomicrobiales bacterium
AGCCCTTCGTCGCCCACGTCGCCCTCAATCGCGGCGAGCGCTCGGAACTCGTCGAAGCCGATGCGCAGTTGATGTGACATGTTTCAGCCAAACGAGGACGGTGGCGTGCCCGGCGCTTTCACTGACAGCAGTTACCGATCACCAAATTCTCACCCTCAAGTCCGCTTCCTGCTGACATTTCGATCAGTCGGAAACCGTGCGCGGCCAAGAAATCCGCGATGTGCTCCGGCTCGATGGACCATGTGAACGGCTCTCCACGCATCGCAAGCCAACAGTCGATCAAACGGCTGTGGGGCCGGAAGCCTGACCGGCCGTCGGGCCACTTTGTCATGAAGCTGAAGATGACCGTGATGTTTCCTCCTGGGAGTTTTCCCATGGAGTTGAAAAGCCCGCACACCGCATGCTCCGGTAAATACATCAACAGACCTTCCAGGATGAAAACCGTGGAACCTGCGTCAAACAGGCGTGCGGGAAAGCTTTCGCCCGCCAAGTCCAATGATGCAAAGCAGAGGTTCTCCGGCAGCGCCACCTCATTGAGTGCAAGCGCCCTTTGTTTCGCCTCTTGTGTGGCAGGGTGATCCATTTCGATCACCTCAAGAGAGGCGAACTCCCGCGACAGGCGCATTCCTAACGTGTCGAATCCCGCCCCGAGAATCACGATCCTTCCGCATCCATCCGCGATCGCCGTCCGGCAATGACTTTCGATCCAGCGTTTGCGCCGCGCATAGTGGCAAATGATCCCCGGCAAGGTCATCCGCTCCAAGCCGCGCCAGAGCCGCCGGCTCCACGGATTGCGGGCGCTCTTTGCGAGCAGGCGGTCCGTCGTATTGCCTGATAGAAAAATCTCACAGAGCCCGGCTGCGTCCGGTGGGATTATTTCCGGGTGGCGGTCTTCGCTGGCTAACAGAATCGTGCTGGCTGCGATCACCTTCGCGGTGCTGCTTGCTTGCGCCGGTTTCATGGTTTCGCGAGGTGCGCGTGGAATTCATCCCGGTAGTGGACATACCAGTCGCTGGTAAACAATTCCGACGGATCATGCTGCTTTTTCAAACCAAGCCATTCCGAAAATCGCGGGTAACAACTCTTCACCTGGCTGGCGGACGCATGGCGGTGATAGGTGAGAAAAAAGCTGCCTTGCGATCGGATTCCGGCATCAGTGAGGGCGCGGAATGTGTTCGCGGTTTTCTCCCGGCCTTCCGCAGTGTGGGGCGTCCTCAGGTTGAAAATGATGCAGACGAAATCCTCGCTGGCCCACGGTAGAAACGAAACCGTGTCGCGCAGGATCGCACGGATGGTGCCGTAGATGACCTCGGTGCCAAAGTGCTTGAAGGTTTCTCTAGCCGCCTGCATGAAGGTGAGCAATTGCCCGCGTGGCACATAATGTTCGCCGATGACCAAGGTCTCTTTGACGCAGGTATCGGATTCCGGATGGCGGGTGCTTTCCAAAAAGTCCGCATAGCTCGGAAGGTAAGTGCTCAGTTGCATGGTGTCGGACCAATAACGGTTTCCATCGGTGCTCAGGTAGTGTTGCGCGTAGAGACGGAATGCCTGGCCTTTGTCGTCGTGGGCGAGCTTGAGCAGCTTCAACCAATGATCGGGTGTTAGGTCGGCTTGGGTTTCGGGTTCCGCCTCATCCGCGCCCGCCGGTTTGTAGCAGACGAACACACCGCGGCGCAGGAATCCGGTGTCATGGGTGTCGATCACGAACTGGAAATCGCCGTAGATACAGCCTTCCTCCGCGCGGCGGAAAACCGCGTTCATGGCATCGTCCAGGTCGATGATGTCCACGACTCGTTTGACGCGCAGCCGGCTCGTCAAGCGCAGGGTGGCGGAGTATATGACGCCAAACAGCCCGTATCCGCCAATCACGAGTGAAAACAAGGCGGGGTTCTCGCTGCGGCTGCAGAAAACGATTTCACCATCGGCGTTGATCAAGGTGAGATTTTCGATGTCATCGCCGAGCGGTTGCATGAGCAAGCCGCGGCCATGGGCGTTTGCCGAGATTGACCCGCCGAGGCTGACCGCATCCACGCCGGTTTGTTTTTGGCGGATGCCCCAAGAGACGCCGGGACTCGTTTCCATCCCGTGACTCGCCTCGATGATCTTCGGCCACTCGGCGCCGGCTTCGATGTGCAGCAGGCCGCCATGCGGATCCGCACCGAGCACCCGGTCCAGCGCGGTCATATCGAGATGCACCGAGCCTGTGGCGAATTGCTGCCCCCCCATGGCATGGCGCCCACCGGCGACCGAAATTTTCAATCCCCGGTGACGAGTTTCCCGGATAATGGAAATCAACTCCGCTTGGGTGTTTGGTTGGTGAACCTCCGCGACGGTGGTGGCGTTGAGCTGGGAGTGGACGTCATTCAGGATGGCAATCATCGTGCGGGGGCTGCTAGGGATTCTTAGCGTGGGTCCTGGGATCGAAAAGGGAATTTCATTGGCGGGAACCCGCGTGCGAATGGGGTCGGAGGGGTCCCGAAGGGGTCCCGGTAATCCAACTTCCCCATCGGGATGTTCCTCTTTTTACCTCGCTGGTCAGGGTTAAAATCCCGGTGGCCGGATTGCGCTGGATCCCCACATTCAATTCCTGCACTTGGGCGGTGGAGTAGGAGTGAACGGCACTAGCTTAAAAATGACCATCTGCGGTTTCCGCGCTTTATTTCCCTCTCTAGAATTAGATACCCTTTGAGCAGCAGAGCTTGCGCTCGCTCCGCCAGCGATTTTTCGGCGCATTGCCGGTTGCACGGATCGTCCCGCGTGGCAAAGTCCGCCACGAAAACGAATGACAACGGAAACCTTGCAAGAGCGGATCGCGGAGACAAGTGGCTGGATCCAGGCGGTGAAGGAGGAGATGGGACAGGTGCTGGTGGGACAGGAACGGCTGGTGGACCGGCTGCTGATCGGCCTGCTTTGTAATGGCCACATCCTGCTGGAAGGCGTGCCGGGGCTGGCGAAAACGCTGGCGGTGAAGGCGCTTTCCGGATCGTTGCACGCGTCGTTCGCGAGGTTCCAGTTCACGCCGGATCTGCTGCCTGCCGACCTCGTCGGGACGATGGTGTATCACCCGCAGGAAACGAAGTTCGAGCCGAAGTTGGGGCCTATTTTCAACAATCTGATCCTTGCCGACGAAATCAATCGCGCCCCGGCCAAGGTGCAGTCCGCGCTGCTGGAAGCGATGCAGGAACGGCAGGTCACGCTGGGTGATCGCTCGTATCCCCTGCCCAAACCGTTCCTTGTGCTGGCCACGCAGAATCCGATCGACCAGGAAGGCACCTATCAGCTTCCGGAAGCGCAGCTCGACCGCTTTCTTTTGAAAGTGACCGTCGGCTACCCGACCAAAGACGAGGAGCTGGAAATCCTCGACCGGATGGCGACCTCGACGCCGCCCTATCAGACCAAAACCGTGGCCACGCCCGAGCAGGTCGGAGCCTCGCGCGAGCTGGTGAACCAGGTTTACATCGACCCGGCGATCCGGAAATACATCGTGCAGATCATCCACACCACGCGTTTCCCCGGGCTGGTGGATGCTCCGTTGAAGAACCTCGTCCGCTCTGGTGCCTCGCCGCGG
>JBBRCO010000244.1:0-3547 GCA_038204755.1 Verrucomicrobiales bacterium
GCTCAACGACCGCACCAACGGTGCGCGTGTCATCAACGGGGAGAGCGAAGGCTTTCCCGGCCTCGTCGCGGATCTCTATGCCGGGACCCTGGTGGTGAAAGTCTATGCCGCCGGATGGCTCGCCGGATGGGAGGAAATCGAGGCAGTGCTCCGCGAGGTTTTCACGCCGGATTTCCTCGTCCTGCGCATGAGCCGGAACATCGCGGAAAGGGCAGGGGACTACGGCTTGGAGGAAGGGTTCCGCGGGGATGCGGGAGAGGAGACCGTGGTCTTTTCTGAAAACGGCATCCACTTCGAATCCGCAGTGCTCAAAGGCCAGAAGACCGGCTTCTTCCTCGACCAGCGCGACAACCGCGCAAGGGTCGGGCAGCTTGCGGCAGGCCGCGACGTGCTGAACGTCTTCAGTTTCTCCGGAGGCTTCTCCCTTTATGCCGCGCGGGGCGGGGCACGCTCCGTCACGGATGTGGATATCAGCGCCCATGCCCTTGAGAGCGCGGCCCGGAACTTTTCCCTGAACAAAAACGACCCCGCGATCGCCTCCGTGAAACATCACCGCATCCAGGCGGATGCCTTCCGGTGGATGGATGAGGCCAGCGGTTCCTACGACCTCGTCATCGTCGATCCGCCGACCCTCGCGAAGCGCGCTGCGGAAAAGGAAGGCGCCCTGCGCGCTTACCGCCTCCTGATTTCCCGCGCGCTTTCAATACTGCGACCCGGAGGAATCCTCGTCGCCGCCTCCTGCACCACCCATGTCTCCGCAGAGGATTTCTACCGCCTCGTGGAAGAAGAAGCGCAGGCTTCCCGAAGGCAATCGCGGGAAATCTGGAGAACCACCCACGCCCCCGACCACCCGGCTAATTTCCCCGAGGCAAGGTATCTCAAAGCCCTCTGCCTTGAGGTCAGCTAACGCACTCCATTCATGTAGGGGCAATCCGGCTCGGTTGCCCCAATTAAAAACGCCAAGCCCGAACCACTGGAAAGATCCAGAACCAGACATGCCAGAAATCGAACCCTCCGGTCTGGCACGCTCCCCCATGCCCAAAAAGCGACCTCTCAAAAAACTGAAAAACCACTTGATCCTCTCTGATACTCCTGACCCGAAAGTTGATCCGCATCGTGAAAACATCCGCATGAAACCCGCTCCTTCCACGGTCACAACCACACAACCACGAAACGAGCCGTAGCTTCACACCCGAACGTTGAAAATGTTGCAATGCGACTCCTGGTACCAAAAAAGAGTCTGGAAACCATGGGGATTGCCGTTCAAGAGATGTCCTTCGCAAGTTTGCATCTGGCAGGCACGGTCCTTGTGCAGTATTGTCAGCGCAGTTTGAAGCCGAAGGAACGAATGCTGGCAGATTTTTTATTGGTGCCCATGCGGCCACGCACGCGGATGCCTTGCTAACGCGCGACCGGGAATACTACCGGACATATTTTCCGAGGTTGAGGTTGATCTGAAGCACAAATCCTACACGCTGCCGGGTAACTGCCGGGGAACTTGACAGGACTTTGCCTGCCCCCCAAGTTTGCGAGCATGACTTCGGGGAAAGGAACAAGCTGCGTGATGCCGGAAATTCCGCTAAATGAAGAAGAGCGCCAAAAGGCTGTTGATGATCTTCGGTTGGTGGATACGCCGCAAGAGGAGCGGTTTGACCAAATTGTTCATCTCGCCCAGTTGCTCTTTCGCGTTCCCATTGCCTACATCTCCCTCGTGGATAAAAACCGGCAGTGGCTGAAATCCAAGGTGGGAATGAAGATCTCCGAATCGGGACGAGACATTTCGTTTTGCGGTCATGCCATTTTGGAAGACAAGGCGATGGTCGTCCCCGATGCCTTGCAGGATTACCGGTTTGCGGGGAATCCGATGGTGCAGGGCGAACCGTTCATCCGGTTCTACGTTGGGCAACCCTTGCGAGGGCCCTTTGGTCACAAGGTCGGCACGCTCTGCCTTGCGGACCGGGAACCCCGCGAACTCAGCGACCACGATTTGGAATTGCTTGGGCGGCTCGGGGGTTTGGTTGAGCGGGAGTTCACGCTACTGGATCAAATCCAGATGCAGATAGAAAACCTTCGCGCCAAGGATGAGATCGAACGCAAGAGCCTCGAATTAGAGAAGGCGGTCGAGGCCCTCTCTCAGGAAAAAGAGCACTCTGAACTGCTGCTGCGAAATCTTTTCCCCGGCGATGTGGCGGACGAACTGAAGCGCAATGGCCGGGTGAAGGCTGTTAACCACGAGAAAGTCTCCGTGCTTTTTTCTGATTTCAGCAATTTCACTTCCGTGTCGAGCACCTACTCGGCCGGGGAACTTGTCGAAGAACTCAACCGGTGCTTTTGCCTTTTTGATGGGTTGTGTGGTAGGCATGGGGTCGAAAAACTCAAGACCATCGGGGATGGTTACCTCTGTGTGAGCGGACTTCATGGAAGCCCGGCTGAAGGGGGACTGCGGCTGCTTCGATTTGCCGAGGAAGCGATGACCTTTCTCCTCAAGCGCAAAGCTGAGGTGGAAGCCACGGGCCGTCCTCATTGGGGCATGCGTATTGGGATTCACTGCGGCCCAGTGGTCTCCGGCGTGGTTGGGGTCAAACGTATGGCCTACGATATGTGGGGAGACACCGTCAATATCGCCGCCAGGATGGAGCAGGGCTCGGAACCCGGTCGCATCAATCTCTCCAAAGATTTTCGCGAAATGCTGGGTGACCAAATAGCCGCCACCCCGCGCGGAAGTCACCCCGTCAAGAATTGTGGTGAGATGGAAATGTTTTACTTCGACCAATTTTCCGCTGTTTCCTAACACTGAGTCTGGAAGTCGTTGTCGCAGAACGATGGACGGGCGCGCAAGGAACGCCTTTCAGACTCATATACCGTCAATGGGCAAGGCTTCTTCCCGGACCCTGACTTGGATTCTGGGTAATGGCCGCCATGTCGTTTGTCAGGGGTTTGGGCGAGACATCGGAAGTTGAGCAGTTTCTGAGGGCGGGCACGGTCTTGAGAAATTGCAGAACGTCAATGACTTTGGCTGCTAGGAATTTGCTTTTTGCGGAAGGCTCCTGTAACCACATATTCCCAGACAAGTAGTTGAGATAAAATTGACAATCTCACATAATCTCACATAATCCCACACAGTTCAAATGTGAGATTATGAACAGAGAAAATGACCGGCTTCATACGCGCCTTAGGCTTCCCGTCGGGACGTTGGAAGAGGTGTATTCGTTGCTGTCCAAGATTGATGCGGTGAAACAAAGCTGGAGTATTACCGGGAACCTTCAACCACAGGTTATCGAGCGATTAACTCAAAGCGTGATCATCACCTCAACGGGTGCGTCCAACCGGATTGAGGGAAACCAGCTCACAGATGACGAGGTCGAGAAACTGTATAGAAAACGCCATATCCAGAAACTCAAGACCCGTGACGAGCAGGAGGTGGGAGGGTATCTGGAGTCGATGGAATTTGTATTCTCGAATTTCACGGACTTGCCGATCTCCGAGTCGATGATTCTGCACCTTCATGACCAGATGCTTAGGCACAGCCCAAAAGATGAGCGTCACC
>JBBRCO010000245.1:0-3543 GCA_038204755.1 Verrucomicrobiales bacterium
AAGGAGGTCGAGATGAAGAAAAATCCGTATTTCCAGTGGATGACGAAATCCCGCGACCGGGCGGTCTTCATGAAACAGCCCTACTCGAATCTGGCGCTTGATATGAACCTCTTCGGCGGCGAACTGCCAGTCGAGGAAGTCATCGTCGATTTCACGGACGGGAAGCTCAATGGCGTGACCTTCTCGCTCTATAACAAAGGCGATTCCGGCGCGATCGCGCAGGACGAATTCCAACGGCGACTGAAACTCTGCGGGAAAAAGATCGGCGAGATGCTCGCCGTCCGACCCAGCCCCCGCAAAGCCGATGCGGCGCAAGGCCTGCTGGCCGAGGGCTGGACCTGGGTTTCCCAGACCGGCATGGCGGCGCTCGAACACAACCCGGAAGCCACCCGCGGCAATGTCGAATTTCTCCGCCTCAAGATCGCCCCGCGCGACTCGAAAGGCACCTTCGCCGCAGCCATCCAAGGCCGCTCGGTCGCGGTGAAACTGTCCGATCTGCCGAAAAATGTCACCCGCGCCGCGAACGGCGACGTGTTTCTCAAGGGCATCCCGATGGTCGATCAGGGGCCGAAGGGCTACTGCGTGGTCGCCTCCGCGCAGCGGCTATTCGAGTACTACGGCATCCCGGCGGACCAGCACCAGATCGCGCAGGTCGTCGGCACGGACGCCAAGGCCGGCACCAGTCCGGTCGCGATGGCCGAGGCGCTTGGGAAAATCGACTACCGCTTCAAGACCCGTTTTAAAATCATCGCCATGAGCTCCGGCACCGAACTTGTCGAGGTGGAGCCCCGCGAAATGACCGTCGGCAAGCCTGTCAGCGAAGTGCAGTTTTCCAAAGCCATCCACCAATCCATCGACGCCGGCGTGCCGTTGCTGTGGGGATTGATGTTGGGAAAATATCCCGAGGAACCATCCATCGCCCAGCAGGAAGGCGGCGGCCACATGCGAATGATTATCGGATATAACGATAAGACTTCACACCTGCTCTTCAGCGATTCCTGGGGTGCCGGCCATGAGCTCAAGCGGATGACACTGGCACATGCCTACAGCGCCACGCAGGGCCTCTTCTCGATGGTGCCGACCATGCGATGAAGGGAAAAAAAACAGCCTCCCTGTGTGAGGAAGGCTGTCATGTTGACTCTGCTTCAGAGATGCTGATTGGTTTTTAACCGATGGCTGGAACTTCGCCCAGCGAAGTTACCGAGATATCCTCGGCCTTGGCGGTCGCCATGATTTCCTTCGCGCGGCTCACTTCGTCGCCAGAAGTCGCGTGAACGGAAATAAGGATATTACCTTCCGTGATGCGGTTCTCGTAACGCTTCGCTTCCAACTCGGGAATGCCCATGCCGATAAGCGCTCCTGTGATGCCACCCAGCGCAGCACCAGCGGCAGCTCCACTAAGCGCGGCCATCAGCGGGCCGGCCGCGATGAAAGGACCCACGCCGGGAATGGCCAGCGCGCCGATGCCTGCCAACAGACCAAGCCCGCCGCCAAGAATCCCGCCGGAAGCGACTCCGGTGACAGTTCCTTCCGGCGCTTTGGTGTGCTTTTCATGCGAGAACTGATGGGTGGATTCCTTATCCGGAAACAGCGCCGAGATATCATTCGAAGAGAATCCGGAGTTGGTCAGGTTGTCCACGATTTGAAGGGCCTGAACTTCGGAGACGGCAATGCAATAGACTGATTTATGGCTCATGATGATGGGAGTTGATTGTTGGGATTGGTTGCGGTTATTGGGTTTTTACCTGGAGATTATCGGAGATCATTGCGGCATCCACATGGTTTTTCGCGACCTTGAGGATGGCCTCATGTTCGGACTGGGACTCGACCACACCCCGCAGCGCGACTCTGCCATTCTGAGTGATGATCTTGATGTTTTTGGCATTGAATGACAGATCCTGCCCCATCACCGCCTTGCGGATATCGGTGGTGATCCTGATATCGCTTTCGCTGTTTCCCTGATCCTGCGGAGTGACGGTTTCGTCCTTCTTCATTTCCTCATCGTTCCGCGCCGTGTTATCGGGCTGGCTCACATCGCCGCCGATGGAGTCGCGGAAAGCCGTCAGTTTCGCGGCGGTCGTTTCATCGTTGTAGTCGGGCCAGTCGGATTTCTTGAATTGCGGGGCTTTGCCTAACTGATCTTTGGTCAGTTTGGTTTTAAATGCCTTCGCATCCTGATCGTAACGAAGCATCGAACCCGGCACGGAGCTCAAGGTATCCGCCATGCCGAGGAATCCGCCGGAGGAAATCACAACCGCGAGGATTTTTCCCGATTTCAGGTCCACCATCAGATCCTCCACTTCGCCGATGGTGTCATCACCCGCGTTTTTCACGGTGGTGCCGATCACCTCGGAGGCCCGCCAAGATGCGCCCATCCCTTTACCGGCGATGGCATTATCGATTTTATCGGGCTTCGAGTTGGATTCCGCAGCCACGCCCAACGGCGCGAACAAGGGAACGATACTGATGAACAAACTGCGTGTGATGGTTTTCATAGGAGGAATGAGGTGAGAAATGCACGAATGGCACGGTCCGCCCCTCTTCGCAGCGCTTATGCCGGACCGGGCGTAGGCCTGAAATCCGTTACAGCAGCAGGGTTTGCCGCGAGTGCCGAATGATGTCCAGCGGCTGAAGAGTTGCAATCTGCCTCGCAGGGGAAATCCCTATCTTGCAATCTGCGCCTCGCACAGCGGACTGGCGAAACGTCACTCCGGTCCGCCGACGAAGAGGCGGAACGGAGTTCCGTGGTCCGGCTAAAGCAAACTGGTAGGAAGGACGTCGGCGTCGCCCGCGTGGGCGATGTAGGGGCTTTCGCGCAGCACGATGGGCTTGCGCTTCGTGAGGAGTAGCCAGGACTCGCGGGCGGTGCCGCATACGATGATGCCCACGAAGAGCAGGAAGGTGACGGTGATGACGACGTCGATGCGGGCGTTGAGGAGCGAGGTCTTGGCGGCGGCGAGAGCGGGGCCTTCAAGGCCGGCGGCGATCTTCGCTTCGAGGCTGCGGATGGCAGGAAGGAAGCCGGCGGCGTTTTCCGAGAAAATCTTCATCCAGCCGGCGGTGAAGGTGACGATGGTGAGGAAAACCATAGGGACGACGGTCACCCAGCAGTAACGGACCTTGCCCATCTTGATGAGGACGATGGTGCCGAGGCAGAAGGCGATGACGGCGAGGAGCTGGTTCGAAATACCGAAGATGGGCCACAGGCTTTTGGCGATGCCGGCGGGGTCGAGCGCGCCCTGATAGAGGAAGAAGCCCCAGGCGGAGACGAGCAGACCGGTGGCGAGGATATTGCCGACCCACGAGTCGGTCTTGCCGAGTTTCGGGGAGAAATTTCCCAACAGATCCTGGAGGATGAAGCGGCCCACGCGCGTGCCCGCATCCAGCGTGGTGAGGATGAATAATGCTTCGAACATGATGGCGAAGTGATACCAGAGCGAGAGCGCGGTATTTCCGGGGATGACCTTGGCAAACATCTGGGCCATGCCGACGGCGAAGGTGGGCGCGCCGCCGACCTTGCCGATCATGTTGGGCTCGCCGAGG
>JBBRCO010000246.1:0-3510 GCA_038204755.1 Verrucomicrobiales bacterium
GCGGAGCAGCGGCAGGCCGTTGCCGACGAGGTTCGCCATGGTTTCCAGGAACTGGACGTAGAAGCGGCTGGTGATGACCGGGCCGATGAGCGGCAGCCGCAGCTTGATGCGGTCCCACGCGGGCTTGTTAGCATCGTTGTCCTTCCATGCCTTGAAGAAGATGAACGAGGCCACGAGCGTGAGCACGATGACGATCCACCAATTGCTGAGGAAATTGGACGTCCAGATGAGGATGGCTGCGCCTAACGGGATTTCTCCGCCGCTGCTTTTGATCAGCGCGGTGAGCTGCGGGATGAGGGTGGTGACGAAAACGATGGAAACGCCGATGCCGGCCACGACGAGGAAGGCCGGATAGATCATCGCGAGGATGAGGCGCGCCTGGAGTTCGGCGAGTGTTTTCAGGTAGTGCGCCTGGCGTTTGAGAATGTCGTCGAGCGCGCCGGATGCTTCACCGGCGGCGGCGAGCGAGCAATAGAGCGGGCCGAAGCTGGGGCTCACTTTTTTCAGGGCGACTGAGAAATTGACGCCATCCCGCACGATCTGGCGGATCTTGAAGGAAACGGCCTTGAGATTGCCGAGTTCCTGGCGGTTTTCCATCGATTTGAGAGCCGGCTCTAGCTGGAGGCCGGCGCTGAGCATGTCGGAAAGTTCTTCGGTGAAGAGCACGACTTCCGCACGCTTCAGCTTGATCGGGCCATCGGGAATCGCGGTTTCCTTGGCCTCCACTTTCGTCTTCGCGGCCTTGGCATCGTCCGCTTTCGCCTTGGCGTTGCCATTGGTTTTTTTTGCAGAAACGGCGCCGGAGGTTTCCTTCAGATTGACCGGTTGCAGGCCCTTTTTGTCGAGCATGCGCAGCGCTTCGGGGCGGTCTGTCGCGTCGATTTCCCCGGTGGTGACGGAACCGTTGGAAGCGAGGGCTTTATAGGCGAAAAGAGGCATGGGAGGAAGTGACGAGTGAGCAGTGATCTGTGATCAGAAAAGAGATCGCGAGGAAATAGTCTTCACTTCAATGTTCGATGTTGGGCGTTCGATGTTCGATGTTCCTCACTCTCCACCACCGATATCGGAGGAGGTGACGGAAATGACTTCTTCGATGGTGGTTTCGCCCTTCATCACTTTATACCAGCCGTATTCGCGCATCGGGATATAGCCGTCTTTCACGGCTTGGGCGCGGAGTTCGTTAGACTGGGCGCGGTGGGCGACGAGTTCCTGCATCGGCTGGGTGATGAGGATGATTTCGTAAATGGCGAGACGGCCGGAGAAGCCGGTATTGCGGCAGCGGTCGCAGCCTTTCGGCGAATACGCCTGGCCCGGAATGTGAAGGGGGATTCCCAGATCACGACGGTCCTGATCGCTGACTTCGCGCGGCACTTTGCAAGTCGGGCAGAGTTTTCTAACGAGACGTTGGGCGAGGAAGGCGCGGACGGCGGCGGAGACCAGGAACGGCTCCACGCCCATGTCCACGAGACGGCTGATGCCGCCCATCGCGTCGTTGGTGTGGAGGGTGGAGAAAACCAAGTGACCGGTGAGCGAGGCGCGGATGGCGATTTCCGCAGTCTCAAGGTCCCGGATTTCCCCGATCATGACGATGTTCGGGTCCGCCCGCAGAATGGAGCGCAGCGCGGTGGCGAAGGTCAGGCCGATCTCGTTTTTCACGGCGATCTGCATCACGCCGACGAGCTTGTTTTCCACCGGGTCCTCGACGGTGACGATGCGCCGCTCGGGGTGGTTCACCTCGCTGAGGAAGGAGTAAAGACTGGTCGATTTACCCGATCCGGTCGGGCCGGTGATCAGGATGATGCCGTTGGGCAGGTGGAGGAGCGTCTCGATCTTTTTCTGGACGAACGACTCCATGCCGAGCTTGGCGAGGTTGAATTTCTCCTGGTTGAGAAGACGCAGGGAAACGCTCTCACCCTCGACGGTCGGCACGGTGGCGACCCGGACGTCGATGGTCGCGCCTTCGAACTGGAGGTTGATCCGTCCGTCCTGCGGCACACGACGCTCGGCGATGTCGAGGCGGGCCATGATTTTCAGACGCGCGATCACGGAACTTTGCAGCGCCTTGATGTTTTCCGGCACCGCGACTTCGATCAAACGGCCGTCGATCCGGTAGCGGATGCGAAGGTTCGTGCTCAGCGGTTCGACGTGAATATCGGTCGCGCGCTGGTCGAGCGCTTCGCGGATAATCTGGTTCACGAACTTAACGACGGAGGCTTCTTCGTCGTCGTCCTGGTCGATCACGTTCGCTTCATCCTCGCCGCCTTCGAGGTGGTCGTAGTCGAAATCGCGGCCTTCGAGAATCTGCTCAAACGTATCAGCACCCACACCATACAAACGCCGGAGCGCTTCGTGCAGGCGTTTTCTGGATGCCATGCACCAGTCGATCGGCAGCGCCAATTCCTGCGCCGCAGCTTGGCGGGAAATGAGGTTGAAAGGATCAAACGTGCAGAGTTTCAGGCGCTTGTGGTCGCCCTCCCCCTCGATGGCCACCGGCAGCAAGCGATGCCTCAGTGCCAGCCGTGGCCCGCAAGCCTCACGCAGCGGCAGCGGAACTTCCGCCATCGGGATCACGTCAAGCCACTCAATACCAAGGTCATGCGCCAATTCCCGCATGTAGCGTTCCTCGTCCACCACGCCCGCGTCGAGCACGTCATCGATCGGCGATCGCTGGCGTTGGGTAGCGGAGCGCAGGACTTCCGTCAGAGCAGGGATGTCGTCACATCCAGTGCGACGAGCGGGTTCAATCAAAAGCTGGGTCATGTGGGGCGACTTCTTGTTGCTTAAAACCTCCCCGGGCGCAATCTTGTCTCTTCAATTTCTCCCAACCCCAAGAATCCCCGTGCGATCCGGCCCAATCCGTGCATCCTCCCGAGCGTGTCGTATTTGGAAATCAAGAACCTCCACACCCATTTCACCCAGCGCACCGGCTCGATCTTCTCGCCCGGTAAGCACGTCGTCCGCGCCGTGGACGGGGTGACGCTTTCGATTGAAAAAGGCGAAATCCTCGGCCTCGTCGGCGAATCCGGCTGCGGAAAATCGACGCTTTCGAGGACCATCATGCAGCTCGTCCGCTCGACGTCCGGCTTGATCGTCCTCAACGGCGAAGACTTGTCGAAACTTACCGGCAGCGAAGTCCGGCGTCGCCGACTCGATTTCCAAATGGTCTTCCAAGACCCCTACGCCTCCCTCAATCCACGCATGACGATCTTCTCCACCCTCGCCGAAGCCGTCCGCCAACGCCACCCGAAGCTCAAGGGCGACGCCCTCTTCTCCCGCGTGGAAACCCTCATGGCCACCGTCGGCCTCGACGCCAAAGTCATGCGGAAATACCCGCACGAATTCTCCGGCGGCCAGCGCCAGCGCATCGCCATCGCCCGCGCCCTCGCCCCGGAGCCGAAGCTCATCATCGCTGATGAACCCGTCTCCGCCCTCGACGTTTCCATCCAGTCGCAAATCCTCAATCTCATCAAATCCCTCCAAAAAGATCTCGGACTCACCATGATCTTTATT
>JBBRCO010000247.1:0-3461 GCA_038204755.1 Verrucomicrobiales bacterium
GCGCCATTGGTAAGCGTGATGGCCGTGATGCGTGAACCGTCTTTGCTCACCTTGTCCACGCTTGCGCCGAAGAGAACCTCCACGCCCGCCTCGCGGAGCATGTCGTGATACACCTTTTCCGCGACACTCGACTCGAAGTAGAACTCGGCCTTGCCGGTGCCGTAGTGTTGTCCGAGCCGCTCGTAGAACTCCAGCGCAAACCCGCCGATAGTCCACTTGAGCATGTGCTCGGTTTCGGCGGTATTGATGCCGCTGGTGCTGAGACCACCGATATGCTTCGTCGGTTCGATGAGCACCACTTTCGCGCCTTCACGAGCTGCTGTGATCGCGGAGGCGATACCGCATGGAACGCCGCCATACACACACACGTCCACATTTTCCGCAGTGGCCGATATTCTAGCAGAGAACAGCAGGCAGGCAACAAGGAGGAACAGTAGGTGGTTTCGCATGAAGAAGAGTTGCGCAATTCTCCCAGTCCGCGTAAAGCACGTTTTCAAGATGCGGGCCATCCTTGCATCGTTGGTTGAATCTCCGATCCCTGACCGGCATGATCTAACACTCTGCATGGCCCGGGCCTGCCCATTTGCAAAACGAAGCAGATCCACAGCGCTGCCCCACTGGTGTTAGTGGCTGTTTGTGGTTCAGAAAGGATGGATTCGGCACCGGACCACCGCGACGGCGGCCCAGAGCGGCTTCGGAAAATTAGTTAGGAATGACCACGAGGCGGAGGAAGCGGGACGGGCTTCCGGTCAGCGTGTAAACGACCGATGTTCCGTCATCGACAGCCGAACCCGTCACGTCCGCCCAGAGGACGAGATTGGACGAGGTTACCACGCGGTAGCTGCCGTTGAACAAGGGGTTTTTCGGCCAGGTGATGGTGTCCCCGATGAGCGCGGGATTGGCGGTGAAGGTGGTACCGGTGGCCCCCATGAAGTATTCGACTCCGTTTGCGACGCCGTCCAAATCGTGGTCCTGATCCACTGCCTGGCCGGCGGCTCCGTTAGCAGACGCCCACGAGGTGTATCCGCCAGGAAGGGTAAGTGTGAGCGTGCCGGTGGTCTCATCGAAGGTCCAGGTCTTGTCCGCGCCGCCGTCCTTGGTCCACTTGTCGCTGCCCGCGTTGGTCCACGGACTGCCGTCGGTATTGACGACTTGGAAGGTGGATTCGTAGGCACCGGTGAGAGTGGAAACGTTTTCCAAGGTCCATGAACCTGACGTTAGAGCGGCGGCAGCGGTGATGTCGATGGCGAAATCCCCATTGAGCAGCGCGTTACCAGAGCCCGAGATGCTGTTATTGGTGCCGCTGGTGGCACCGATGACGAAGCGGAGTTGGGCGTTGTCAGCGAGTTGCAAGGTGCCGGCATTCACGGTGGTGTTGCCGGTGTAGGTGTTGGTTGCTTGCAGGATAAAGTTACTGTTACCCATTTTCACAATGTCGATGGCACCTGTGATTTTGCCGCTGTAGGTCGAATCGGTAGCCGTATTCACCGTGAAAGTCGCCGGCGTGGCGGATTTGACTTGGTTGGCGAAGGTTCCACTGGCCTGGCCAACGGAGAGTCCAGCGACTTCCTGATTCTGGCCATTCAGGTCGAGGATGCCGGAGACCGTGCTGATACCCATGATCAACTTCGTGGTGGTCGGCAGGCGGTTCGCGCCGCCGCTGAGCTGCACAAGCCCCCCTGTGGCGATAATCGTGGTGTCACCCAGATAAGTATTCGCGCCGGAAAGCACCAGAGTTCCGGTGTTGGGGCGGAATGCCACGCCGTAATTGTTCACGCCGCTATCAATGGCACCGGAAACCGTGAACGTGCCGGCGTTCACGCCGATACGGGTGCTGGCCGCGCCGATGGTGACGGCACCCTGCCATTCACTGATGCCGCTAGTGCTCTGTATGGCGCCATAGACGTTGGTCCCGCTGCCGATCACTGTGATGGTCTTGGTGTTGGCGATCGTCACGCCTTGAAGGGCAAGTTGGCCGCTGGTGACCGTCACTTGGCTACCACCGATGGCACCGGCGCTCTGAATGTTGAGTTCGCCGGCATTGACGGTGGTCAGGCCGGTGTAGGTGTTCGGGCTGGTGCCGGAGAGGGTGAGCGTGCCCACGTCGGACTTCGTCAAGGCTAGGCTGCTCGCTCCCCCATTGCTGATGATTCCGCTCAGGATGGTTTTTCCCCCGCCGCCCACCGCTACCCCTAGAGTCTTTGCGCCAGTCGTGCCTCCTGATCCACCGGTAATCGTTCCGCCAACCGTCAGCGACTGCGCGCTGCTCATGTAGTTGTTAATATTGTAGGTGCTGGCTCCTGCACTGCTACCCAATTGGATATCAGTGTGAATCGTCTGGCTGTTGGTCACCGATTTGTTTACTGTGATATTGCCACCGCCCACGAAAATGAATTTATAGCCCGCATTGAAAGTGTAGGCGGCGCAAGCGGCCAAACTGAAGCTGAGTCCGTTGAGCGTTCTGTCAGCCCCCAGCGTGATGGAGGTCTGACTATTACCCGCGCTGTCGAAATACGCGGTGTCGCTTGTATCGGGCACGCCGCTCGGGTCGGGGGTGGTGGCACCGGAAACAGTGGACCAGTTGGCGACCGTGCTCCAAGCTCCGGTACCTTGGGAGCCGTCCCAATAAGCGGTGGTCGCATGAGCCGCCTGGCCGAGCCAGAGCACGATGGAAGCGGCGAGGGCGGCGGGGCGAAGGAATGGATTGGAGCGGGATTTCATGATGATTTTCATTTCAGGTTTTGAAATTTAAAAATGGGGTTTAATCGGCATAAGTGGCTACATCCACGACTGAAAATCCATTGGGGGTTTTAGCAAGTCAATTCAATACCATTGCCACCCGCTAGATCCGCAATCCCTCAGCCGGGGGAATTTTGGACTTTACGGTGCAGGATCGATCTCTCCACTCACTGGCCCAGCCTATCAATCAATGGCTCGGGGTCCACAGCAATCGGTTGCCCAAAAACCCGCCCTCGACGGCAAGGACACAATGCCCCTAGCCAGCCAAACGCCCTGGATTAGCCGCAAACTTGGCAAAGACCCGCCCCGAGGTGAAAATTACCTCATCTGAGGGATTGCCGATCCTTGGCCGTGCCACTAAAAGCAGGCATGAATCAACGTCTGCTCCGCCTGATCCTGCCAGTTCTATTAGTCCTAGCGTGTCAAGGCATCCGGGTGCGAGGTGCCGAGCCGATCATCTACATCGAGGCCGAAGCTGGTGAAGGCGCAGGTTCACCCGCTGCCATGGGCGGCACGTCCGGGGGAAAAATCCTGCGCTACATCGCCCCGCAATTCCGCCGCACACTCCCACTCGTGCTCAAAGAACCCATCACCAAGGGCCGCTTCTTCGTGAGATACGGCCGCGCTGGAAAAAAAACCGACCCCGGTGCGTTGATGAAAGTCGGCATTGGTCCGGTCACCGCAAAAACTTTGGAAGACCCTGCGGTCACCCAGCTCGAACC
>JBBRCO010000248.1:0-3443 GCA_038204755.1 Verrucomicrobiales bacterium
CTGGATGGTGCCGCTGGATCCGCTGAGGGAACTGGCAGTCAGGTTATAGACCGGCTGGCCGGCGCTATTGGAGTTCAGATCGCGTGACAGGTCGATGGTGTAACCGGGCGTGGCAAAGTTGATGTTGCCGACCGTGATGACCGAATTCAGGGCGACCCGAGCGGCCGTGCCTGAAAACACCGCGTCGTTGCCCGAACCGTTGGCCCAGGCGCTTTCAGTGTCACCGCCGACGTTGGTCCAATTGACTAAACCGTTCTGCCAGGACCCCGCACCGCCATCGACCGCGTTATTGGCCGTCTGGGTCGTGGTGCCGCCGTCCCAATATAGGGCGTCGGCGGACAGACTTCCTGATAGAATGAGGGAGCCGGAAAGAAGTGCGAGGAACGGATTGAATAGGCTATTTTTCATGGTTTTGGTGTTGGTTTTGGTGGTTTTTTGATCGATGGGTGGATTCGGTTAGGGACGCGGAGAGGATGGGCATTTCACTGGATCACCTCCGCGACGCGCTCGATTTGGTAGGGCGTGTCGCTTTGGGGAAGGAGTTTGACATTTTCCAGGGTGAGGATTTTACCATCCACCGCCCGGATCACGGGTCCGCCTTTAGGGTGGTGCAGGGTGAGGTTTTTCAGTTTGAGCGAACCGAAGCGTGAGACATCGATGGCGAGAGGAGCGGTGGCCTGGGAGCTGTAGCTGAGGTCGGCGGAATCGAGGAGGAACTCGAGTTGCTGGCGCTTGTCGCCGAGGATGCGGAGGGGTTTCATCAGGCCGGTGGCCTTGATATTTCTAAAGATAAGCCGCTTGGCGGGTTGCCCTTGCTGCCAGAGTCCGCGCTCGTTGTCATAGAGGTAGAGGGCATCCACATCCCTGAGGGTGATGAGGTCGATCAGCCAGCGGTCGCTGGGAAATTGCGGTTTGCGGTCGGGCGGGGCGAAGTGGGTGAAGGCGGCGAGCATGTTATGCCTGCCGCTGCTCTGGTGAGCCGACTCGCCGGGACCCCAGAACTCGCAATCGCGCACCAACAAATTGTCACAACCAAGGCGGAAACCATTGCAGGAGGAATTGATCTTGGTCCCCGTGACCTCGATATCGTGATTGTCACAACCGGCAAAGGTATCATCTCCGGTGCGGAAGTCGCAATCGGTGACTTTGATATCGCGGCAGGCTTGGGCGTGCAGGCCATCGTGGCCGCCGCGGATGCTGATGCGGGTGAGGGTGGCACCTTGCATGTTTCTGCACATGAAGGCGTAGTTGCCGGCGTTTTTTACGGTGAAATCCCTGAAGGCGATCGATTTTGAATTCTGCACATGGATGGTATGATAGCCGCGGAATCCCTCTTCACCGCCGGGTTTCCGCAGATTCATGCCATCAATGGTGCCAGGACCCTCGATGGAAACCCGCTCCTGGCCATCGATCTGGATCAACGCGGGAGGAGCACCATTGCTTCCGGCATAATCCGTCACGGTGAGACTGCCTTGGAGGATCGCATCTTTTTCAAGAAACAACCTGACCTTGGATTTGAGATGGATCGTGCCGGTGTTGAATACGCCCTTCGGCACACGTACGATTCCGCCGCCACGGGCAGCCACTGCATCGATGGTGGCTTGGATGGCTGCGGTGGCAGACTTCTCCACCCCGGCTTTGGCGCCTTTTTCGGTGATCGACATTTCAAAACCCGCAGTCACTCCTGCAGCGGCCATGGCTGCGGAGGTGACTAGGAAGGGACATGCGATCCCAAGAAAGAGGATGAGAATCGACCTGAGAACCGACCGCCATGGATTTGCATGGAAAGGAAGAAGGAAACCACGGATTACACAGATTACACGGATCATTAAAGAGTTACTTGAGGTGAGGTTGTTCAGGAAGAGGGTTTATCACAGGGTCCGGGTGGACCCTGTGACTTAGGATTCAATTCAAGTCCGGGTAGCCGTTACTTGACGAAGCGGACGCGGACGAAGAGCTTGCCATTGAATTCGTTGCTTTTCGGCACGGTGACGGTCATGTCATCCGCATCCGTACCGTTTTCGTTCACAAGGACAGGAGTGACATCTGTCCAGTTGACAAGGTCGGTGCTGTATTGGCCGACGGATGTGGTGGCCGGGGCCAATTCCGAGGCATCCGTGCGCTTGTAGCTGAGGACGATGTTGGTGGCGTCGATCGCTTGTGTCGGCAGGATGCTTTGTGAAGAAACGATCGGGCTGCCACCCAGGACAAACTCGGCAAGGTTGCTGATGCCATCCGCATCCGGATCATCCGTAGGATCACGATCCGCTGGATTCGGAATGACCGAAGCAAAGGTATCGTAGGGTGAGGAAGCACCAACGGCGAGACTCAAGACGCCAGTGGCTTGAGTAAACGTCCAGGTGTTCCCTCCATCCGTGACGCTCCAGACACCTGACGAGTTGGTGAAAGTGAGTGTCGGATTGATGCTGGTAACTCCCGCAAGATTGTAAGTGCGATTGGTAACATCCACGAGAGTCCATTCGTTGCCGTTGGCCACAGCCGCGTTGGCGAGGTTGATACTGAGCGTGCCGTTGAGGTTGGCGGTGCCCGCGCCGGTGACTTTGTTGCTCACGCCGTTGGCTCCCGGGAGGAATCGAAGTTGCCCGGAGGAAGAAAGGGTGAGAGTGCCCGCGCTGACCGTGGTGTTTCCGCCGTAGGTGTTCGTGCCGGAGAGCGTGATTGTACCTCCCGTGCCGCTCTTAGTCAGCCCGTTGGTAGCATCACCACTGAGATTTGCCGAAATTGTGGCGTGGTCAGCAGCATTGGTAGCCCCACTAAATAAATAATTCTTTCCCGAAGAAGCCGTCATCGCATTTGCGACTGTCCCAACGCTGCCAGAATTAGTTTCCAGTATGCCTCCATTAAAGTTCAACGTGCCTGTTCCGAGGGATTGACTATTGTTAATGCGGATTTTGCCAGTCCCACCAAGATCGGTCGTGCCAGAGTAGGTATTTATTGCAGATAGAAGTAAATCACCCGTCCCCGTTCGATTCAAACCAACATTTCCAGCCAAGACTGCTGTTACAGTCATTCCAGCGTTTGATTCGAAGGCATTTGTTGTGCTGGTAAGGGTCCCGTTGCTTAGAGTGCCTGAATTCAAACTGACAGTTCCACTGGTTGACTGACTATTCCCCGCCCCTCCTAGATCGAGAGTACCGCCATTTACGGTGATGTTGCCCGTGGTGGAAAGACGGTTATTCCCGCCACTCAAGAGCAGCGTGCCACCGGAAACGGTGGTGCCGCCGGTATAGGTGTTGGCTTTGGTGAGCGTCAGCTTGGAGTTGCCGGTCTTAGTGACGGCGAAGTTGTTTTCATTGGTTCCCGTGCCGCCGAGTACGCCGCCGAAGGTGGTGTCGCTGCCGCTGTTGATCGTCAGGGTCGCGGCGCTGGCATTGCCATTCACCACCATGTTAGCGGTACCTGTGCCAGCAGTGGACAAGCCT
>JBBRCO010000249.1:0-3400 GCA_038204755.1 Verrucomicrobiales bacterium
CAAGGAGGTGTTTTTTACTCAGGATCATCCGCCGGGTAAGGTGCTGGCGATGGATTGGACGGACATGGGAAGTGTGGGCATCACGATCCGGGGCCGGGTCATGAAGCATAAATTGTTTCACGCGGTGCTGCCGTATTCGAACTGGGAGTGGGCGGTGCGAGCGCAGAGCGAGTCGACGCTGTCGCTGCGTGCGGGCTTGAAGGCGACGCTGGGGCGGCTGGGGCGGGTGCCACGGGAGTTGCTCTCGGATCATTCTTCGACGGCGACTCATCAGCTGAGGCGGGGCGCGAAGGAGCGCGGATTCAACGATGAGTATCTATCCATTTGCGCGCATTTCTGCATCACGCCGCGGACGATCAACGTGGGCAGGCCACAGGAAAACGGTTCCTGCGAGACGAGCCACGGCCATTTGAAACGGAGGATCAAACAGCATTTGTTGCTGCGCGGGAGTGCGGATTTCGCCAGCGAGGAGGAGTATGACGCTTTCCTGGTCAAGGTGTTGGAGTCGGCCAATCTACGGCGGACGAAGCGTCTGGGCGAGGAGCTTGCGGCGATGCCTGAGACGCTGATTGCGGATTTGGCGGATTACCGGGAGCTGATGGTGAGTGTGAGGAACGACAGCACGATCCGGGTGAACAAGATGATTTATTCGGTGCCGTGCCGGTTGATCGGGGTGAAGTTGTTAGCGCAAATCGGTGAAAACGAGATCGTTTTGTTAGCTGGAGCGCGGGAGGTGGCGCGGCTGCCTTTGTCGCGCGGGGACCGTGGGGCGGTGATCGACTTCCGGCATCGAAGGGGTCTCGAAGGGGTCAGTCCCGACTAACAAGCATCGGAGGTGTCAGTCCCAGTTAACAAACAATCTTTTGAAGGGCAGTTCTCGCAGTGACACATTTCCGGCAGTGAGCTGACGAGAAGATGGGAGTAGGGAACTGTTTGTCCCCTCTTGAAGAGTGGGCCATGAACCGAACGAAAGTCATGCAGGCGCTCTGCGGTGATGGAACTCCGGTCGCTTTATTAGTTTCACCAAGCGTGGATTTTGAGATGGGTCGAGACTCGGAGCGAGACGCTCCTAACACGGCCTGTGGCGAGACGCCCCAGCCACGGAAGACGCGGCGGTGATCGATCATGATGGAGGCGCAGCGGGTGGAGCTGGGGAAGAAGATCGGTATTCAGGATGCCGAGGCGGCGAGAAAGAACCGGGAGATCGAGGAGCTGGTGGGAGAGGTGCCGTTCTAGAGGAGAACTCGGAGCGGGACGCTCCGAGCACGGTCTGGCGCAAGATGCGCCAGCCACGGGATTTGGATCACGCGGTTTGCAGCGGTTTCACTTTGGATCGGATGGTGTCCAAGCTGTTGCGGGTGGCTTTTTCCAGATCGAAGTGGCTTTGGAGATTGAGCCAGAATTGCGGGGAGTTGCCAAAATACAAAGAGAAGGCCAAGGCCGTCTCCGCGGTGATGGCACGCTTGCCCCTGATGATGTCCGAGACGCGGGAGCGAGGCATTCCGGTTTCCCGGGCCAGCCGGTAGGGGGTGATGGCCAGCGGCTCCAGAAACTCGGTGGAGAGAATTTCGCCGGGAGTGATTTCCGCGAATTCTGGCGCGGGTTTGGCTTGGGCGGGAGTTTTCATGGTTAATGGTAATCGAGTATTTCAACCTGGTCGGCCCCTTGTTCCGACCAGCGGAAACACAGGCGGTATTGCTGGTTGATGCGGATGCTGTGCTGCCCCTTCCGGTCGCCGGTGAGGGCTTCTAGGCGGTTGCCGGGAGGACTTTGGAGGTCGTTAAGATCGGTAGCGGCATGAAGGACGAGCAACTTGGTTCGCGCTCGCCTGCAAAGGTCCGCTGGAAACGACCGGGTGGTTTGCCCCAGAAAGAGTTTCTCGGTTTCCTTGCTTGCGAAGGTGCGAATCACGCGATGAGGAGCTAAGCGAAGAATGGACGGATCGCAACACAGAACGTCCCGTATCACGGAACGTCACCTGAATATCCACGAAAAGGCGATCAAGGAAATCGACGGCCTCGACCTTTTCATCGCCGGTGAGAGGTGTAACGCCGAAGGGGACTAAGGCCGCGATCGCGGCGACAGGATCGGGCATTGGGGGAAGTCTACTTGATGGGAAGATAAGGGCTGAGCATCCGGCGCCGGCTTCTTGGTCTTGCCAGGTTCCGCCGGGTGACCACATTCCCGGCCGTGAAAGTCCTCATCACCGCCGGCCCCACCCGCGAGCCGATCGATCCGGTGCGTTTCCTGACGAACCGCTCGTCAGGAAAAATGGGCTACACGCTCGCCGGAGCTTTCATCCACGAAGGACATTCAGTGTTGCTGATTTCCGGGCCGACCCATCTCGACGTCCCCGAAGGAGCGGATTTCATCCCCGTGGAAACCGCCGCCGAGATGCATGAGGCGGTGTCGCGTCACATCGGCCGCATGGACATCGCGGTTTTCGCCGCTGCCGTGGCGGACTACACGCCTGCAACCGTCGAGACTCACAAAATCAAGAAATCCGGCGATACGCTCACGCTCGAACTTATCCGCACCGCCGACATCCTGGGGTCCGCGCGTGAGGCATTCGGCTTTACCGGCACGCTGGTCGGATTCGCCGCAGAGACGGAAAACCTCGAAGCCAATGCCCGTGGGAAGCTCGTCCGCAAGCGCTGCGACCTTGTCATCGCCAACGACGTTTCCCAGCCCGGACTCGGCTTCGATTCGGACCGCAACCAGGTCCTCCTCGTTTACCCGGAGCGCAGCGAATCGCTCCCGGCCGAGTCCAAACACGAGCTCTCGCTCCAGCTCGTCGATGTCATCGTCGGGCTGAAGAAGTTGAGGGGTGAGAGTTGATGGTTGATAGCGCAGACCAGAACGCCATCCTCCCTTCCCTCGCCACTTCTTCCTCTTTCCATCACCAATCAACCATCGACTATCAACCTCTTCCCATGACCGATCTCGAACTCGCCACCCACGCCGCCCTCGAGGCGGGGGAACTGCTGCGCAAACATTTCGGCAGCGATGCCGTCGTCGATGAGGCCTCCCACCACGACATCAAGCTCGCGCTCGATAAGGAGTCGCAGGATCTCATCACGAAGATTTTGTTAGGCGCCCGTGAGGGGGATGCTCTTTACGGCGAGGAGGGCATTGCGGGCGATCAGGACTCCGTGCGCCAATGTGAACGGGGTCAGTCCTCGCATGGTAACATTTTCCTTGATCAGAAGGAAATTCGATCAAAGGTCGGGCATGGCCAGACCTTTGCGTTTCGTGTATCCGGGTGCGGTTTATCACGTCATGGCCCGTGGTGATGGGGCAAGGCGATTTTTATCGAGAAGGAAGATCACCTGTTGTTTCTCAGTTGGCTAAGCCGGGTGTGCGGCAGCCATGGCTGGCGGGTTCACGCCTGGGTTCTGAT
>JBBRCO010000250.1:0-3384 GCA_038204755.1 Verrucomicrobiales bacterium
GTCAGCACCTTCCGCCCGGAAACCAGCAGCCTGCCCGCAGCCACCCGTTTCCTCAAACTCCAGCTCGCTCCCAGCGGCGTGAACTGGAATGTGCAGATCGGTCGCGTCGAATTGTTCGGGAAATGATTTCCTGCTAGGCCACGCCCACCAGGGGGAATCGTCATCATTGGTCGAATCATCCCTTGACCCTGTATTTGACTACAGGGTATAGGTGGATGGCGTGAAAGAGAAAACATCGCCCACTCGGACACGCGCCTCTTTGGCCAGGATCGCTGGCGTCGGCGCGGAAACCCTTCGCTTCTACGAGCAGAAGGGCCTGCTGGAAGAACCGCAACGCAACGCGTCCGGCTACCGCCTCTATCGCGATTGCGATCTGGAGCGGCTGCAATTCATCCGGCGTTCCCAACAGCTGGGATTCAGCCTTCACGACATCAAACAGATCCTCGATCTGACGGGCAGCATCCGGACGCCCCGGAAGAAGGTTCGCGACTTTGCCCAAGCGAGGTTATCGGTCATCCGGCAGAAGATCGCGGATCTCCGGGCCATGGAAGCCGCTTTGGGGAGCCTCGTTGCTCAATGCGATGGAAAGGGAGTTTTGAAAGGCTGCCCCATCGCCGAGTTCATCGGCGGCAAAACATCAAAACCAAAAGGAGAAGACTGCCATGAGTGACTGCTGCAAACCGAAGACCCCCGAACCGGAAAAGAAGAAAGACTGCGGTGAAACGGACCCAGCACCTCGGAAGCTGGTTTCATCCTGTTGCCATGGAGGACACGACCATGACCACGGTGATGTGAAACCATCTTCCGGTGCGAAATACTTCTGCCCGATGTGCCCTGGTGTCGAATCCGACAAACCTGGCGACTGCCCGAAATGCGGCATGGCGCTTGAGCGGAATCCTACTTGGAAAGCCGCCGCCGTTACCCTTTACACCTGCCCGATGCATCCTGAAATCGAGCAGGATCACCCCGGCGATTGCCCGATCTGCGGCATGCCGCTCGAACCCAAAACCGTGAAACCCACGGACGAGATGGAGGAAGATCACGAATTGGTTTCCCTCACCCGCAAGCTCTGGCTCAGCACAGCGCTGGCATTGCCGGTGTTCCTGATGGCGATGGGAGAAATGATCCCGGCCCTGCGCGTCCGCGACTGGATGCCGGAGAAAATGTTTGGCTGGCTGCAAATGATCCTCGCTACCGCAGCCGTCGTCGG
This sequence comes from Verrucomicrobiales bacterium, assembly GCA_038204755.1. Taxonomy (GTDB): domain Bacteria; phylum Verrucomicrobiota; class Verrucomicrobiia; order Verrucomicrobiales; family Akkermansiaceae; genus Luteolibacter. Next base: position 1,211 of record JBBRCO010000250.1, read on the forward strand.
ACCCGGAGGATTCATCTTCGTCAAAGCATGGCGTTCGCTGCTCTATCGAAGCCTCAACATGTTCACGCTGATCTCGCTCGGGGTCGGCGCGGCCTGGCTTTACAGCGTTGTGGCCGTTTTCTTGCCGGATCTTTTTCCGCATACCCTGCGTCATGGCGGGCATGTGCCGCTCTATTTCGAGGCAGCGGCGGTCATCACCGCACTGGTCATTCTCGGCCAGTGGCTGGAGGCACGCGCCCGCAGTAAAACCGGCCAAGCCGTCCAAGCGCTCCTGGGGCTTGCCGCGAAAACCGCCCGCCGGGTGACCGATGGCAGTGAAGAAGATATCCCGCTCGATGAGGTGAAAATCGGCGATCTGCTCCGTGTCCGGCCCGGTGAAAAGATCCCGTTGGACGGAATCATCACCGAAGGCAGCAGCACCGTGGACGAGTCCATGATCACCGGCGAGCCGCTTCCGGTTAGCAAGAAGACGGCTGACCGGGTGGTCGGCGCCACCATCAATCAGACCGGCGCATTTCTCATGCGGACGGACAAGATCGGTGCCGACACCTTGCTCTCACAGATCGTGCAAATGGTCGCCGATGCCCAACGCAGCCGCGCCCCGATCCAGCGCATCGCCGATCAGGTGGCCGGCTGGTTCGTGCCCGCCGTCGTCCTCATCGCCATCCTCACCTTCGCCGGCTGGATGTTATGGGGGCCTGAGGAACGCCTTGCCTTCGCCATTTCCAACAGCGTCGCCGTCCTCATCATCGCCTGTCCTTGTGCGCTGGGATTGGCCACACCGATGTCGATCATGGTTGGCGTCGGAAAAGGGGCGCAACTCGGCGTCCTGGTCCGTGATGCCGCCGCCTTGGAACAAGCGGAAAAAATCACCCACCTCATCACGGATAAAACCGGAACGCTCACCGAAGGCCGTCCTGTCGCTAAAGAAATCATCTCCGTCGAGGCCGGTCGCGAAGATCACATCCTGACCCTCGCCGCTGCCCTTGAGCAATTGAGCGAACACCCGCTCGCGCACGCCATCGTGGTTCGTGCCACGGAAAAAGGCCTGGCCCCGGCCAATGTCGAAGGCTTCTCCTCCGTGACCGGCGCAGGAGTCATGGGGAAAATCGAAGGCAAGCTCGTCCGCGTGGGCAAACGCGCCTGGCTCGAAAGCGAGGGCATCTCCATCCCGGGAAATCTCGCCGCCACCGCTCTAGCACTTCAGCAAAAGGCGCACACCGTCATCTGGATTTCTGAAGACACATCCATCAGCGGGATCATCGCCGTCGCCGATCCCATCAAAGCCTCCACTTTGGAAGCTGTCCAAGCGCTCCACAAAATGGGTCTGAAACTCGTGATGCTCACCGGTGACAACCCGCAAACCGCGCAATCCGTCGGCAAGCAGCTCGGCATCGACGATATCCGCGCCGAGCTGACTCCCGCCGATAAACTCGCCATCGTTCGCGAACTCCGGGCGCAAGGTTCCATCGTCGCCATGGCGGGCGACGGCATCAACGACGCTCCCGCCCTCGCCGAGGCCGATGTGGGTATCGCGATGGGCACCGGCACCGATGTCGCCATCCAAAGCGCCGGGCTCACCCTCGTCAAAGGCGATCTACGAGGCATCGTCCGCGCCCTCGGACTCAGCCGCGAAGTCATGCGGAACATCCGCCAGAACCTCTTCTTCGCATTCATCTACAATGCTGTCGGCATCCCGCTCGCCGCCGGAGCTCTCTATCCGCTCACCGGCTGGCTGCTCAATCCCATGGTGGCCGGTGGGGCCATGGCGCTCAGCAGCGTCTCCGTCATCGGCAACGCCCTGCGGCTGAGGAACAAGGCCATTTAAAACCTGACGAAGCTTCATTCCGTCCAAACGAAATTCAGTCCGGCCCGGACAAATCGCAACCCCAAGGACCACGAGTCTCCGACTCGCCCTCCAGAAAAATGCCCGGGGACCGAAGCAGCTACCTCCATACTCTGCCGTGCCACCTACCCTCTACCCTGACGCCGGCGAAGCCTCGTTTTCTACAACCTCCAGCAAGATGATATTTCTTCAGCCGCTAGATGTCCGCTGGCCGTGGGGACAGGAATCTGTCAATCAGGAGAAGCGAACTGAAACAACTTCTGTCCGGAAATGAGTAGATCCCGAAAAACTGCAAAACGTGTGAATCCGCGAGGACTGACCCTATCCA
>JBBRCO010000251.1:0-3229 GCA_038204755.1 Verrucomicrobiales bacterium
GGTGTGCTCGCTGGGGGAAAGAATCCCACAGCGGCCACTGGAACATTGGACCTGAGCAATGTGGCAGCAGGAACGATCAGTATTGCCAGCGGTGGCTCACTCAAGATCGCCAGCAACGGCGGTGGGACGGGGACTACCGGAAATGGGAGCGTCACCCTGGGAAGCAACTGGACCTCAACGACGATCGGCACTTCCACTGCGAACCGTGCGGTGATCGAGATTGGTCGCAAGACCAATAATTCCGGAGGAACAGGATCATTCACTCAAACCGCAGGAACTTTTAATGCGTTTTTATCCACTCTCGATGTCGGCCACTCGGCGGCTGCAAATGGTTCCGCCGTTACGGGTACTCTGACAGTCACCGGCACAAGCCCCACGATTGACACCACTCTCCTTAACATCGGCAATTCAAGGAGTGCTGTTGGTGTTGTCACACTGGGCAACAATGCGACTTTAACCGTCAGCGGCGGCAATGTGAATGTGGGTAACGGATCAAGCGTTGCAGGTTCCTCACAACTCACCTTCGGAACAGGCGGGAACTTTACTGTGAGCGGTGGTGGCAACATCGTCATTGGCCGGGCGGATGTGAATTTAACCACGAGCACAGGTATTGTTTCTCTCGGCTCCACCACCACTTCACTCGGCACGTTAGCCAACCGCGTGACGGCGCTTTCCATTGGCACGCGGACCGCAAATACAACTGGACTCTCAACGGGATCTTTGACCCAAACCGGGGGAAGTTTCACCGGCTACTTGACATCACTGAACGTCGGTCAAGTCACTTCCGGCAATACGGAGGTGAACACCGGCACACTCGATTTGACCGGAGTCGGCACCCTCTTGGTCGACGTCAGTGGAACAACGAACATCGGGCGGGGACGCAATGCTGCGGGATCCGTCACGACCGGCCTTGGAGATTTTAAATCGGGGACGACCAATATCGGAGATACCCTTGGAGACGTGGCCGGAGCCAGTCTGAACCTGAACAAAACCGCATTCACTTCGGGTATCACGACATCCACTGGCGTATTGACGGTCGATGTTCGGGGCCAAATCAATGCCACGGTTGGGACGACTAATGCCGGCGTCAACCAAGGAGGAATTACCCTCACCAACCAAGCTACAGGTGCACTGGTAATCAACAGCTTCACCAATGTGAATAATGAAGGTGTTCAGTTCACATTCGAGGACTTCGATCACGGCAATTGGGTGATCGGTGATTCCAGCAACTTCGCCACGATTTACTACGCGCTCAAGTGGCAGGGAGTGGACAGGACAAGCACCGTCAACAGTTTGATCACCGCCAGCAAAATCTCCGCCACCTACTCGGGCATCGGGACCGCACCGTCTGTTTTCTATCAGGCAAGCGATACCTACTATGGATATTATCTGAATTACTCCGCCGTGCCCGAACTGAATACAATGGCTCTCTCAGCGCTGCTCCTCACGTCCGGCATGGCACGTCGCCAGCGCCGCGCAAAGAGCTAGTCGCCCCGTAAAGCTTAGATTGGCGGATGGCCGTGCCCGAACGTGGTTGCGGCGTCGCGCCGCAACGCTACTCTTTCTGTGACGTTGCGGCGAGACGCAGTAACCACGTCCGTACACGCTTACCGTCAGAAGTATAACGCCCCATGGAGCGTGGACGTTCAGTCCGTCTTCTATCCAGCGGACGGAAAATCCGCAACGCCCAGTGTTCAAAATGAAGCCGCTCCGAAACCTGGCTCAGCCCGGGCAAGTTCCTCGGGAGGATGAAAATCAGCAATCAACAATCGTCATTCATCTATCTGTCAATCGTGATTATGAAAGAGATAGATGTTCTCACGGTTTCCAGGTGTAGAGAATTTGTCTTCCACGCCATTCTTCTTCCACGAGAACCAGGTAAGCGCCGTCTTTGCGCTTCATCGCTTTGATCGCGTAAGGAATATCCACCCACCCGGAGTTCCCTCCCACCTCGGGGCCGGGCCTCAGCATGCCTGCCAACTGGCCGGTTTTTGCCGAGTAGGTGTAAACCACCCCGTTCTGACCTTTGGTTTCCATGCAGGCTGCGACGAAGACAAAATCGCCTTCCATGACCCACGCTTTCGGGGCCAGCGCTTTGTCATCTAATGGAAGCGTGATGGAAACCGCCGCGCGTGGGCTGGGGGTGGTCCAGCCGGAAAAGATTTCGAGCTTGCGACCCGCGAGGCCCCACGTCTTCGAAGGAAGTTCCTTGGTGTATCCGCTCAGGGCCATCCGGTCGTGTTCTTTGTCATATTGGATGCGATCAATCGAACCCAGCGAGGCGGGGCGGGCAAACCGGTCCTTTTCATCTGAGGTAAAACGAGGTTCACCGCTTTCAGAAAATCCATCCAGCCGGTGCCGCCGGATGATGCCCCCCTCGGCAGCTCCTTCCCAAACCGAGGCACCCGCGTCCACGTCCCAAGCCCAGCCCTTGCCGGTCACTACCCCTGCCGAGCGGGATATAAGGTCCTCGGGCTTATCAAACACAAATATATTGTAACCCGTCGGCAGGCGACCCGAGGTGGGATTGGCATACATCCCCTGGGTGAAGAGAATTCTCCGATCTCCCACCCTGCGGAGCAAAGCCGATCCGCGTGCGCCGGAACGCGGCTCAAGGCGCGGATCGGATTTTGATTCAGCAGAAATCGTTAGAGCCGTGAGTTTCCAAGGCAATGGAGCGGTTCCGCCAGCTTCACCGGTTTCGATGATTTCATCAATCCCATAAAAGACACGCCCATCCGAGAGGCGGTCGAAATCATAACTGCAGGTAAACGGGTAGGCCTCAACCTGCCAGCGTAGATTTCCATCCGGCGTGAGTGAACGGATCACCGTTTCGCTGCGGGAAAGCGCAACGTAGAGATTTCCATCCCGATCAAGGTCCGCTCCACGAAGGGCAAAAAATTTATCGGGAGCGGCCTGTCCGGCACGTCCTGCGGCCATCCCGGATTCTTTGCCGTAGGTGCGGAGCAATTTTGCGTTAGCACTGGAGACGTCGTATTCCAGCACCTGTTGCCTCGGACCGTCGTCACAAACGAGCAGGGTTTTTTTCGGGGTGATCGAGAGGCTGGTCGGGTTTCCGAGATCGGGAATGGGGCCGCAAACCCGGTTGCCCTTCCAGCCGTAGGCCGCAATTTCATTTCCAGACAGAACCCAGACGCGCTCCGGGCTGTCGGTGGCGATCTTTTTCACGGCGTCCAGCTTGAAACTGCGGCGAACTTGGCTCGGGTCT
>JBBRCO010000252.1:0-3212 GCA_038204755.1 Verrucomicrobiales bacterium
GAGCCATGCGGGTGGAAAGTCCGGGCAGGTCTGACGCCAATTGTCCGGCGAAGACCACCTGATCCAGCTTGAAGCTCCATCCGAAAATATACCGACCTAACACCAGAAGACCGGTCAACGCCACGATCACTCCGAGAAATCGCGCGACTCCCGCGCGCCTGCTTCCCTGAGATTCGGGGCGGAACTGCAGGGCGAGCGAGATTCCGGCAATCACGAAACAACCGGCCGTCACCGGATTCATCGAGATCATACCTGGCAGCACCCGCTTCAGACGATCAATTTCCGCAGACCAGCCGATCAGCACCAGCGCGCCCAGAAAAATTGCGAAACCCGCCGAAAATCCGGCGAAACGCACAAAGCGGTCGTGCAGGTGGTTCCGGGTTCCAATTTCTGCCATTTTCGTTTTCCCAGCTAACAATCACCCTACTGTCGGCACTGCGGGTGACAAGACCGCAGTTTTCGATCTTTGTTTAGACGGAAACCAAAAAGCCAACCCGTCGGCGGAATCCCCCAGAAGAAGACTAACACGATCGACGGGTTGGCAATTGGTTGGGACCGAAGTCCCCTGTTTTCTCCCCCCGGAGAACATCCTTCTTACTGCAGCGGGCGTGCCAATCGCCTCCAGAGCATCGCAATTCACTTACTTTCAACACATTAAAATAATAAACGGAATTTAACCACCCCTTAAGGCATGCGCAATGCTGCAAAATTTGCAGGATTCTGCCGCAATAAATGCAAATCCAACGCCCGCGTTCAGCGGTTTTCCAGCCAGCGGGAATCCGAATACCGCGCGCGGGTCTTGGCAGCGATCATCGGCCCATCCGGCAGCAGTTCCACTGATTCCCACGAATCCGCCAACAACCCCGCTAATCTCTCCGACCGCCGCCGGGAAATCTCCATCACACACGCCAGCCCCGCCGATCCTTGATGCAAAAGCCCATGACGGGTCCTGCGCTGGCCCGCCCCGGCAAGTTTCATCCCCCCCGGTCCTACCAAATCGTGGCTCACCGGATTCTCAAAACAAAGCGCCGCCCCAGTCTCGTCCTCACCCATGCTCAATCGCACGGCGTGCCCTTCTGCCGTTAGCGCTTCCGCCAATGCCGCATGGATTCGCCGGTAACTTTCCGCACCGCGCTCGTTCGCCAGTTTTTCCGAATGCGGCAGCACCAGTGTGTAGGTCCAATCGGCGCGATGATCGACCATTCCCCCGCCCGTCCAGCGGCGCACCCAGCGCACCTCTGGGATCGCAGCCCGCGCATCGGCGATTTTTCCGAAATAGCCCACACTCGCCCAATCGCCGTCCCAGCCGTAAACGCGGAGCACCGGTTCCATCGCCACCTCTAATAGCCACTCGTCCACGGCCATCGCCTCCGGGCCGGAGCGCTTCACAGGATCCATCCACAGCCGCAATTTCCTCAAAACCTGCATCCGCAGCGAGTCTCATTCGGAAATCAAAAAACTGGAAACCGAAACTTTCCCAGGTCTTGCATTCCGGCACTTGCCCGCCACTTTCCCGGCATGCCCACCGCACCGAAGCCAAACAGTGCCCTGCTCATCGTCGGTCATGGCTCCACCGAGAATCCGGACTCGTCCACGCCCTATTTCGAACACGCCGACGAAATCCGCCGCCGCGGGCTCTTCGCCGAAGTTCATTGCTGTTTCTGGAAAGAGGAGCCCTCGATGCGTGAGGCGTTCTATCTCATTGATTCTCCAGAGGTTTACGTCGTCCCGGACTTCATCAGCGAAGGCTATTTCACCCAAGACGTCATCCCCCGCGAACTCGGACTCACCGGCCCGACCACCGAGGTCCGTGGAAAAACCTTCCACTACTGCCTGCCCGTCGGCGTCCATCCGTCGATGACCGGGCTGATCCTCCGCCGTGCGAAAGAAGTCGCACCCGGCGTCGATCCCGCGTCCATCACCTTGATCATCACCGGCCACGGCACCGGCCTGAATCAGAACTCCACCAAGGCCATCCGCGATCAGGTGGACCAGATCATCGCCTCCGGTGCGGGCTACGCCGCCGTGCTCGGTGCCTACATGGAAGAGCAACCGTTCGTCGCGGAATGGGACAAGTTGTCACAGACCGCAGACGTGGTCATCGTCCCGTTTTTCATCTCGGACGGCCTCCACTCCTATCAGGATATTCCGGTGCTGATCGGCATCGAAGATGAAATCGGAGCCGCTGCCAGCCAGCGCGATGTGTTCCGCCACAACCCTCATCATGTCCGGGGAAAGTCGCTCTACTACAGTTCCGCCATCGGCACCGAACGATTGTTGGCAGATGTCATTCTGGATCAAGTTCGGGACTTTGATCAGCTACACAAGTAATTCTGAATCAAATCCTAGTGCGTAATTTAGGTAATTTTAGATAAACCAATGTCCGTCTCCCAGAAACTTCAGAATCTCCTCAAATCCGGCATTTGCAGGATCGGTGAACTAAAGATTCAAACAAATGTTTGCAACCCGCGTTACAGTCTATTTCACCACGCCGATGCCAGGTTGGCCACCATGCCTTCATTCGGTGGCCTTGAGCTCCATATCGGGCCTGATGACGCCCGTGAAATCTCAACTTACGCTGTGGACGGCACCTACCGATTCACCAAAGGTCAGGTGAATCTGAAGCGCGGTTGGTTGATGACTCTTGAAAACGAGGAGGAGCTCCGCCTCGCCCTCGATCAATTTTACCCGGCCTGCGTCGGCCTTTTCCTCGCGCAGAACGAAGGGATTCTGGAAATCGAAACCCTCCGGGAAAAACTCAACCGCCAGACCGGCATGTATCGCTTCGCCCGAACGGTCAGTGACGCCGGAGCCCAGAAACTCGTTCAGGACGTCTGCGGACCTGCCCATCAGTGCGCGAAAAAAATTCTCTGGAAACTCGACGCAGACACCCCGCTCGACGACAGCGAGGCGAGCCGTTTCAACGGGATTCCTGGCAACTTTCCCGAAAACCAAGCCATTCCCCTGCTCTGCCGCGAGGCTTGCAATCACTTCGTCACCGAATGCCGCAAGGTCGCCAAGTCTGAGCACGAGGCGAAAACAGCGGGCGGGTCCTGATTTTAGTCTCCTCCCCAGAACTGTTCGGCATGCTCGTTGCTGACATCGGTGGCCTTTGAAAATTCTTCAAACAAACGCTTGTACTGTTAGATTTAGCATGATTTCCTCGGTTCGTGGCCGATGCCAATCCCATCATCGAGGAGAAAATGCTCTCC
>JBBRCO010000253.1:0-3173 GCA_038204755.1 Verrucomicrobiales bacterium
GCGCTTATCATTATTTCAAGAACAAGGCGAATTCCTACGCGACGGATCTGGAAAGTGAAATCACCGATCTGATGACCGAATGGTTCCTGCCGAAGGAGGCCGTCGCAGCCGTCGGATCCCCCAGCTCCAATACGCCATGAAAATCCGCCGCCCGGACGAGGACAACCTCGAACTGCAAATGGCGTCGATGATGGACTGCATCTTCATTTTGCTGATCTTCTTCGTCGTCACCACCACCATGAAGAAGGTGCAGAAAGTCCTGCCCATTGAGCTGCCGGAATCCGCCGCCGCCATGAGCAAGCCCGAGCTGCCCAAAGAGGTGGTCCTGAGCGTGGACGCCACCGGCCAGAAATATTTCAATGCCGAACCCGTCACGACCACCGCCCTGCTCGACCGTTTGAAGGAAATCGCACTGCTCAATCCGCAACAGGCCCTGCGCCTTGATGCGGACCGCAACGCCCGCTACAGCGACATCGTGGAACTGGTGGAAGCCGCCCAGTTTCAAGGATTGCGCAATGTGGAGCTGAAAACCCGCACCACCACCCCTGGATCGAAGTGAAGGCAGTCGCCCCATCCTCCGGGACCACCGCCGCCAAAAAGGGTTCCTCTCTCTGGTGGATGATTTCGCTCGGATTGCACGCCATCGTCCTGTGCGTATTGTTCGTCATTTTCCCCTACAAGGAGTTTGTCAAACCAGCGGCGCGGGCAAAAACACAACAACCGCTTGTCAACCAGAAGACTCTCGATGCCACCACCCGGCGGCTTGAGGAGAAGCAGTCCGCAGAGCTGGCCCGCAAACTCCGCGAACTTGTAGCCCTCACCGCCGACATCCAGTCGGTAGAAGTCGCGAAGCGGGTGGAGCACGCCGAATTCAACCGCACCTTCTCCCAACTCAGCCCGGAACTGGCCAGCGAACTGATCGCCGTAGCGCGCGGAAAACTCAACCTCCACGCCGAAAAACAAAAAGCCGAAGAGGAAACCTGGACCGCATTTCAAAATAGCGGGGCAGGCGCGTCCGCCACCGTGGGGAACTTGGAAGATCCCGCTTTCAAAGCGTCTATCGACACCCAGGCGGAACTCCTGAAAGCAGCCTCTGCGGCGCAGCAAGCGCTCAGTTTCCATCAGGCAGCGGTGCTGGAAACCCAACAGAAACTCGCCGGTCGGCTCGGCTTTCTGAAAACGCAGCAAGCGGAAATCGTGGCCAAACAGGCCGGTCTCGTGTCCGCCTGGGAAAAGACCATGGATTCCGGCGGCATCTACGCATCCGCACTCACGCGGACGCAGGAACTTGCGTCCTCCATTTCCGGAAATCTCAATTCGCTGACCCAGTTACGCAAAATCCTGCAGAACCGCCAAACCGAACTGGCCAAGCTCGACACATCCATCGCCACACGAAAGACAACAATCACCGCCGCCCAAAGCGCTTTGGAGCAATTGATCGAGAAAAAGAAAAACCTCGATCCCACGAACCAAAAGCCCGACAAGGAACTCGACAAGCGGATCAAAAAAGGCACCGAAGATCTGAATCGCCAAAAAACCGAGCAGGGCAAACAAAGCGCCTCCCGGCAGGAGCGCGAGAAATCCCTGCAAACCACCGAGGCTCAGTTGCAGGCACGCAACCTCAGCGTGAACAAGTCCCTGGCCGACCTCCCCGAGGTCCAGAAATCCCTACAAGAATCCCGCAAGGGTTACGTCGCCGCGATGGCGCAGTCCATCGCCCTTCAAACAACCCTCGATGCCGCCATGACTGCCGCCCTGGCTCCTTCTAGCACCGCCTCCGGCAAACCCGTGGAACCATGATGAATTCCCGTTTCCTAATCGTAATTTTCTGTTTCGGAATCGCTGGCCTCGCCGTCCGCGCCGGTGACGAGACCGCACCCATCACTGCCGCCGAGCTAGGCGGCATTCGGGCGATCTATGCCAAGGCCCAAAAACAGGAAGCCGAGGCCTTGGCCTCCTTCCGTGAAACCCGCGCCATGCAGTCATCCCGCGCCTTGCAAATCACTTTGGAAGATGCCCGCCAACGCCTGCAGATCCCGGCACCGGAGCGCCCGCCGATCAACCTGTCCGTGCTCGATCTCGCCCGCCCCGATCCCGCGCGGATGGTCGAACAACGGGCAACCCTGCGTGACGTCAATACCCGCGTGGACGAAATCCTCACCTTTGTCCGCCAGCTCAAGGAGCAATTGAAAGAAGAGGAAGCCGCCGCCGAAACCCTCACCGTGGAGATGCTCCGGGCCGAACTCGCATTAAGCGCCAAAGCCGAGCAACTGGCCGCCGAAGATGAGGGCGAACCCTCCAAGGACATGACCGATGCAGCCCAAAGCTCTGCCCCGGCTCCGGCCGCCCAAGCGACCGTGGATGCCTCCATCGCCAATCAAGCGGCCAACGAAGCACAACGAATGGCCGAAGAATCGGAAGCCAAAAAACAGGAGGTCGCGCCCGAGGCGAAAAAAATCGCCACCGAGGCGCGCGATGCCGCCGAGGCCGCTCTCGAGGCCGCCACCGACGCCCGGAATGCGGCCAACAGAAAAGACCAAGCCGCCGAAACCCGAAGTGCCGCCATCGCCGCCAACAAAGCGGCCGCAGCCGTGCAGGGCGCCATTGATGTCGCAAAACTCACCGGCAATCTATCCTTTGTCGCGGCAGAACAAGAACACCGCGAGAATGCATCCGCCAGCAAGCAGGGCAAGGATGGCAGTGAGGGCAAAGGCGGCGAGGGCAAGGCGGGCCCGGTCAACTCCGGTGATCTCGGTGGCTTTAAACAAGGAGCCGGCAAGTTTCTCCCCGGCAAAGCGCGGGCATCCCGCCGCATCGGCGGATTGGGAACCGGCATCGAATGGATCTTCATCGATTCCTGGTATATGCTCGGCCCGTTTCCCAACCCGAACCGCCGCAACATCGACACCTCCTATCCGCCGGAATCCGTGATCGATCTGGATGCCTTTTACACCGGAGACCAGGGTGCCAGCCTCAAATGGCAGTTCATCCAATCGCCCGATCCCTATGTCACTCCCGTCACATCCTTGGAATATGTCATTTACTATGCCTATAGCGAACTTTGGTGCGATCAGGACATGGACTTGTGGGTGATGGTCGGCAGCGATGACAACTCGCGCATCTGGATCAACGACCGGCAAATCTGGAAAAGCGGTTACCAACTCAAAGGCTGG
>JBBRCO010000254.1:0-2987 GCA_038204755.1 Verrucomicrobiales bacterium
GGCTCATCTCCGCCCAAGGCAACTTGCGCGATAATGCCACTCAAAACATTTCGTTTTTCGGCGGGATCGACCGTCTGGCCACCACCATGACCAATGCCGCCACGGCCGCCACCACGGCTGGTCGATCCGTCATCAAGCTCAATGCGGGCGATGCCTTGCTGCCTGGCCCACGTTTCACCGCCAGCATCGTTAACCTCCCCACGGCCTACAACGGCGGACAGGATTTCTACGATGCCATCGCCCTCCGCCAGCTCGACTTCGATGCCGTCGTCTTTGGTAACCACGAGTTCGATCTCGGTGTGCCGACCGCCGCCCGTTTCGCTGAAGTCTCGGAGACCTCCTACCTTTCGATCAACTTGGATTTCACCCAGGAAGCCAATCTGAACGCCCTCTTCATCGCTGGCAAAGTCGCCAAGTCCAAGGTCCTAATTACGACCGGCGGCAAAAAAATCGGCATCATCGGCGTCACCACGCCCTTGCTCCCGACCATTTCCTCGCCAAACACCCTGGATTTGATGAATGGGTTTGCCGGTTTCAGCACTTCTAACACGGAAGCGCAGAATCTGACCGCACTCCTTCCCGTTATTCAAGCTGAGGTCAACCGCCTCCGCGCAGCCGGTCCAATCGGGGACGACGTGGATGCGGTAATCATAATGAGCCATCTGCAAAATTCCAATAACGAGCGCAACATCATGGTCCCCGGCCTCACAGGAGTCGATCTGGTCCTCTCCGGCGGTGGCCATGAATTGATGGCCGATGGCGCTGATACCCTGATCTCTGGCGGTGTGGCTGCGACTTTCAGCACGCATCCGATTTTTGCAAACGATGGTTCTGCTATTCCCAAGGCTGTGCCCATTGTGACAAGTCATTTTGGCAACCGATATGTCGGTGAGCTACGGGTCTCGATCGACGACAACACGGGCGTCTTCTCTGTTGATACGCTCAACTCGAAAATGCTCCGCGTCGGTACTGGCAGCGCAGGAGGTGGCGATGCCACGCTCTTCGCTAGTGTCGTGACTCCGGTGAACAATTTCATCGCGGCACTCAATGCGCAGATCATCGGCACCACTGACAACCGCCTGAACGGGGACCGTGCCGGTGCTGGCAGCCCGCGTAACTTTGCCCCTGGCATTCGCAAATCCGAGACCAACCTCGGCAACCTCGTTGCCGACTCGATGCGTTTCGCCGGTGAAGCGCAAGTGTCGATCCAGAACGGTGGCGGCGTTCGCACCAGTATTGCCGGCCCAGGCAACGTCAGCGAAGGCGACACCTTTAACGTGCTCCCCTTTACCAACCTCGTGAAACGCGCTCCCGCGATGTCCGCGACCCAGCTCAAGGCGATCCTCGAGCACGGCTTTGGAGCTACGAACACTAATCCGAGCGGTGGTGAGGATGGCCGATACCCGCAGGTCTCCGGCATCCAGGTCATCTATGACAGCACCCGCACCGCTGGTGACCGCGTCCGTAAACTGACTCTGACCAATAACACAGCAACCACCGCCGACGACACCTTGCTGGTGGACTTCGGAACGATCGTGAATAACGCCACCTTCTCATTCGCCACCATCGATTTCACGGCGGCGGGCGGCGACGGTTATCCGTTTGCGGCCAATGGCGTCGTGTTTGAAAACTCACCCTTCACCATCACTTACCAGGCGGCCTTGTCGGAATACATTACGACGCCCGTCGTGGACGGCGGTCTGGGTGGAATCGTCAGCTCCGTGAACAACCCGGAATACGGTGCTCAAAACATCTTCGATCGTGCAGGCCGCATCATCGACATGATCTACGCCACCACGGGGAACGACACCATCACTGGCACCACCGGGCGTGATCAAGTCGAAGCCGGACCTGGTGCAGATACTATCACGGCAGGACTCGGTGGCGACGTTGTCACTGGCGGAACGGGAGCCGATACCTTTGTCTTCTCCAGTTTGCGCGACGCTGGAGACACCATCACCGACTTCTCCGTGGGCGTAGATGTCATCAACCTCGCAGCAATCTTCACCGCAGCACGCACTCCCGGAGTGCTCGGCGGAAACATCAGCTTCGTCGCCGTCAACGGTGGCGTCAGCATACAGATCACCCTCGCCGGTCGCCGCACTCCGCTGGCGGTTGTGCAAGGTGTGACCGTCGCTCAACTCAACAACGCAGCAAACTTCATCCTCTAAAAATAAAAAACCTCAAAAATACAAAAAACTAAACTTAAAATTACATGAAAACCAAACTTCTCTCACTTGTCGGAATCGCCTGCCTTTCCATTGCCCAGTCGGCCTCCGCCATCAACAACGGCGGATTTGATATCGGCCTCACCGCATGGACTACTATCGGTGACGTCGCCGCCCGTTCCGGCGGCGCCTTCCTCACAACCGCCGCAATCGCCACCGCCCCCACCGACGACGCTCCATCCGTGACCTTCATCTTCAGCGGAATCCCTTCCGTTGGCTCCAACCAATTGGAAACGTTCTCCAACCTGCCTGACTTTGCTCTCGACCCGGACTTCCTCAACAGCATTTTTGCCGTCGAAGGTTCCGCTCTCAAGCAAACCTTCACCATTCCTTCAGGTGGTGCCCTGCGCTTCACCTGGAGACTCTTCACCAACGAGCTAGCCGGTTCTGATTACGCTTATGTGGTGATTGACGACAGCATCACACAAAACCTCATCACCTTGGCTACCTCCTCAGCCGCCACTGGAACCGGCGCCCTTAGCTACTCCCGCACCACCGGGACTAACGTCTTTCTCGGATCCACCGTAGTTTCGGACACCGTGGTCACAGTTACCTTCGGCGTTGTGGACGTGATCGACGGGCAGACCTCATCCGCCTTGCTGGTGGATAGCGTGACCGTCCCCGAGCCCTCCACCGTCGCCCTTCTCGGCCTCGCTGGTCTCACCTGCCTCTTCCGCCGCCGGTCCTCCTCCGCGGCCCGCTAATTACAATTATCTCCTTGTAAAAAGAAACCCCGGAGCCGCTCGTCGGTTCCGGGGT
>JBBRCO010000255.1:0-2823 GCA_038204755.1 Verrucomicrobiales bacterium
GGGATGACGTGGATTTGAATGGGAGGTGGGCGGTAGGAAATCCGGTGTGAGAAATGGCCGACTAAGCGCTTGATAATCATGAGCATTTCAAAATGATGATGGGCGTTGCTTTTGTAGGATGGGCGGCCGTCCCTGCGGCGATTGCTTAATTTATGATCACCGAAGACCAACTCGAACAGCTCGCGATCCAGCGGTTCCAAGACACGGGGTGGGGATGGGTGAACGGGAAGGTGATTTCGCCGGTGGGCGAGGTCCGGCGTCGCGGTGCTATGCCGGGACAAGCGGTGGATGTGGCGTTGACGCCTTTGCATGCTCTTGATCGCACTAGATTTATCTGGAATTCTTTCCACACCTTTTCACTCAGTTAACCGTATGGCAGCCAAACCGAAATTTGATCCGCGCAAAATGATGGAGCTTGCCATCATGGTGATGAGACAATCTGTCGGTGAGTCGAGGATGGATGATAAGCCCAACCCGCTGGTGGGAGCCGTGTTGGTGCGTGTTGACGGAAGCTCCGAAACCGCCTGTCGCGGTGAATTGCGTGAGGGAAATCATGCGGAGTTTACCCTTTTGGAACGAAAGTGTGTGGGAGAGAAGTTGGACGGCAGTGTGCTATTTTCTACCTTGGAGCCGTGTTTGCACCGGAACGAACCGAAGCGGGGTTGTGCGAGACACATTGTCAGCGCCCGCATCAAGAAGGTGTATGTCGGGATTGAAGACGACAATCCTGTGGTAGCCGGAAAGGGCATCCAATACCTTCGGGATCACGGGGTGGAGATTGAGATGTTCGATCGTGACCTTCAGGAAGTCATACAGGGTGAGAATAGGGCCTTCTTCGCGTGGGCGCGGCAACAGGCAGGTGAGAAGGAAGAGAAGCCGATCAAACTCTCCGAGTATGAGGACGGGCTCGGAGAATCGAAGATTGGAGACTTTTCGCGGGCGGCTTTGGAACGTTATCAGACTAAGGCTAGTATCAATGCGACAGTGGACTCTGAAGAGTTCAATCGGATGTTGAAGCTGCAGGGCCTACTTACGGAGGAGAAGGATGGTTTGGTGCCATCAGGATTTGGTTATCTGCTTTTTGGAAACGATCCGCGTCTTGCGCTGCCGCAAGCGGGCTTGCTAGCGAGGGCTGAGTTTTCGGGTGGAAAGGCGGAGAGGAAGGAGTTTGCGATGCCAATGGTTCTGATTCCCGGAGAATTGGAAACTTGGCTGAACAAGGTTCTGCCAAATACGCTGGATCGTAGTCAGATGGAACGAACCGAGCGGGTTGATCTGCCTTTTGAGATGATCCGCGAGGCCGTGGTGAACGCGCTGATTCATCGTGACTATGATATCAAGGGACAGAAATGCCAATTGGTTGTCACGCGAGACACCATCACGATCAAGAGTCCGGGTGGCCCAATCCCCCCTATCACCATGGCGCAGATGCGTTCGTTCAGTGCGCCAATGAAGAGCCGAAATCCGATACTTCACTTTGTTTTTGCACGAATGGGATTGGCGGAAGAGCAGGGCTATGGATTGACGAGTTTGAAAGAAGAGGCTGAGAAGCTTGGCTTGCCTCTTCCTTCCTACTCGATGGAGGGGGACTCATTGATGTTGACGATCTACCGGAGCAAAGTCGCTTTTCTCACGGGATTGACTGCAAAGGTAAGAGATGGTCTGAGTGAGGATGAGAAGGCTGCTCTGGAGCTTATCTCGGGCCAGCAAGTCGTGAGTAGCCGCGATTTGATGGAACGGCTTGGATTCGATGAACGCAAGGCGCAGCGTGTTTTGAAGAAGCTGCGGGAAGTGGATCTCATCAGCCGACAAGGGCGTGGTCCCTCAACGACATACACCTTGGTTCAGCCATAAAGCGATATTCCGACAATAATCCCGGCAAAGTGTCGGGATTCAGTCTTGATTTAGGGAGATTCTTCAGAATCCCGACAATAATCCCGACATTTTGTCGGGATAGGTATTGTAACCCAAGTTGGGGCAGCAAATCACGACATTTTGACGAGATTTCCGAGCTGGAAGCTGGCATTAGACAAGGACGGGGTCGCCTCAGGGGCGTGCTATCCTTGCGGTGCTCCGTCCTGCCAAGCCGTAAAGCAAAGCTATACCGCAAGGATAGCACGCCCCTGAGGCGACTGCGAACCAAAAATTCAACGCATTAAAAAATGATCACGGAAGACCAACTAGAACAGCTCGCGATCCAGTGGTTCTAGGACACGGGGTGGAGCTACGTGAACGGGAAGGTGATTCCGCCGGAGGGCGCGGTCCCGGCGCGGGAGAGCAGAGGGAACATCGAACGCCAAACATCGAACATCGAACATCGAATGGAAGAGAATTTAGAGCTGCCGAAGATCGGTGCCGGGATTGCCATGGGGATCAAAGCGGCATTCCGCGGATGGTGCCGCCCCTTCAGGGCTTGGAATCCTGTGGGTGATGGGACCCAGGGCGCTGCCCTGGGCTATCGTTTGATGCCCCGTTGGGGCGGAAGAGGCAGGCGGAGACAGACTTCGCTGGTCCAGAACAACTGGGTAACTGGTAAGCGTTTCTTACAAGTTCGACCTGAAAAGACGCAAATCCCATGAGCAAAAAGAAACTCACTTCCGGCGATCGCGCCAAAAAGAACACCGCAGTCACGCTCGTTCGCTCTTCGGCGGCGGAATACTTGACCTTTGTGGCGGCTGGAGGCGACTCGGAAGCGTGCGTCGAAATGCGCTATGAGGATGAAAACATCTGGTTGACGCAGAAGATGATGGCAGAGCTTTACGGGGTCTCCATCCCTGCCATCAATCAGCACCTGAAGCGCATTTTCAGCGACAACGAACTGGA
>JBBRCO010000256.1:0-2770 GCA_038204755.1 Verrucomicrobiales bacterium
CCTGCTAGACGCCCGAGAAACTGAAATCGCGAGCCTCCGTAACGGAGTAAACTACTGACTGGAGAGCCGGATGCGGGAGATCCGCACGTCCGGTTCGGAGGGGGGAGCGGGGCGAAAGCCCCGTTCCTACCTCTATCGCCGGGCTGGGGCTTGTGGAAGAACAGACAGGAATGTCTGTGTCACGCCGGGCTGGGGCGGGTCAGTGGCCGGGTTCGGTCCGTGCTTGGGAGTAGTGCCTCGCTAAACCTTGGGCGATGGCATCGGCGTATTCGCGGAAGATCGAGGGCTGCATTTTCCCGCTGATTTCGCGCATGCCGTCGTAGTCACCGGCCTGGATGCGTGGGTAGTCGATGGTGGAGTTCATGACGTAGGGTTCCATGAAGATGACGGGGCAGTCGTAGAGGCGGTTGGCGAGGAGGTTGCGGGCCCAGAGGTAGGGGCTTCCGGGGATAGGGCGGGCGGTTTTGGAATCCGGCGGATACTGATAGGCGGGGAGGCCGCTGGCTTCGGCGAAGGTGCTGGCGATGCGGGAGCCGACGAGGATTTCCTCCTGCTGGGTGCGTTGGAGGAGCTTCTGGAGCAGGGCGAAACGTTGGTCGGCGAGGATGACTTCGTCATCGCTGTAGGCACCATTTACGAGGAGGTGGAGGTGGGTGCGGCCGATGAGGGTGGGGTTGTTGGGGTCGCCCCAGGCCTCGGCGTTGAAGTGGAGGCAGAGGACGAGGTCGGGCTTGATGGAATCGTTGACGAGCTTGGCGCGGGCGTGGATTTCTGCGGTGCGGTAGAAGAGGCGCTCGGCGAGCTTCTGCGGGATACTTGCGGCGGCGGAGTCCTTGGCGAGGGTGAGCAGGGCGTCCGGCCGGATGAGGGTGACGGGTTCGGTTTTGTCGCGGACGAGGGTGACGATCGCGCCGAGGGATTCGAGGCGGGGCTTGAGGAGATTGGCGACCTGGAGCGTCATGTCTCCCTCGCAGACCGGTGTGCCATCACCGACGATGAACCAGCGTTCTTCCATTTTCGCCCACGCGCCGCCGATGTGGCCGGGATCGATGGCGATCTTCAGTCCGGCGAGGGGTTTTTCCGGTGTGGTGGGAGGAAGCTCGGTGGCGGTTTTCCAATGGCGGATGGCGGGAGTGGTGGCGGCTGGGGTGGCGAAACGGAGGTGGAAGGTGTCGGCGGGCGGGGGCGCGCCGGTTTTGATGCGGGCTTCGCTGGCGTCGGTTTCGATGAAGTTTTTCCAAGCGCTGCCGGTGGTGAAAACGGTGGTGAGCAGCCGCTCGAATTCGTCGCGGGAGATGCTGTTTTGATAGGCTTCGAGCTTTTTCCAATCAGGCGGCTCGGCCAGCATCGAAAGCGGGGCCGGCGGGGGAGCCGGTCTCGGCGGCGGTGGTGCAGGGCGGGACCGGAAAACGAAAAGCGCGACGACCGCCAGCAGGATGATGCAGATGGTTAGAAGCGGGATCCGTTTGGTGGGGAATCGGCTCATTGAGGAAATTGGATTGTCGCGGAGCACGGGAATGTGAAGCCTTGCGGAGGAGCGAAAGGATAACGGCTCCGATTTTCCATCATGTCTGCGATTCGTATTTTATTCCTCGGCGATGTGGTTGGCGAGCCTGGACGCAAGGCCGTGATCGAACAACTGCCGCTGCTCAAACAGTCGGAGGGCCTTGATTTTATCATCGTCAACGGCGAAAACTCCGCAGGCGGGAAGGGGATCACACCGAAGATCGCAATCGACCTGCTGCGCGCCGGAGCGGCCGTCATCACCACCGGCGACCACGTTTGGGACCAGCAGGAAATCGTCGATTATTTCCCGACCGAGCCACGCCTGCTGCGGCCGATCAACTACCCGGAAGGCACGCCTGGTGCGGGCAGCGTGGTGTTGGAAACGGCGAAGGGCCGGGTCGCGGTGATGCAGGCGCAGGGGCGTTCGTTCATCCAGCCGCCTTTGGAAAACCCGTATCTCGCGGTGGAAAAGGAAGTGGAACGCCTGCGGGCGGACGGGGTGATGGCCATCGTGCTGGATTATCACGCGGAAACCACCAGCGAGAAAATCGCGATGGGGCGGATGCTCGATGGCAAGGTTTCGCTGGTCGTCGGCACCCACACGCACGTCCAAACGGCGGATGAGCGCATTTTCCCCGGCGGCACCGGCTATTTGACCGACGCCGGCATGTGCGGTCCGGACGAATCCATCCTCGGCCGCGCGATCGAATCCGTGGTCTGGCGGTTTAAATCCGGCATGCCGACGCGTTTTCCCATCGCCAAAGGTCCGGTGCGTCTGTGCGGCGTGATTGTGGATGTGGATATGGAAAACGGGAGCTGCCAAGCGATCCAAAGACTCTCTTTGCTGCTACCGGAAGCCGTCAGCCAACCCGCGTGATCCATACGTTTTCAGGGGATTAGGATAAATATTCTTTTCATTGAGATTTTTTTTGACAGGGTAGCGGGCTTTGTTACTGTCCGCCCGCTCTTCCCCACATCAAGTCAGGGGTGCCGCGCCTGGTCTCGCTCTTTTTTGAGATTGGTCGCGGTGTTTTTGTCGGGTTGAAGGTGGGGCAACCAGTGTCACAATGCTCGCGTAGCTCAGGGGTAGAGCGCATCCTTGGTAAGGATGAGGTCGGGGGTTCAAGTCCCCCCGCGAGCTCCAGGGCAATCTCGAAAAATCTCAACAGTCTCAAGCAGAACAACAACCACCATGGCAAAAGAAGCATTCCAGCGCAACAAGCCGCACGTAAACATCGGCACGATCGGTCACGTTGACCACGGC
>JBBRCO010000257.1:0-2757 GCA_038204755.1 Verrucomicrobiales bacterium
TACGAAAAACGGCACGGGATAATTCATTTTGTCTGAAATCTTGATTGTATCTCCACATCGGCAAACCAGGCAGCGCCGCTCATTCACCCTTCTCCCGCCAGTCCTCCTCCACGTCCCGCTCGCCGAGAATCCAGCCCACAGCCAGGCAGCGGGTGATCTCGAAGAGCGGCTCGTCCTTTCCCTCGTGGCGCAAAATCTCCAAGGTGAAGCGTTGGCGATAGCCCGGCGTGCCTAGGATCACCTTCTTCATCATCGCCTCCCGGACGCTTCCCACCTGCGCGAAACCCAGCGCCGCTTGCGGCAGGTCAGGACTGCTCAATCGGAAACAAGTCCACTCCGCCTGATTCCCAAAAGGTTCCGGCCGCTCGGACGAAGGTTCGCAGAACACCCGCACCACCGCCCGCTCCGCCTTGCCGGACAAAAGATCCTCCCAGCTTGCCGTGCCATACCGCGCATACGCATCCCAATCCACCTTCGGCCCATCATCCGTCTCAACCACTTCCAGCAGCCGCATCTCCCCCGAGGGCATCGCCACCGCGAAGGCCGTCACCGTCCGACCATCCTCGGTCACATGGCCTATCATCTTCTCGATCTCGGCAGGTGTTTCCCGCGCCTCATCTGAATAGTCGTCCATTCGCCCAATTACCCCTTCCGCGTCACGGACCCAGCGCAGCCGTTCCTGCGGGTCACTCTCAGCCAGAAATGCCTTCGCCACCGCTTCGGCTTTCCCAATGCGATCTCGGATCTCGTCCTCAGCGGTGGAAGCTGAAATTTTGTCCACTTTCCGAACTTCAGCAGGCCAAAGCAAGATTGTAACGATGCCACATAAAAGCAGCAGGAAAACCGCCGCGCCCGCCCGGAACCTCCACGACGAGGTCAACTGCCGATCTGATCCCTTACCCCATGAGCCATCCGGGTCTTGCCCATGTTTCCCTGTCTGCGACGTTACATCAAAAACATTTCGATCCCGTATCGCCGGGCGGGTGGGGCGAAATTCCTGCGACATCTTTTCCCGCTGGTTACCTCCCATGGAAATAGAGAAAAGGGCAAAGAGCCAAAGGGCAAAGGGAAGAAATCAGCGCTTTCTTCTGATAACAAGGCACACCGCGCTGATGAGTGTTAAGAAAAATGCGGACGGCTCAGGAACAGCCGCGACGCGGAACCCCACGACGATGCTCTCGGTCGAGGGGCTGAGGATGACGCGGCCCGACGACGCGAGGGCGCTGGAGGCGCTGTCCCAGCCGCCGCCGCGGATCACCCGCGACTCACCCGCCGTATCATTCGGAGCCGTGGAGCCTGACTCGCCCCATTCCCACACGTTGCCGTTCTGCGCCATCGTGCCGTAAGCGCTCAGTCCGCCCGCATTGGTGATGTCCGCCGGTCCTGGCTGTCCATTGTAAACTGCGCCGCTCGTGCCGCTCGCCACCGCCGTCGGTGCCGTGTCGCTACCCGTCGCAAAGTCCCAATAGCCGGCGCCACCGCTCTTGTTCGGATCGTAATACGCCGCCTTATACCACTCGTCCTCGCTCGGCAGGAAGTAGTGCGCATTGCTGTTGCGGAATGGATTGGCCGCATTGTAGCCGGAATCGCCCACTTCCCACAGCGCGATGTTGTCATTCGCTCCGCCCGTGTCGAACTGATACGCCGCGCTGTGACCGCTGCTTGTGTTCAAATAGTTCACGAAGCGTGCAGCCTCGTTCCAAGATACGCCGGTCGCTGGTCTCGCAGCACCGTTGCCACCTAATGAAGTCATGTCGTTTAGAGTGATCGCCGGTCCGACTCCGATGGTATTGTATTTCGTGATCATGTCCCGGCTAACCTCGTACACCCCCATCCGGTAGGTGTATGAGACACCTCCGTAGGCAGTGTTTCCAGTTAATCCGTCATTGACGTTCCCGGCATTACCGATGGTCACGAAGTCAATATCGAACTGGTTTCCGCCGGAGCCGAAGGTGTCGGCAAACGCCGGGGAGGCGAGAAGAAGAATGGAAACGGCTGTGAATTTAACTTTGCAAATTTTCATTATCAATAATCCAAGCGTCTATCACTCCAAGCTGACAAGAAAAATTTCGGGAAAATTCCTACCCGCCTATCCCGCTGGCTCTTCCAACAGCCACCGCCACACCGGCATCAGACGGACACCCTCCGGCATCTCCGCGCCCCGGGGCGGGTCGGTCTCAGCCAACAAAATGCGCCCGGCCTGCGGAAACTCCGCCGCCGCGCCCGCCAGCGCCCGCAACTCCCGCCCGAACGTGGCGGCCTCCGAGATATCCGAAGCCACCTGCACCAGCCGCTGGCTGCCATCATATGCGGTTGCGAGGAAATCCACTTCATGGGCGTCGGCTGTTTTCACATACGCCAGGTCGCGGGATTGCCGCGCCAGCTCGCAGGCCACCAGATTTTCCACCAAGCGCCCGCGATCAAGACCAGAGGCCGGGCTGAATGCCTGCGCGAGCCCGTGGTCGGCCAGGTAAAGCTTGCGCGGGTTTACCTGTCGACGCCGCTCGGAGCGTGAGGCCACCGGCAGGGTGAAAACCAAAAAGGCATCCTCCAGATGGGCGAGCATGGCCAGCAAAGTCTCCTTGGACACCGCTATACCGCGCGAGCGGAAGTTCTCGACGCGTTCTCCCCGAACAGCAGGAAATCATCCACATAGCGCAGATAGCCTTTCACCCGCAGTTCCTGTTTCACGAAATGATCAAACGCATCCAGATAGATGTTTGCGAAAAACTGGCTCGTCAGGTTGCCGATCGGCAG
>JBBRCO010000258.1:0-2720 GCA_038204755.1 Verrucomicrobiales bacterium
CGCTGAACCCGTCGGAAGCCTGAATTCGATGAATGCCGGCACTTCTGCGGAGGAAGATCTTTTCGATGCCGCCCGGCAACTCGATGGACCGGCGGCGCAAGCGAAATTCCTAACGGAAGCGTGTGGCGGTGATCCGGCCATGCAAGCCCGCTTGACCGCGCTGCTGCGGGTGGACCGGGAGGCGGAGGCTTTTTTCACCCAAAGCCTCACCGCGATTCCGCCGCTGTTGCAGGAGGCCACGCTCGACGGTGGCAGCGACCTGACATCCTTTGCCGAGGAGAAGATCGGCACCCGGATCGGGCGCTATGAAATCGTCGAGCGCATCGGCGAGGGCGGCTGCGGCAGTGTTTACATGGCTGAGCAACGGGAGCCGGTCCGTCGCCAGGTCGCGCTGAAAGTCATCAAGCTCGGGATGGACACCTTGTCGGTCATCTCGCGCTTCGAGGCGGAACGGCAGGCGCTGGCCATGATGGATCACCCGAACATCGCAATGGTGCTCGACGCCGGAGCGACCGAGGCGGGACGGCCGTATTTCGTGATGGAAATGGTGCGCGGACTCAGGATCACCGAATACTGCGACTTCCACCTGCTAGGGATTCCGGAGCGGCTGAATCTCTTCACGCTGGTCTGCCAGGCGATCCAGCACGCCCACCAGAAAGGCGTGGTGCACCGCGACATCAAGCCGTCCAACATCCTTGTGACTTCGCACGACGGGGTGGCGGTGCCGAAGGTGATCGACTTCGGCATTGCCAAGGCGACCGAGACCCGGCTCACCGAAGAAACGATCCTAACGGGAAACTGGCAGATCCTCGGCACTCCGGCCTACATGAGTCCGGAGCAGGCGGAGAAAACCGGTGGCAGCGACATCGACACGCGCAGTGACATTTACAGCCTCGGAGCCTTGTTGTTGGAGCTTCTGACCGGGCGGCCGCCCTTCGATCCGCACGCACTGGCAAAGCTGGGACTCACGGAAATGCTGAGGACCTTGCGCGAGGTCGATCCGCCGCCGGCTTCGACGATGTTGGAAAATCTCGGGACCGCCGAATCCGCCGCCATCGCCAAGGCGAGAGGGCTGGGCACTTCCGCGCTCATCGGCGCGGTGCGCGGGGATCTCGACAACATCGTCATGAAGGCGCTGCAGAAGGACCGCTCCCGCCGGTATGAAACCGCCCACGGGCTGGCGATGGACATCCACCGCCATCTTCACAACGAGCCGGTGCTGGCCCGCACGCCGACCCGCCGCTACCGCATGGGGAAATTGATCCGCCGCAACCGGGTCCTGCTGGGCTCGATCGGCGCGGTGGCCGTGACCTTGTTCGTCGCCACCCTCATTTCCACCCGGCTCTACTTCGGCGAGCGCGAGGCGCGGAAGAATCTCGCCCTATCGGAGCAGCAGCAAGCGCTCCTGCGGAAAGAGGCGGAAACCGGCCGCGAGCAGGAAATGAGGTTACGCCTGCTCGCCGAGACCCGGGAGAAGATCACCCAGGCCCTGGTATTGCTGCGCAGCCAGAATATGGAAGCCGCCGACGCCATCGTGGACGGCTTGCCGGTGATCCGCCCGACACCGGAAGGCGCGCAGGTGTTCCGCAGCCTGGGGGACTGGCATGCGGTCAATCGCCGTTGGCGCAAGGCGGCGGAACGATTTTCCTATCTGGTCAAAGTCAATCAATTCGATGAAGCGGACAATCCGACGCTCGACCACCTTCGCACCGGTTCGGCATGGATCGAGAGCGGTGATCTGGAGGCTTTCGACGGGTTCCGCCGCACGATGGTGGCGCGATTTGAAACGACGCCGGGCGTGATCTCCGCGGAACGCATCGTGAAAGTTTCGCTGCTGGTGCCGGCGGGTAAGGATCTGATGGCGCGCCTCGATCCGTTGATCGAAGAAGCCTTGGCGTCTCTTGAAGGTCTCGATCAGGGAGAAATTTCCTACTCAGACATGCACATGAACGTGTGGCGGATGAATTCCCTCGCCTTGGCCGAGTATCGCCGTGGCCAGCATGCGGCGGCTGCGGGTTGGGCAAGGAGGTGCTTGGAGCAACCCTCGCGAAATGGTTCGCGCGATGCCTCCGCCGGTCTGCTGCTGGCGATGTCGCTTAAACGTGAAGGTAAGCTCGATGAATCGCTTGCCGCGCTTGATTCTGCGCGGCAAAAAATTGAGAAGCGTTCTGCGACCGGCCTTAATCTCAATTATGAAGACGACGGATATTGGTTCGACTGGGTGATCGCCCGGATCCTGTTGCGGGAGGCGGAGGAATCGATCGGCACCCCCTGACGGGGGGGGCGCCAGCAGGCCAAGCGCTGAATTTGCATCATGCGCTACACGGTGTGAACACAAGGACGGCGTTGCCAACCTGTTGGAAACGTCTCCACTCCGGACGCCATGCCGCCGCACACCGGACTCAAGGTTTCCAGTCGGCCTGCTGGCCACGCGTTTGCCGGTCGGGATGCAGCCGGCACCGGTCGCCAAGCGATGGGACATCGACTGAATTTATCAACGGCCATGACGCAGCAACTGCCGCAGTTCAAACAGATGGCGGACAGGGAGGGATTCGAACCCTCGGTGGGTTTGACCCCACACACGATTTCCAAGGGTGCTCTTTCGACCACTCTTACACCTGCCCTTGGAGGGGGGGACGCTATAAACTGGGTCGGTACTTGGCATTCCATTTTTTAAATTTTGGCGCCCGACGGGGTTACGAAAAAACGGCCGCCGGTTT
>JBBRCO010000259.1:0-2572 GCA_038204755.1 Verrucomicrobiales bacterium
CCCTACTAGATCCTTAGTCTAGCGCGTCTACCAATTCCGCCATCCGAGCATCCGGTTGGGTGGGCGCACTTGTTAAGGTTCGGCCACCGGGTTTGCAAGAGAATCTTTGAAAAAATTCCGCCGCGCGTTTGCGTGCATTTAAACTGCTTCCGGCTTGCTTCCCGCCGCCCGTGGGAAAGCATGGGTGCATCAATGGCCATGGAAGCAATCATCGCGGAAAACGTCGTTAAATCCTTTGAAAACATCCGCGCTCTCGACGGAATCAGCCTCCAAGTGAAAGCCGGCGAGCTGTTTTTCCTGCTCGGTGCCTCGGGCTGCGGGAAAACCACCCTGCTCCGCTGCATCGCGGGCTTGGAAACGCCCACCAGCGGCTCGATCCATTTCGGCGACCGCGATGTGACGAGGATGCCGCCGCACAAGCGCGAGGCGGCGATGGTTTTCCAAAGCTACGCGCTGTGGCCGCATCTCACGGTGGGCCAGAACATCGCGTTCGGGTTGGAGGAACGGAAAGTGCCGAAACCGGAGACCAAACGCCGCGTCGAGGAAGTTCTGGAAATGGTCCAGCTCCCGGGATTCGGGGACCGATCAATCGACCAGATGTCCGGCGGCCAGCAGCAGCGGGTTTCCCTGGCCCGCGCACTCGTCGTGAAACCAAAATGCCTCCTGCTCGATGAACCGCTCTCGAACCTCGACGCCCAGCTCCGCGTGGAAATGCGCCGCGAGATCCGCCGCATCGTGAAGGAAAACGGCCTCACCGGTATCTATGTCACCCATGATCAGGAAGAAGCGCTCGCCATGGCCGACCGCATGGCAGTGCTCACCCGTGGGAAAATTGGCCAGATCGGCACGCCGGAGGAAATTTACCGCACCCCGCTAACGGCGTATGTCGCCAATTTCATCGGCGAAACCAACCTCATCCCCGGCGAGGCGGTCGAGACCCGCGACGGCTTCACCATGGTAAAAACCGCGATGGGTCCAATCGTCGGCCGCGTCACCGATCCAAGCTGGTCCCCCGCCCCGGGCGAGGCGCTGCGGCTTTCCATCCGACCCGAAGCTTGGCGGCTGCACAAGGAAAGCGGCGACAACGAGGTACACGGTAAAATCAGCGAGCGCAGCTACCTCGGCCAACGCATCCAATACTGGATCGAGACTGCAGGCGGACGCCAGCAAGTCGTGGAAATAAACCCGCACTTCATCCACGAGCCGGGCGGGGAAAGCGTCATCCTGCATGCCCGCCATGATGATGCCATCATTCTGAAACCCTGATCCCCCACCTCGGAATGAAACAACGCGCTTGGATCATCTTCGGATTGTTAGCATTGATCGTCGCTTTTCCGCTGGCCATGCGCCGGCAGACGGCGACGACGAGTTCGCGCAATGCCGATGACACGCTCGTCGTTCTAACGCCTCACAACGAATCCATCCGCCAGGAATTCGGCGAAGCCTTCGCCGCCTACTGGAGGAAAAAAACCGGGCGTTCCATCTATCTCGATTGGCGCACGCCCGGCGGCACCTCCGAGATCCGGATGGTACTCGACGCCGGCTTCAAGGCAGCGGAGGAAACCAAACGCAGCGGCATCGGCGTGGACATCTTCTTCGGCGGCGGCGAACCGGATTTCGCCAGCCAGTCGAAAAAGAACCGCCTCGCACCGCTTGATGTTTTTAAATCGCAGCCACAGCTTTTTGTGAAGGACGGGCCGGTTCCCGAGACATTCACCGGCGAACGTTATTTCCCTGCGGACCACGTCTGGGTCGGCACCTGCATATCGCAGTTCGGAATCTGTTATAATCCGATGGTTCTCAAACGCCTCAACGTCCCCTCTCCCACTGCCTGGCAGGATCTTGGCGATCCCCGTTATGCCGGATCGCTCGCCCTAGCAGATCCGACGAAGAGCGGCTCCGTCGCCCGCGCTTTCGAGTTGGTCCTCCAGGGAGAAATCCAGCGCGCCCTAGCAGTTCCCGGCGCGGATCGCACGGAGGCCATCAATTCCGGTTGGACCACCGGCCTGCAACTCATCCAGCGCATGGCGGCGAACTCACGTTATTTCACCGACAGCGCGCCAAAGATCCCGCAGGATGTCGGAGCTGGAAACGCGGCGGCCGGCATGTGCATCGATTTCTACGGCCGTTCGTATGCCGAAGAACTAACCACCATCGACGGCAGCCCGCGCGTCGTTTGGATCGCCCCAAAAGGCGGCACCACCCTGAGCGCCGATCCCATAGCCGTGCTCAAAGGCGCACCGCATCCCATCCTCGCGCAGAATTTCGTGGAATTCTGCCTCTCCCCGGAAGCGCAGACACTCTGGTTCGGCAAACCTGGCACGCCCAACGGCCCGCGCGACCGCGCCCTGCACCGCACGCCGATCCGCCGCGACATCTACACTCCTATCAACCTCGGAAACTCGACGATGCCGCAGATCCACCCTTACGAGGATCCGGGTAATTTCACCTATCAGAAAGAACTCACCGGAGCCTCATTCAACACGCTGCGCCAACTCGTGAAAGTCATGTGCATCGATTCCCACGAGGAAATGAAATCCGCCTGGCTCGCCATCCGTGAGGCCGGAATGCC
>JBBRCO010000260.1:0-2260 GCA_038204755.1 Verrucomicrobiales bacterium
GGGCGGCATCGGCGACGACTTCCTCGAGCGCCCCGCGGGTGCTGCTGATGACCGGGGTGCCGCAGGCCATGGCTTCGATGGGTGGGAGTCCGAATCCTTCGAAGAGACTCGGATAGACCATGCAGCGTGCCCCGCGATAGAGGTTCGGGAGATCGGCGTCCGGGACGAAGCCGAGGAAGCGGATGTCACTGGCAAACGGCGATGAGGCGGCGGCGGATTTGATGGCCTCGCAGCCGTGCCAGTCGCCACCACCGAGGGCGAGCTGCCAGTCGGAGCCGGTAGCTTTTTTGAATGCGACGAAGGCCTCGATCAGGCGCACGTGGTTTTTCCCGGGATGTTCGAGGCGTGAAACGTAGAGGAAATAGGGCGCGGTGATGGTGTGTTTCTCCGCGATCCAGGCGCGGGCGGTGTCGTGATCGGCGGGGAAAAAGCGGGCGTGATCGATGCCGTTGTGGATCACATGCAGGCGGTTTTGCGGGATGCCGAAGAAGTTCTGGATATCCCGGGCGGTGCAGTGGCTGACGGCGATGATTTCCTGCTGCCTGCGGGCGAGGGATTTCACGACGACGCGGCCGTAGAACATGCGGGCGAGGTCGTATTTTCCCTTCACGTGGAAGGGGGCGAGGTCGTGGATGGTGCCGACGGTGGGGCACGGCGCGCTGCGGACGAGGCGACGGTAGCTGGGGACGTGCAGGACATCGAGATTCAGATCTGCGGCGAGTTTTGGCAGCGAAAGCTGGTGCCAGAGGATATTTTTGATCGGTGGGGCGGCGGCGCGCGGGACGGGGATGAGGCGGCAGCCGTCCTTGGCAAAGGCTAGCAGCGGGAGCTCGTCTTCCAACACGAACACGTTCAAGTCCACCTGGCCGGCGCGGATGAGTTCTCCAACCAAAGAGAATACATATTGCGCGACGCCCGAGCGCCCGCCCTGGATCATGGTGGCGGTGAGTCCGATTTTCATCTTGTGGCAAGGGCGAGCGCTTCCTCAAGGCTGGCGGCTTCGGTAAACATGTTGCGGAGTTTCATGAGATCCAGAGTGCTGAGCACCGCAGGCGTCGCGCCCATGAGGATGCAGAGTCCGCCGTGTTCGCGCGAGGCCCGGGCGAAGCGAACGAGTTTGCCGGTGCCGGTGCTGTCGAGGAAGGTGGTGCGGCTCGCGTCGAGGATGAGCGTGCGGTTGACCACGGCGGGCCAGAGCGTGGCGTCGCGGGCGGAAAGGGCGTCGAGACGTTCCGGCAGGACGACGACGGGCGGCGGTGATGTTTTCGATTCTGGGAAATTGTCCGCTTTGACAGGCAGCGCGGAAGCAGCGGATCGTTGAGTTTCGTTTCGGGGGCCCATTTTCA
Organism: Verrucomicrobiales bacterium; assembly: GCA_038204755.1. GTDB lineage: Bacteria > Verrucomicrobiota > Verrucomicrobiia > Verrucomicrobiales > Akkermansiaceae > Luteolibacter. The sequence goes on from JBBRCO010000260.1 coordinate 1,347, forward strand.
GCAATTGTTTGAGCAGTCCCGGTCCCACCACGCAGATATCGGTCCAGTAGCGGTGCGCGAGGCGCTTCGGTTCCTGTGCCACGCGGAAGAACCATTCCAGACCGGTTTTGCGCATCCAGACCGGCGCACGTTTCACGGCACCGGCGAGGAAGTCGATCGTCGCACCCACGCCGATGGAGACCGGCACTCCGGCATCGCGGAAATTGAGAGCCAGCCATTTCTCCTGCTTGGGACAGCCGAAGGAAACGAAAAGCATGTCGGCCTTCGCGTCACGGATGCGCTGGCAGATACCCGCGTGGTCCATTTTGTCCATCGGGGCGAATGGTGGTGAGTACATGCCGGCGATCTGGAGATCCGGCCAGCGTTCCTTGATCTTGTCCTCCGCGATCGCCACCACTTCATCCCGCCCGCCTAGGAAGTAAACGCGGTGGCCGTTTTTCTGGGCGAGATCCAGCAGCAGCGGCACGAGATCGCTGCCCGCCAGTCGCTCGGGCAAGGGGTCACCAAGCCACTTGGACATCCAGACGAGCGGCGTGCCGTCGCACAAAATGAGGTCTGCATCGATGAGGATGCGCCGCAGCGTTTCGTCGCTCTGAACCTGTGCAAGGAAGTCCACATTCGCCGTTGCCAGCAGGTGCGGGGTGCGGCTGGCGATCATTTCACCGACGATTTCAAGTGCCTGCGCCGTGTTCAATTGGTCCAACGGAACCCCCATGATGACGATGGGAGGCGGCAGCCGGTGAGCCCAAGGGCGTTTCGGGATCGCATCGCGGCTCAATACTTGGCTGGGATTTGAAACTGACATTCGACAAATTGATTTGAGGTTCCTAGAATCTTAGGGATGTGAACAATAAGCCTCGCATTCAAAACTTATGAATCCAAGCGCAATCTCGTCCCAGCCCGGTGGAAAAGCA
>JBBRCO010000261.1:0-2236 GCA_038204755.1 Verrucomicrobiales bacterium
GCCGTCCTCGCCGGCATGAGCCCGGGTGGTGCTGCGATATTCGGTGCAATGGTCGGCAGTGCGTCCTACATTGCGGCGCCGGCCGCAGTCCGCATCGCCCTGCCGAAAGCGAACCCGGGATACTATCTCACGCTTTCACTCGGCATCACTTTTCCTTTCAATCTCGGATTCGGCATCCCGCTCCTTCAGAAATTCGCAAACCTCTTCCATTCATGGCTGTGAAAGTCCTACTCAAAAAAGTCACGATCAACGCGGAGCGCCTGCTTCGCGACGACCTCATCGGACTGATCAAAAGGCACGGCGCAACCGGCTGGTCCGTCACCGCTGTGGAAGGCGAGGGATCACGCGGCAACCGCACCTCCGATTTCGAGGGACGCAACTCACAGATCGACACGATCGTCTCCGAGGAAACCGCCGATGCGATCATGGCCGAGGTGGCGGAAAAATATTTCGCCGACTGGGCGATCATCACCTATTCCACGGATGTCGAGGTAATGCGGGGCGAGAAATACGTCAGGGCGGACTAAACGAGCTTCCGGTCAAGGCCGTCCGCCCAGAGCGTGGCCACGATTTCCTCCTGGGCGGTTTCCATCGTCTTCCGGTCGTCATCACCGGCATCCTCGTGCCCCGCCAGGTGGAGGAGGCCGTGAACGAAATAGCGCAGGATTTCCCGCCCGAGCGGCTCCCCGTATTCGGCCGCCTGGCGTTTCGCGACCTCCGCTCCGATCACGATCTCGCCATGGTGGAAGGTGATCACATCGGTGGGGCCTTCGATCCCCATGAAATCCATGTGGACCCTGGCGCTGGTTGCGTCATCGACGAGGGCGACCTCAAGGGTGGCGAGGTGGGAAAGCGGGCTGTCTTCCCCGGCAGCGGCCTGGAGCGCCATTTTTGCGGCGGCTTCAGCTATCTCCTCAAGAGCGGTCGTCCATGAAAGCGGGACTTCGATCTCGCCCTGGTGGTTTCCGATGATGACTTCGAGTGACATGGCTTCCAGGGACTGCGGTTATTCGCTGCGCTCGGAGACCGTCGTGAGGCGACCGTTTTGGGAACGCGGGTCGCGGCTCAGATCCGAGGGACGCTTCGCCGTGCTTTTCTCATCCGGCTTCTGGTAGTCGATGCGGCTGTGGAGCATGCTGCGCAGGGTTTTGGCGAAACTCTCTTTCACCAATGCAAGCTCGCGGAGAGTGAGGGGGCAACCGTCGAGTTGGCCGTCGTTGATCTTCGCGCGGACAAGCTCATCCACGAGAGCGCGAATTTTTGCCGGAGTCGGTTTGCGGAGAGTGCGTGAGGCGCTCTCGATGGTATCCGCAAGACAGATGATCCCGCTCTCCCTGGTGCTGGGACGCGGACCGGGATAGCGGAAGTTTTTCTCCTCCACCTTCGGAAGGTCCTCCGGATTCTCAAGGCGGCGATCCACCTTCTCCAATTCCGTCTTTTTCTGTTCCTGGGCTTTCCTGTAGAAGAAATACACGAGCGAATCGCCATGGTGCTCCTGGATGACCTCGATGATACGGGGGTTGAGCTTGTGCTTCACCGCCATGTCGATGCCGTCCTTGACGTGGGCGGTGATGATCAGCGCACTCATTGTCGGGGTGAGGGAATCGTGGGGATTCTCGCCGCCGTCGTGCTGGTTTTCGATGAAATAGCCGGGCTTCTTCAGTTTCCCCACATCGTGGAAATAGGCGCATACACGGCACATCGAGGCGTTGGCCCCGATCTTTTCCGCAGCGGCCTCCGAAAGGGCGGCGACCACCAGGCTGTGGTGGAAAGTTCCGGGCGCCTCAAGCTGCATTTCCTTGAGGAGCCTGTGGTTCAGGTCGGTGAGTTCCAGCCAACTGATGTCCGTGGTAAGCTGAAAGGCGCCTTCGAACATCGGGAGAAAACCGCTGATCAACATTGCCGTCGCAAGTGCGGTGGCGAAGGCGATGCCGCTGCCGGTGCCGAGGATCTGGAGACGATCCATCGAACCGGGGCCGAAAACAGCCATGACATCCAGTTTCCCGAGAACCAGCGCAAGGACGACCATCACGATACCGACATAGATTCCCGCGCGGATAAGCTTGATCCGTTTCCTGACCTGGTCGGTGCAAAGAACCGCCGTCATCCCTGCGACAAGGCTGACAATCAGGTAGTTCATGACGTCTTCCGCCGGAACCAGCAGACTGCCGATCAGGCTGACGTAAACCGCCGAAAAACTGCCGACCGTGCGACCGAGCAAAATCCCGTGCAGCAT
>JBBRCO010000262.1:0-1949 GCA_038204755.1 Verrucomicrobiales bacterium
CCAACGCACCAAGTTCATCTACCGCGACTCGCTCTGGGGCGGAGCCGATCTGTTAGGCCTCGGCGTCGCCTCCTTCTCGCACGCAAAAGGCGTCCACTACCAGAACCTCACCGAGATCGACGATTACGACAAAGCCCTCGATGCCGGAAAAATGCCGATGAAGCGCGCCCTGCGCACGACCGAAGAGGAGCGCATGATCCGCGAGTTCATTCTCCGGATGAAACTCGGCCGCGTCGAAGCCGGCCACTTCCAGGAAAAATTCGGCGTCAACATCCTCGAGCGCTTCGCCGCACCCCTCGCCCAGATCCATGACGAAGGTCTCCTCAACATCGAGGACTCCGCCATCGTCCTCACCCGCGACGGTCTCCTCTGCGTGGACAACCTACTCCACGACTTCTTCCTCCCCGAACACGTCACCGACAAGCTGGTCTAACGGAAAGCCGGCCTGAGCCCGCATCATTTTCGCCGCCGAAGCCCGACGTATGGAAACCACCGCCGCCCCCATCCTCCCGCCCGTTCTAGCGGCCATCCTTGCCGCCTCGGAACTCGGCGACACCCCGCTCACGTGGCTTTCCTCCACACGTGTGCCCCAGCCTTTCCACCGGCTCCTCGTCCACGACCACGACATGACCTCCGAGCTCGCCGGCTTCCATGGCGATGCCATCAGCCTCCACGTCCTGCATTCCCAGACCTCGGAAGACACCTACCTGAGGGAAGTCACCCTCCATGCCGCATCCTCCGGAAACTGCGTCGAATACGGCCTGATCGCGATTCCCCTGGAGTCGTTCCCCCGGGAAATCCGCCCCCGCATCCTCGCCGGGGACACCCCGCTCGGCACGATTCTCAACGAATCCAAACTCCCCTACCACAGTGAACCACAGGGCTTTTTCACCATCCCCGCCGTAGCGCTCCGCAAAATTTTCCCTCAATCTTCCACTGGCGGAATCCTCTACGGGAGATATAATCACCTGATTCAGGATGACGGCTCCTGCCTCGCAAGAATCCTCGAAATCCTGCCTTTGTCTCCCACTACCCGCTAAACACAAATCACTTTTCCCATGACAGACTACGACGCGATCATCATCGGCGGTGGCCCGGCCGGCTCCACCTGTGCAACCCTCCTTGCCGAAAAGGGACACCGCGTCCTTCTCCTCGAAAAGGACAGGTTCCCCCGCTACCACGTCGGCGAATCCCTCATGCCGTTCTGTTGGTTCACGCTCGAACGCCTCGGAGTCGTCGATAAAATGGCCGACATCGGCTACACCAAAAAGTATTCCGTCCAGTTCGCAACCCAGGACGGGCGCATCTCCGCCCCTTTCTATTTCTTCGAGCACCTCGACCACCCAGCCGCCACCACCTGGCAGGTGGAGCGCGCTGAGTTCGATCTCATGCTCCTCGACAACGCCCGATCAAAGGGCGTCGAGGTCCGCGAAAACACGACCGCTCTCGATTTCCTGAAAGAGGACGGGCGCATCGTCGGAATCCGCGCCCGCACCGAGGATGGCGAACCCTTCGAGGTCACCGCCCCGATCACACTCGACTGCACCGGCCGCGACGCCCTGTTCCAGCGCAAGAACGGCTGGCGCAAGCGCGACCCCAAGCTCAACAAGATCGCCATCTGGACCCTCTACCAGGATGCCATGCGCGACCCCGGTCTCGACGAGGGAGCCACCACCATCGCCTACCTCGATGGCCGCGGCTGGTTCTGGAACATCCCGCTGCGCAACGGCATCGTTTCCTCCGGCATCGTCGCCGAGCGCGACTACCTCTACCGCGACAGCCGCGACCCCGCCGAAATTTACGCCCGAGAAATCGAGAACAACGTCTGGGTCAAGGAGCACCTCTCCCAAGGCCGCCAATTCGGCGAATACTGGGTCACCGGCGAATATTCCTACCGTGCCGAACACTGCGCCAGCGACGGCCTCGTCCTCGTTGGTGACGCCTTCTCC
>JBBRCO010000263.1:0-1569 GCA_038204755.1 Verrucomicrobiales bacterium
GGAGTGGATCGCCAGCAGCAACATCAGCGAAAACGGATAGAACAGCAGCAGTCCCGACCAGTCATGCCAGGTGGTGCTCGCCCATTTCGCGTCGCCATACTCGGCGATGACGAAGATCGAGATCACCCGCAGCGCGTTGCCAAGAATGGCCAGCGGAAAGGCGGCGAGAAACAGCAGCACCTTTTTCCAAAGCGCCATCTTCGCGATGTAGGCCCAGGCCGCGGAAATCATCAGCAGCGCCATCAGCGAGCGGATCCCGCTGCAGCCCGCAGCGATGTCCAGCGGTTCCCAGTTTCCGGCAATAGGCAGCACCTTGGTGCCCTCCACATACGTTTCAACGCCGAAAAGCCCCGACCCATGATGCGCCATCGAGGTGGCTAACAATTGCAGGTGCGTCGTCGCCTGCTGAAAGCTCGGCAGCGGCACCGCGAGCCAGAAGAAGAATAGCGGAAAAGCCAGCATCTTCGCGACCTGCCAGCCCCACAGAAACCACGCCGATCCCCACAGGACAATGGGCAGACTGCCCATCGCGATCCGCGGTTGCAGCGTGCGGCAGGCGATGGCGTAAAACAAAACTCCCAGCAAGGCCACCCACAGCCCCCAGTGGTTGCCCGAACTCACCGCCGCCTTCAGGTCCTTCCGCCGATAGATGATCAGGCCGGCGATCACGAACGGAAACAGCTTCCCGTGCTCGTAGTCCGCCGCGTCATTCCAAGCGCGGAAAATCCACAGGAACGCCGACTCGTCGCGTCCCGCACCATAGCGCTGCTCGAAGCCGTAGAACCAGACGAGCACCAGCACGGAGACAAGGACTGAGGCCCGGAAAACCCAGTTCACGGGGGTGCGCCGCGCGTCGGCGACGGCCTCAGGAGAGTGGGTTGACATCAATTGAAAGTGGGTTGGGACGAATTACGAGCAAAGTATTGCCGCCCGTCTCCGGCCTGTCAATGATCCGCCCGCCTTCCCGCCCAGTGCCATTTTGCCCATGAAAATCATCAGTGGAACCGCCCACCGCGCGCTTGCCGAACGCATCGCCGAAAGCCTCGGCCAGCCACTTGCCGATGTCCACGTCTCCGCCTTTCCCGACGGTGAAACGGAGGTGAAAATCAACGAAAACGTCCGCGGCGCGGATGTCTTCATCATCCAGCCGAGCTGCCCGCCCACGAATCACAACATCATGGAGTTGCTGATCATGGTGGACGCAGCGCGCCGCGCCAGCGCCGAGCGGATCACCGCGGTGATGCCGTTTTTCGGCTACGCCCGGCAGGACCGGAAGGACCAGCCACGCGTGCCGATCACGGCCAAGCTCGTCGCCAATCTGCTCACCTCCGCCGGCGTGAACCGGGTGCTGACGATGGACCTCCACGCCCCGCAGATCCAGGGCTTCTTCGATATCCCGGTGGATCATCTCTACGCCAAGTCCGTCCTCATCGGCTACCTCCGCGAGCGCCATCCGGACACCTCGAACCTCACTGTCGTTTCCCCGGACGTCGGCGGCGTGAAGATGGCCCGCGCCTACGCCGACGCCCTCGGTGCCGAGCTCGCCATCGTCGCGAAACACCGCGTCAG
>JBBRCO010000264.1:0-1543 GCA_038204755.1 Verrucomicrobiales bacterium
CGCGGATCCCGATTTTCCTGCCCCAGCGGATCACTCCAGAACTGTGCGCGATGTTGAAAAAGCACCACCCGCTTTTCATCTCCATCCACACGAATCACCCGCGCGAACTCACCAGCGAGGTCCGCGAAGCCCTCGGCCTCCTCGCCGATGCCGGGATCCCGCTCGGCAATCAAAGCGTGATGCTGCGTGGCGTGAACGACAGCGTGGAAGTCCAGAAAGCGCTCGTCCACAAGCTACTCATGTGCCGCGTGAAGCCGTATTACCTCTACCAGTGCGACCTCATCACCGGCTCCTCGCACCTCCGCACATCGGTCGCAGAAGGCGTCTCGGTTATCGAAGGCCTGCGCGGCCACACCACGGGTTACGCCATCCCCCAATTCGTCATCGACGGCCCCGGCGGCGGCGGGAAAATCCCGATCAACCCGAACTACGTCGTCGATACAGCCTCTGGAAAAATCACCCTGCGGAACTTCGAGGGTGAAATTTTCGACTACCCCGATCCCACGCCCATCCCGGATGCGGCGCTCGGCCGGCTTCATCAGGACGCCCTTTCGCGGGCGTAACGAGTTGCGAACCCAGCGGACACCAGGCCCCGGCCGCTGCCCCCATTCCTCTTGCCCTCGCGGTGCGGCGTCCTAGCATCCGGCGCTTCCCCAATGAATCGCATTTTCGTCGAAAAAAAGGTCGGCCACACCGCTGAGGCCCGCCACCTCCTGCACGAGCTCCACGAGTCGCTCGTCCTGCCCGGCCTCAAGCACGTCCGCATCCTCCAGCGCTACGACATCGAGGGACTTGAGCTTCAGGAATTCGACTCCGCCGCCCGCCTGATCCTGTCCGAACCGCAGGTCGATGATATTTCCCAAACACTCGCTCTCGCAGAAAACGAAACCGCGTTCGCCGTCGAATTCCTGCCCGGCCAGTTCGACCAGCGCGCCGATTCCGCCGCGCAATGCGTGCAGATCCTCACCGGCAGAGAGCGACCGTTCGTCGCCTCCGCGAAAATCATCGTCCTCGCCGGAAATCTTACCGCCGTCGAGATCGCCGCCGTCAAATCCTACGTCATCAACGCCGTCGATTCCCACGAAGTCCCCGTGGCAGCGGTTTCCAACCGCCAGCCCCCCGCCATCCCCCCGGACGTCGCGATCCTCACCCACTTTCCCACCCAATCCCCCGCCACTCTCCGCACCGACCTCGGCCTCGCAATGTCCGCCGAGGACGTGCAATTCTGCCAGACCTATTTCCGCGACGAGGAAAAGCGCGCGCCGAGCCTGACCGAGATCCGGATGCTCGACACCTACTGGTCCGACCACTGCCGCCACACCACGTTTCTAACGAAAATCGAGGAAGTCACTTTCGGCGAAAACACCGGCCCCGTCCAAGACGCGTGGAAGACCTACCTCGCCACCCGCAGCGCCCTCGGCCGTGATGAGAAGCCGGTCACGCTGATGGACATCGCCCTCATCGCCATGCGCGAACTCCGCGCGTCCGGGGAACTCGACAACCTCGAAATTTCCGAAGAGGTCAACGCCGCCTCCATCGTCGT